>JACKEJ010000006.1:600000-974549 GCA_020633055.1 Sandaracinaceae bacterium | reverse complement strand
CGACAACATCAGGCGGCGCTCGAGCAGGTGGAACGCCACGCCCGCGCGGATCATGTGCGGGACGTACCAATCCGTCTCAGCGGCCAGGCTGGCTGCCCTGCGGCCACCGATCGACCCGAGGCCGTTCGGCAGGTCGACTCGCCCCGACATGTGCACGCGAACCTGGCTGCGGTACGCAGCGCCGATGGTCACCACGTCGCTCACGTCGTACTGCACCCCCAGAAAGACCCCCGGGATGCCGAAGCCCGCCACGGTCTGCTCTGCCGGCGCCCACGTACCCACGATGTCCTGGAACGCCACAGCCTTGAAGTTCCCGTAGGGGAGGCGCAGGGCGGCCGCCAAGCGGAGCCCCTCGATTGGCTCCCACGCGACAGGGATGGCCAGCTCGGCGATGAAGAGCTGGACGGACTGATCGACCGGAGGGTCCGTCACGAACGGGTCCTGCGTCCCATCGGTAGAGACCACATTGCCCTCGGTGTCGCGCGTCACGCGTGCGCCCTCGGTGAGCAGTCCAATGTTCGTGAAGTTGCCGCCGAACCCGACCGAGATGTACAGGCTGAGGCCGACCACCCAATCGTCGGCCACGCGGAAACCCGCGCCGAGGAACGGGAGCGGTCCGATCAGCGGCGGGCTGTCCTGCTCGCTGCCGTAGCCACCGAAGGGCGCGTTGTACGTGACCAGCAGCGTCGTGAAGCCCAGCGTCAGCTCGAACTTGTCGATGGACAACAGGCCCGCCGGGTTGTGGAAGACCGACGGAGGGCCCTCGACGAACGCCGCGCCGAGGCCACCCGTGCCGGTGTAGCGGGCGCCGTGCACGCTGGGCGGCTCCGAGTTGGCGCGGGCGCGCTGCGCGGGAAGCGCGAGGCCCGTCGCGAGGACGAGGAGTGCCAGCGCGGCGGTGGTCGACTGGCGACGAAACCGAAGCTTCATAGTGGGCGAGTAGACCACGAGCGAAACCCTCCGTAAACCATGCTGAGACCCCCCGTGAGGCGTATTTCCACCATCACGGAGGCGGGTCGACCGACCGTGCGGCGCCGAAACTCGGCGCGGGGTCGGTCGACCACGGCTCAGCCCAAAGACACTGGTGGAATCAGGAGAGCGCGCCGCCGTCGGCGCGGATCTCGGTGCCGTTGATGAAGCGCGCGTCGTCGGAACCGAGGAACGCGAACACGGAGGCGATCTTCTCCGGCTTGGCGAAGCCCACGAAGGGCATGGCACCCGCGAGCAGCTTCATGTCGCCACCGGGAGGCGCCTTGAAGTCCGAGTGCAGGCTGGTGGCGATGCCGCCGCCGACGACGCTGTTCGCGCGCAGGCCCTGCTTCACGTACTCGATGTACAGCGCACGGGTGAAGCTCACCACGGCGCCCTTCGACGCGGCGTAGGCGCTCATCCACGGGTGGCTGCCGATGGCGGCGGTGCTCGCCATGTTCGTGATGCAGCTGTACTTGTTCTTCAGCAGGTGCGGCAGCGCGGCCTGGTTCACGTAGAACGTGCCGTGCATGTTGATGTTCATGATCTGGTGGTACTGATCGAAGGTCATCTCGTGCGTGTGGTAGGTGCGCAGGATGCCCGCGATGTGGAACAGCGTGTCGAAGCCGCCCAGGGCCTCCGCCGCGGCGTCCACCGTCTCTTTGACCTTCGCGCCGTCCGTCACGTCGCACTCGAAGCTGAAGGCCTTGCCGCCCAGGTCTTCGACCATCTTGTGGGTCTTCTCGAGGCCCTTGATGTCGATCAGGGCGACGCTGCCGCCCTCTTCGGCGATGCGCTTTGCCGTCGCCTGACCGATGCCCTGGGCCGCGCCCGTGATGACCACGTTCTTGTTCTCGTACCGCTTCATGGCTGTGTCTCCGCTGTCGTTACATGAGCCCGTGAACGGGCGAGTCGTCAGTACCCGTTGAGCTCGGCCCAGCGCGCCCGCAGCGCGTCGTTGGTGCCGAAGGTCACGAGGGTGGTCTGGGCGCGCTTCAGGTAGAACCCGATGTCGTGCTCGTCGGTCATGCCGATGCCGCCGTGCATCTGGATGGCCTCGCGCGCCACGTCGTAGAAGGCCTCGCTGGCGCGCACTTTCGCCAGCGCGGCGTACTTGGCCACCTCCCGCGGGTCGCCGCTCTGGTCCACCACGCGCGCCGCGGCGAGCACGGCGGAGCGCGCCAGCGCGATGCTGCAGTAGAGGCGCGCGGCGCGGTGCTGCAGGGCCTGGAACGAGCCCAGCGGGCGGTCGAACTGCACGCGCTCCTTGAGGTACGCGACGGTGTCCTCGAAGGCCTGCTCCATGCCGCCCAGCATCTCGGCCGCGAGGCCGATGCGCGCGCGGTCCAGCACGCGGTCGACCAGGGCCACGCCACCGTCGCCGACCTCGAGGGCCGCGTCGCCACCGAGCAGCGCCTCCGCGCCCACCGCCACGTCAGCCAGCGTCACCGTGCCCGCGTTGCGCAGGTCGAGCGCGACGTGCCGCGTGACGGTCACGCCGGCGGCCTTCGGGTCCACCAGGAACAGCCCGAGCGGACCGCCCTCCCCCACCTGCGCGCTGACGAGGATCAGGTCGGCCACGTGCGCGTCGAGGACGCCCACCCTGGTCCCGCTCAGCGTGAAGCCCGCGCCGCTGCGCGCAGCCAGCGCCTTGCCGGCATGCGGGTTGCCACGCGCGCCGCGCTCGTCGAACGCGAGCGTGACCACCTTCTCGCCCGTCGCGATGCCGGGCAGCCAGGCCGCCTGTTGCGCCTCGGTCCCGCCCAGCATGAGCGCCTGCGCCCCCAGCAGCAGCGTGCTCACCAGCGGCTCGGGCATGAGCTTTCGCCCACACTGCTCGAGCACCACCGTGAGGTCGAAGAAGCCCAAGCCCAGGCCATCGTGGGCCTCTGGCACCTGCAGCCCCAGCCAGCCCAGCTCGGCCATCTCGGACCACACGGACGCGCTGTAGCCGCGCTCGTCACGCGCGTCGCGCAGCGTGCGCAGGCGCCCCACGGGGGCGTGCTGGTCCACGAACTGCCGCACGGTGCTGCGCAGCATCTGCTGCTCTTCGTCCAGCACCAGCGTGAGCGTCTCCTGCCCGTTGCTCACCACGACACTCATCACTTCACCTCCGGCAGGCCGAGCACCGCCTTGGCGATGATGTTCAGCTGCACCTCGGAGCTGCCGCCCTCGATGGTGTTGGCGCGCGAGCGCAGCCACTCGCGCGTGTAGCTCAGGTCCTCGTCGTCGAACGCGTCGCCCTCCCAGCCGAGCCCCTGCGCGCCCGCGAGCGCCATGCCCGCCTCGAAGCGCCGCTGCTTCAGCTCGGTCGCGACGATCTTCATGATGGAGCTCTCGGTCCCCGGCCCGCCCGCAGCGCGCGCCTGCGCCAAGCGGTCCAGCGTGAGCTGGAAGGCCGCCTCTTCCATGGAGACCGCCGCCACCCGGTCGCGCTGCAACGCATCGGGCAACGGACCCTCGGGCGCGTCCAGGTGCTTGCGCGCCAGCTTCACCAGCTCACGCTGCGTGGAGCCCGGGTCGCGCCCGATGGACTGCCCGATCATCGAGCGCTCGTGGCCGAGCAGGGCCTTCGCGACCGTCCAGCCCGCGTTGACCTCGCCCACCACGTTGCTGCGCGGCACGCGCACGTTCTCGAAGAAGGTCTCGCAGAACGGGGACGCCCCGCTGATGAGCTCGATCTTGCGCGGCGTGACGCCCTCGGTGCGCATGTCGACCAGGATGAACGTGATGCCCTTCTGCTTCTTCGCCGCGCGGTCCGTGCGCGCCAGGCAGAAGATCCAGTCGCTGCGGTCGGCGTGGCTGGTCCACACCTTCTGCCCGTTGAGCATGTAGTGGTCCGGCCCGTCGGGCTCGCACGCCAGCTGCACGTTGGCGAGGTCGGAGCCCGCGTTGGGCTCGCTGTACCCCTGACACCAGCGGATCTCGCCCGCGCAGATGGCGGGCAGGTGCTGCAGCTTCTGCTCCTCGTTGCCGAACTGCAGCAGCGTGGGGCCGATCATGGCGAACCCGAAGCCCACCACGGGGCGCGGCAGCCCCAGCTCGCGCATCTCGTCGTACAGCACCTTCGCGTGCGCGAACGTGAGCCCCGCGCCGCCGTAGGCCTTGGGCCAGGTGGGCGCCGTCAGGCCACGAGCGAGCGTGACGTCGCGCCAACGCAGCACGTCGGCCGGCACCTCGGGGTGCAGCTTGCCGCCCCAGTAGCCGTCGAAGGGGCCGCAGGGCGACGTGCCCAGCAGGCTCTTGGGCGCCTCCTCACGCATGAAGGCGCGCATCTCTGCGCGGAACTCGCGCAGCTCGGCGCTCTCGCTGTGCTCGCTGGGCTGGCTCATGAGCTCACTCCGCTTCGGCGCTGGCCGCCGCGCGCGCCTTGGCCAAGTCGAGCGCCAGGTCCTCGATCATGTCTTCCTGACCGCCCACGGTGCCGCGGCGACCCAACTCCATCAGGATGTCGCGCGAGGGCACGCCGTACTTGGCGCTGGCGCGCTTGGCGAACAGCAGGAACGACGAGTACACGCCCGCGTAGCCCAGCGTGAGCGAGTCGCGGTCCGTGCGCACCTTGTGGTGCATCATCGGGTAGACGATCTCCTCGGCCACGTCCATGAGCTTGAAGAGGTCCACGCCCGACTGGACGCCCATGCGCTCGAGCACGGCGACGAACACCTCGAGCGGCGTGTTGCCCGCGCCCGCGCCCATGCCCGCCGTCGAGCCGTCGATGCGGTCCGCGCCGGCCTCGATGGCGGCCAGCGAGTTGCTGATGCCCATGTGCATGTTGTGGTGGCCGTGGAAGCCCACCTGCGTGCCGGCGTTCACCTGCGACTTGAGCAGCCCGATGCGGGCCGTGACGTCGTCCGGCAGCATGTAGCCCGCCGAGTCCGTGATGTAGAGGCAGTTGGCGCCGTAGCTCTCCATGAGCTTGGCCTGCTCCACCAGCTTCTCGGGCGAGATCATGTGCGCCATCATCAGGAAGCCCACCGTGTCCATCCCGAGCTTCGCGCCGAGCTTGATGTGTTGCTCGGAGACGTCGGCCTCGGTGCAGTGAGTGGCCACGCGGATGGTGCTCACGCCGCAGTCGAGCGCCATGCGCAGGTGGTCGACGGTGCCGATGCCGGGGAGCAGCAGCGCCGAGACCTTGGCGTTCTTCATCTTGGGCACGACCGCGCGCAGGTACTCCTCGTCGCTCGCCGCGGGGAAGCCGTAGTTCACCGACGCGCCGCCGAGCCCGTCGCCGTGCGTGACCTCGATCAGCGGCATCCCGGCCGCGTCGAGCGCGGTGGCGGTCTGGACCATCTGGTCGACGGTGATCTGGTGCTGCTGCGGGTGCATCCCGTCGCGCAGGCACATGTCGTGGAGGATGATGCTCTTGCCGTTGAGGTTCATGGCGGAGTCCTTTTCGTCTGCGTCGGGTGGGGGTTCAGGCGGCGGCGTCCGCGAGCATCTGCTCCGCGAAGATCTCGGCCGTGCGGAGCCCGGCGGCCGTCATGATGTCCAGGTTGCCGGCGTACTTCGGGAGGAAGTCCCCCAGGCCCTCGACCTCGAGGAAGACCGACACGCGCTTGCCGTCGAACACCGGGCCGTTCTTGAGCGTGTAGCCGGGCACGTACTTCTGGACCTCCTTGACCATCTCCAAGATGGACTTGGTGATCGCCGCCTGGTCGGGCTCGCCCTCGGTCAGGCAGTGCACCGTGTCGCGCATGATGAGCGGCGGCTCGGCCGGGTTGATGATGATGATGGCCTTGCCCTCCTTGGCGCCGCCGACCTCGGTCACGCCGCGCGCCGTCGTGCGCGTGAACTCGTCGATGTTCTTGCGGGTGCCGGGGCCGGCCGACTTCGACGAGACGGTCGCGACGATCTCGCCGTAGGCCACGGGCTGCACGCGGCTGACGGCGGCGACCATGGGGATGGTGGCCTGCCCACCGCACGTGACCATGTTCACGTTCTGGGCCTGCTCGCCGACCATCGCGGCCAGGTTGACCGGCGGCACGCAGAACGGGCCGATCGCCGCAGGCGTCAGGTCGATCATCTTCACGCCGTACTTCTTGACGATGTCGTTGTTGGCGGCGTGCACGTAGGCGCTGGTGGCGTCCCAGGCGATTTGGATGTTGTCGGCGGCGATGTGCGGTTCGAGCCCGGCCACGCCCTCGTGGGTGCACTTGAGCCCGAGCTGACGCGCGCGCGCCAGACCCTCGGAGGCCTCCTCGATGCCCACCATCCACACGGGCTCGATGACCTCGCTGCGGAGGGCCTTGTAGAGCAGGTCCGTGCCGATGTTGCCGGACCCGATGATGGCTGCCTTGATCTTCTTGGACATCGTTGCCTCGCGCTGCGCCGCGTGTGCGGCCGAAAACTGGGGAGATGGAGGAGTGGAGAACGAGCGCGACGCGCTCAGGTGAAGCGCACGCTCGCCGTGCCGACGCCGTCGACCTCGAGGCGCATCTCGTCGCCCGCGACGACGGGCTCGAGCGGCACGAGTGACCCGGAGAGCACCACGTCGCCCGCGTTGAGCGAGATGCCGAACTCGCCGAGGGTGTTGGCCAGCCAGGTGACGCAGTTGACGGGCGAGCCGAGCGCCGCGCTGCCGAGGCCCTGGCTGAGGAGCGCGCCGTTCTTGTAGACGCGCATCTGCAGGTTGGGGAAGTCCAGCCCCTCGGGGCTGACGTGCTCGTCACCCAGCACGAACAGGCCGCAGCTGGCGTTGTCCGCCACGGTGTCCTGGATCCGCACCTTCCAGTCGTTGACGCGGCTGTCGACGATCTCGAAGCAGGCCATCACGTACTCGGTCGCGGCCAACACGTCCTCGTTCGTGACGCCGGGGCCCACCAGGTCCTTCTTCAGCTTGAACGCGATCTCGCCCTCGGCGCGCGGCTGGATGAGCTGCTCGCTGATGGGCATGGGCCCGCCGTTCGGGTACATCATCTTGTCCGTGAGGTAGCCGAAGTCCGGCTGGTGAACGTCTAGCATCTCCTGGACGGCCTTGCTGGTGACGCCGATCTTCTTGCCGATGATGACCTCGCCGTCGTCGCGGATGCGGCGGTTCACCATGTGGAGCGACACGTGGTAGGCGTCGGCGATGGTGATCTCGGGCCAGCGTTGCGTCAGCGGCGTGAGGGTCTTGCGCGCGCGCAAGGCGGTGTAGAGCGCGTCGCCGTGCTCCTCGATCTTCGCTCGGTCCAGCGCGTCGTTCGTCATGTCGTCCGGTCTCCCGCGGCTCAGGCCGTCGTCTCGGGCTTGGGGCGCTTGCGCGGCGGGCGACGGTGCCCCCACTCGCTGATGGCGTGGTACGTGGTGGGCTCCCACGTGGCGTCGTCGATCAGACGGCCCCCATGGCCGAACTCGAACTGGGTGCCGCTCGGCGTCTGCGCGTAGAACGAGAACATCCGGTCGTTCGGGTGCCGGCCCAGCTCCTGCTCGATGACCACGCCGTTGTCGCGGGCGCGGTCGTAGGCCAGGCCCACGTCGTCGATGTTCGCGACCTGCAGCATGAAGTGGTGCACACGCTTGGGCATCGGCCCGCCCATGGCGAGGCTGTGGTGGCGGGGGTTGGTGTGCAGGAACGCGATGTCCACCTGGTACGTGCCGATCTCGCAGACGATGTGGTCGCTGAGCTTGAAGTCGAGCACGTTCATGTAGAAGTCGCGGCTCTCGTCGCGGTTGCGCGTGGAGATGACCAAGTGCCCGAGCCCCAGCTCGTCGGCCACGAAGTGCGAGCCCACGTAGTCGCTGCGGAACGGCTCGCGCCCGAGCGACGGACCGTGGAAGATCTCCACCGGGATGCGGCCGGGGTCACGGAACGCGATGAGACCGAGCACTCCGCGAGCCACGCACATCGCTGCGTCGCCGCGCGTGATCTCGACGCCAGCAGCGGTGAGACGCGCCGCGCACTCCTCGAGCTTGGCGGCGCTCTCCACCTGCCAGCCCATGGTGCGCAGGTCGTCGCGCGGGCCGGGCGTGACCACGAAGCGGTAGGCGTGGCCGTCCATGCGGAAGCGCATGGTTCCGTCCTCGGCCTTGTCCACCAGCTGGGTACCCAGCACCTTGGTCATGAAGCCCTCCCACGCGGGGAGGTCCGAGACCTCGAACTCGAGGAAGCCGAGCTGCTGAATGAGACTCATGTGCGTTCTTGCTCCGTGCTCGGGGCGCGCCGCCGGAAACCCGACGGGCACGCGCACTTCAGATGAAGAAGTCGGTGTTCTTGTTGCCGAACTGCATGGCGCCGAAGTTGGCGGCGGGCTTGTCCGGGCCGTTGGCGTGGTGCGCGCGGATGGCGTGCACGTCCTGCCAGTGACGGTTGATGTCGTTGCCCTGGAAGAGCACGCGGCCACCGCACGCGGTGAAGAGCGCGTCCACCACCTCGACGGCGGCGCTCACGGCGCGCGCCGAGTCGTTGCGGAAGCGCGCGCGGCGCTCGAGGGGGATGGGCTCGCCGCGCTCGAGGTAGCCGAACATCTCGTCGAAGTTGCGCTCCAGCGTGATGATCTCGCGGTCGATCACGGCCGCAGCCTCGGCCGCCGCGATGTTGTTGAGCAGGTTGTCGGAGGCCTTGCCGCCGGTGGCCTGCGAGACCTTGGTCTTCATGTACTCGTTGAACGACTCGAGCGCGCCCAGCGCGGCCCCGAGCGCCGGCGTGCTGACCGAGCGCACGTGGATCTGCCCGAACGGATAGCGGTAGACCGGCGAGGTGTTGACCTCGTTGCCGGGGCTGTTCGAGCGGAAGCCGTCGAAGAACTTGTGCATGTGGTGCGCGGGCACCTTCGCGTTGTTGACGAGGACGTCCTTGCTGCCCGAGCTCTTGAGGCCGGACACGTACCAGTTGTCCTTGATCTCGTAGTCCGCGCGCGGGAGCAGGAAGGTGCGCATGTCCGGGGGGCTGCCCGCCTCGGTGGGCACGAAGCCGCCGAGGAAGATCCACTGCGCGTGGTCGCAGCCGCTCGAGAACGACCAGTGCCCGCTGAGGGTGACCGCGCCGTCGTCCAGCCACGATGACTTGCCGACCGGCATGTAGCTGGACGAGATCAGCGTCTTCGGGTCGTCACCCCAGACCTCGTCCTGCGTCTCCTTCGGGAACAGGGCGAGCTGCCAGGTGTGGACGCTGAGCACGCCGAACACCCACGCGCTCGACGCGCAGCCCCGCCCGAGCTCCACCTGCAGCTGGTAGAGCACCTTGGGGTTCATCTCGTAGCCGCCGTAGCGCTTGGGCTGCACCGCCTTGAACAACCCCAGCTCGTGGAAGTCCGCGATGGTCTCGTCGGGGGTGCGCCGCAGCTCGCTGGCCTTCTCGGCGCGCTCGCGCAGGGTCGGAGCCAGCTTGCGGGCTCGCTCGATCAGGACCTCGGGGGTGACTTCCGCCATGGAATCCTCGTACTGCGGCAGGGCCGCGGCTTCGGGTGGGGGTTTCTGCTGCTCGCGTGCGCGACGGCTTGCGTGGAGCGCGCCGTGCGCCATAAAGTAGAACACGTTCTATCTCACGCAGGTGCCGCTGTCCAGCCGCGCCCGCCG
Organism: Sandaracinaceae bacterium; assembly: GCA_020633055.1. Lineage (NCBI taxonomy): Bacteria > Pseudomonadati > Myxococcota > Polyangiales > Sandaracinaceae > Sandaracinaceae bacterium. The sequence continues at coordinate 965,084 of JACKEJ010000006.1, read as the reverse complement.
CTATTCGAGCCCCCAGCCGAAAGTCCCCGCATGTCTCTCCCTGCAGACCCCAAAGACTACCGCGCCATCGACCTGATGCTCCAGATCCCCGGCGAGGACAACAGCGCCTGGTACGAGTCCATGAAGCCCCTGCTGCGCGACGAGGAGAGCCGCAGCGTCTTCAAGATGCCCGCGCAGTACATGTTCAAGGACATCCCGGACACGGGGAAGCACGAGGACTACGTCGCCTACACGCTGAGCGAGATGGACCGCTGGGGCATCGCCCAGGCGATGATCAGCGTCAACACGGACAAGAACCAGAACGTCGGCGCCATCGAGCGACACCCGGACCGCTTCTTCGCCTGCTACGGCGCAGACCCCAACCTCGGGATGGACGAGGTCCGCAAGATCAAGCAGCTGCACAAGCAGTACGGCATCAAGTGCGTGACCGGCTTCCCCTCGGGCCTCTGCCCGCAGGTGCCCATCAACGACAAGAAGTGGTACCCCATCTACGCGGCGTGCTGCGAGCTGGACATCCCTGTGTCTCTGACGGTGGGCGTCCCGGGCCCACGCCTGCCCATGGCCCCCCAGAAGGTGGAGCTCATCGACGAGGTCTGCTGGTTCTTCCCCGAGCTGCGCTTCGTCATGCGCCACGGGGCCGAGCCCTGGGTCGACCTGGCCATCAAGCTGATGCTCAAGTACCCGAACCTGTACTACTGCACCAGCGCCTTCCGGCCGAAGCACTACCCCAAGGCCATCATCCAGTACGCCAACACGCGCGGCGCGGACAAGATCATGTACGCAGGGTACTTCCCCATGGGTCTCTCGTTGGAGCGCATCATGACCGACATGAAGGACGTCCCCTTCAAGCCGGAGGTGTGGCCCAAATTCCTCCACGAAAACGCCCGCCGCGTGTTCAAGCTGGCTTGAACTCCAGGCACCGGATCCGCTCAGTATTCGAAGTTTCCACCCCAGCACGACATTTCGGACCGCACTTCCGGCCAGTCGCAGTATGCTCCCGCCGTGGACGAGCGTGAACGCCTGCTCGATGAGATCTCGCAACACTGCGATCTGCAGGTGCGGCTCGCGATCATCCCGCCATCCGCCAAGTGGCGGGGCATGTACTTCAACGCGGTGAGTGGGATGCTCGAACGGGCCGGGAAGCTGGCAGCATACCAACGTCTCATGCCGGAGACATACTCGCCCCTTCGCATGTACCCCGCGGGTGAGCTGCTCGAGCACGTCGCCGTCGCCGGTGCGCTCCTGCGGTCCCCCGAAGAGGTCCACGCGGGCATGCACGAGGTCGGGCGCGACAACGCGGTGTACTTCTCCCGCAGCCTGCTCGGCCGGACGATGTTGCGCCTGCTCTCGGAGGATCCGTTCCGTGTCCTCCAACAGGGCGTGGCCGGACGGCGGCAGTCTGCAACCTACGGACGGTGGCGGCTGGAGCGGACGAGCGAGCGTACGGCGCTCATGCACTTCGAGCAGGAGTACGCGTGGATCGAGTCGTACATGCTCGGCGCTGGGGTGGGGACGTTCGAGTCCGTCGGGGTCGAGGGCACGTTCACCGTCGAGCTGGACGGCCCCTACGATGGGCGCCACGTCATCAGGTGGTAGCCCCAGCCGCCATGGCGTCCGCATTCGCCGGCGATTCCGTGCGCCACGCGAACCAGCGCGGAAAGATCAAGACTTGAAATTTCGAAATTTTCAAAGTCCAGCACTCTTTCTGTAGGTATCCAGTCATGGCATAGTGCCTGCTAGCCGGGCATTCATGACCCGCTCCGCTTCCCCCTCCGCCGCAACCGCCCTCCCACTCGACCCGGCCCACGAGCCGGACGCGCACCGTGACTCTGCCCCCGACGGGGACCGTGGGTCCGACATCCGCGGCATCCTGAGCGCACCGCTCTCATCGTCGCTCGCGCCCGACGCCGCCGCGATGCGACTCGTGCAGGCGCTCCTCGAGCGTGGCGTCGACACCTACTTCGGAATCCCCGGCGGCCCCGTCTGCCCAATCTTCGAGGCGCTCAGGATGACGAACGGGGTGACACTGATCGAGTCACGCCACGAGTCCAACGCTGCGTTCGCCGCGGCGGCGTACCAGCGCGCGAGCGGCAAGACACCATGCGTCGTGGTGACCGCGGGACCGGGCATCACGAACACGGTGACCGGCATCGCGTCGGCTAGCCTCGAGCGGATCCCCATGCTGGTCATCTGCGGCGACGTGCCGTGGGCGACCCACGGAGGCTGCCTGGCACAGGACTCGGGCCCCGCAGGGCTCGGCGTCGAGCAAATCCTGGCGCCCATCACGCGCGGTCGCGTCCGCGTCGCGCACGCACGCTCGGCAGCGACCCAAGCGCTGGCTGCCCTCGACATGGCGAACGCCCCCATGGACCCGGGACCGGCTCTGCTCGTCGTCCCGCTCGATCGAGCCACCGCGCCCGCGCCGGAGGTCCCCGTCACCCCGGCCGCCAAGCGGTACGTGATGGCCCCTGATGCGACGGCCACGGAGACGGCCATGCGCTGGCTGTCCGGTGCCACCCGCCCGCTGATCGTCCTGGGTGGTGCGTGCCGCGGACACGAGCCCGCCATCCAGCGCTTGGTCGACCTCCTGGATGTTCCCTTCGTCACGACGCCGCGCGCCAAGGGCGTGGTGAGCGAGCTGCACCCCCGTTCGCTGCGCACGGGGGGGATGGCAGCCTCGATGTGGGCGCGTCGCTACACGGCGGAGCCCGTGGACGTCGCCATCGTGCTCGGGACCGACCTCGACGACACGTCGATGGGACCCACCCCGTACATCGGGGCCGGAGGCCGGCTCGTCCACGTGGACATCAACCCCGCCGTGTTCAACCGGAACGCGCCAACGGCGCTCGCCATCCAGGCGGACGTCGGAGCGTTCGCGGACACGGCTTACGAGGTCGCCGCGCGCGAGGGGCTGCGCAACGGCGCGTGCCACGCCACGCTCCGCGCCATCAAGCGCGAGTCGGCGTTCGACGTCCCGGACTTCGCCGGCGACGACGCACCGCGCATCCGCCCGCACCGCGCCCTCGCCGACGTACAGGCTGCGATGGCGCCAGACACGCGCTTCATCACGGACATCGGGGAACACATGTTGTTCGCGCTCCACTACTTGGTGGCGACCTCGAGCGATCAGTTCCAGATCCACCTGAACCTCGGCAGCATGGGCTCGGGTATCGCGGGGTCGGTCGGCGTCGCCCTCGCCGATCGAGCACGCCCCGTGGTCTGCGTGTGCGGCGACGGCGGCATGCAGATGGCTGGCATGGAAGCGCTGGTCGCCGTGCGGGAGCGCCTCCCGGTGGTGTTCGCCGTGTTCAACGACGCCCGCTACAACATGGTTCACCACGGCATGAAGCAGATCTTCGGCCAGGCGGACGCCTGGGAGTCGCCCCACGTGGACTTTGCTTCGTGGTCACGCGCCATCGGGATGCCCGCCGCGGTGATCGAGCGGCCGGGGGAGATCACGCCGCAGCTCCTCAGCGACCTACGACCCTTTGGTGGACCGCTGCTGCTGGACATCCGCATCGACAGGGAGAGCCGCATTCGTGGCGGAGGTCGCGTCGAGGCCCTACAGCACATGTCCATGCTCGCAACGGGAGCGAGCGGCCGATGACGGCCGCGTACGTCAGCGGTCTCGGCACGTGGCTCCCGGACACCGTTCGGACCAACGACGCGTGGCCTGCCGAATGGAACGCACGCCGCGAGAGCGTCTCAGCGGACCGTTCGTTCGTCGACATCCCCACGCACACGACGGACCGCGCCGGCGCAGTCTCGGCGCGCTACATCGAGCGTGAGCGCGCGGATGCGTTCCTCGGGGTGCGCGAGCGTCGCGTGGCTGAAGACGCGATGACGGCGCGTGAAGCCGAGACGCAGGCGGCCCACCGGGCCCTGGCCGATGCCAACCTGAGTGGTGAAGAGGTCGACGTCGTCCTGTCGTGGGCGATGGTGCCCGACCGCGTGACGCCATCCTCCGCCAACTACGTGGCGCACGCCATCGGTGCACGCCGCGCCACCGCGTGGGGGGTCGACGCAGCTTGCGCCAGCGCCCTCGTGCAGCTGCAGACGGCCGCGGCGCTGGTGGCGTCCGGGCAGGCGCGCGTCGTCTTGGCCACGCAGTCGCACTTGATGTTGCGCGCGTTCCCGATGTCCCACCCTGCATCGCCGGGACTCGGGGATGGCGCGAGCGCCTTCGTCGTCACGCGCGCGCCAGGACCGTTCCGAGTGGGGGCGATCCACGGAGTCACCCTTGGCGAGCACTATCTATCGGTGGCGTTCGTGCGCGACGGCGACCCTGACGACGCCCCGTGGTTCTGCGCCGGGGGCGCGTCGCGGCTCGGCAGCGTCGACGGCGAGGGGGCGCGGTACCTCATGAAGGAGACCGTCCGCATGGGGGTCGCGACGATGGAGGAGACCGCGCGCGCCGAGGGCATCCGCGTCCAGCAGCTGGACACGCTTTGCTCGGTCCAGCCGCGCGGCTGGACCGGCGCGGCCATCGCGGAGTGTCTGGACTTGGGAGACGATGCCGCGGTCGACACGTACGCATCGATCGGACACCTGGGGGGCTGTGGTCCCGTGGTGAACTGGCACGCCGCACGGGAGCGCGGCCGCCTACCGACCGGCGCCATCTTGGGACTCTATGCGCAAGGCGCCGGGTTCACCCGTATGGGCGCAATCGTCCATTGCGAATGAACGCCCCCTCACCGATCACTGCCCCTCCTGCGTCGCGCATCTGGTAGGCTGCCACGCGACTGCTCGTGGACTCATCGACCGACACCGCCAATCGGGTTTCCGTGCTGCTCGTCGTGCAGGTGCAGAGCGTCGCGGATGCGCTCCGCCCGCTCCTGTCCGCCCACCAGCCCGCGTGGAACTACGAGGTGTCGGTGGAGGCGGACTCTCGACCGGCAGAGACCGCCGTCCTGGCCGCGAGAGAGGGTTTCCCGAACGCCCCCATCGGCTACCTTGCCGCCTCCGAGGTGACCCGTTTCGACGCCATCAAGGCGGGCGCAGACGAGGCCGCCGTGATGCTCGTCCCCGACAGCAAGTCGGTGTCGACGTTCCTCGACTTGCTCGTGTTGCGGGCCCAGCTGCGACGGGAGCACGCGGCGCTCTCCCAGACGGCAGCGCAGAACGAGAAGCTCGCGGCGTTGGCCACCCTCGTCGCGGGCGTCGGACACGAGATCAACAACCCGTTGTCCGCCATCATGCTCTCCGTCGCGGCCTCGCAGCGCTACCTGCAACCCCTGGTCGACGCCGGGAGAGCGGTCAGCGTCGCGTCGGAGTCGGGGGTGGGCCTGGGCGCCGACGACGTCGCGCGGCTGTCGATGTCCGTCACGCCGATCCTCTCCCGCGAGGGCGGGCCCGCCATCATGCGCGTCCTGGACGACATCATGGGCGCGGCTGGCTCCATCGCCTCGGTGGTTCGCGATCTGCGCGTCTTCGCACGGGCCGACGGCGAGGAGCCCGCCAACCTCTGCTCCGTTCCCGAGGTCATCGACCACGCCCTCCGACTGGTGGGCCGAGAGTTCGCGTCCCGGGCGATCGTGGAGCGTGACTACGCGGACGACCTGCCCACTCTGGTGTTGCCGCGCCACCGACTGACCCAGGTCCTGACGAACCTCCTGGTCAACGCAGCGCACGCCATGACCGAGATCGAGCGCCCTACGCACCGTGTACGCATCACGGCACGCGGGGATGGGGACATGGTGATCATCAGCGTGTCGGACACCGGGCGTGGCGTGCCGAGCGACCAGCTGGAGCGCATCTTCGACCCCTTCTTCACGACCAAGCGTGAAGGCCTCGGCACGGGCCTCGGGCTGAGCATCTCACGCTCCATCCTGCACCGGCTCGGGGGCGACCTGCTGGTGGACTCCGTGCACGGCGAGGGCGCCACGTTCATGTGCCTCCTCCCCTGCCCCACCCCCGAGGAAGTGCGCTCTGCGAAGCACGTCCCAGGGCAGCGCATGGAGGTCCCTCTGGAGCGCCCGTATCAATGGTCGGTCCTCGCCGTGGACGACGACGAGCGCATTCTCCGGGCGTACTCCCGTCTGCTCGGCAGGGAATTCCGACTCGTCACGGCGCGCGACGGGCTCGAGGCCATCGAGCTGCTGAGGTCGGGGACGCAAGTGGACGCCATCGTGGCGGAGGTCGACCTCCCCGAAGTGTCGGGACCCGACCTGCTGGAGTGGCTCGCGCAGAACATGCCAAGGCTCGCGTCGCGGATGCTCTTCGTCACAGGCGCCCAAGATCGACCTCCCTTTTCGACCTTCGTGCGCGACCACGCGGAGCGTGTGCTGATCAAGCCGGTCGCACCCGCCCGACTCAGGGAACAGCTGGAGCGCATCGCGTCGCTGCGTCCCGACGACGCGGCGGACCGGCCCAGCGCCCCGCTGGACGCGCCGTGACGCAACGTTCGCGTCTCGGGCCGCCTTGTGCGGTCGAAGGGCGTCGAGCCTGCTACGCTCCGGCGCAATGACCGACACGGCCTGGGGTCCTACGTTCGATGGTGTGCGCTTGGGCATCGACCCTGTCGCGCCTGGCGCGCCCTTGCAGCTGCCGCTGCACATCGAGAACCACGGGCGGACCGCCATCCGCGTGTTCGGGTTCTCCCAGAGCTATCCGCGCTCGCTGCGCATCTCACCGCCGAAGCCCCACCGCCCATACGTGCGCGTGTCCTTCGCCGACACCAACGTGCTGCACCCGCCCGACGCCTTCACGAAGGTGGTCATCGGGGCGCGAGTGTCCACGCTGCTCGACGTGGGCTTCGCCCTCGACCTCGCCGCGACGGGGCCGCTGGACCTATGCTTCGCGTACGACGCGGTGCAAGCGCAGGTCATCGAGCCGTGGAACGCCCCGGAGGGGGTGGAGGCGCTGACGGGCATGCTCACGCTGCGCCCCGCCTGATCGGGCGCGCGCTGTCGGACAGCGCACCGCGGCGCCACCGCTCCGCGACGCGCGACGCTCCCGGGCTGCCGTGCTCCGGCCGGGCCGCCCCTCGATGGCCCGCACGCCATGGGCCACTCCGTCAGATGCTGTAGCCGCCGTCCAGCATGAGCGTCTGGCCCGTGATGTAGCTGGCGCGCGAAGACGAAAGGAACGCCACCGCCTCGGCCACCTCCTCCGCACGCCCGAAGCGCCGCAACGCAATGTTGCGCTTCGACGCGTCGAGGTACGCCTGGTTGAGCTCACCCGTCTCGACCAGGCGGTGGAACATGCCCGCGTCGATGACACCGAGCGCGACGCTGTTGGCGCGCACCCCAAAGCGCCCCTCCTCCTTGGCGATGGCGCGCAGCAGGGCCTCCACCGCCCCCTTGGGGGCCACCGAGAGCACGTCTCCGGTGGGGTAGCGCGCGAGCCCGGCGCTGCTGATGTAGACGAACGACCCGCCGCCGCCCGCCTTGAGCGGGGCGAGCGCGTGGTGTGCGACGTGGAAGAAGCCGTTCACGTCGGCGTCCATCACGCCGCGCCACTGCTCGGGCGTGACCCCGGAGAAATAGGGCTGGTCGATGGGGCTGCCCGCGGCGTGCACCACGGTGTGCAGGCGCCCGTAGCGCTCCGTCACCGCCGCGACGCAGGCGCCCACGCTGGGCTCGTCCGTCAACGACAGCGGGTGAGCCGAGGCGCGCCGGCCCATGCCCTCGATCTCTGCGACCACGGCCTGCGCCGCCGCTTCGTTCGAGCGGAAGGTCACGGCCACATCACACCCCTGCTGGGCGAGGGTCGTGGCGATGACGCGGCCGACGCCGCCGCTCCCACCGATGACGAGGGCGACCCCCTCGGGAAACACGGACTCAGACATCGAGGGACTCCCGCAGCTTGAACTTCTGGACCTTGCCGGTGGGATTCCGCGGGAGCGCGTCGACCACCTTGGCGCTGCGCGGCACCTTGAAGTTCGCCATGTTGTCGCGCGACCACGCGAGGATCTGTTCAGGCGTGACGCTGGCACCGGGGGCGAGCACCACGAACGCCATGCCCACCTCACCCAAGCGCTCGTCGGGCACGCCGATGACGGCCACCTCGCCCACGCCCGGCATACGCAGCAACGTGTTCTCGATCTCGGCCGGATAGGCGTTGAACCCCCCGACGATGAACATGTCCTTCATGCGGTCGGTGATGCGGATGTTGCCCTGCTCGTCGAGGGTCCCCACGTCGCCCGTGTGGAGCCACCCGTCGGCGTCGATGGCCTCGCGGGTCTGCTCCTCGGCGTCGAGGTAGCCCACCATCACGTTGTAGCCGCGCAGCACGATCTCTCCCGGCTCGTTCACGGGCACCGGCTGGTTGTCGGCGTCGACGATGCGCACCTCGACGTCTGGCATGGCCCGGCCGGAGGTCTGCGCGATGGTCTCGGGGGAGTCCCCCTGACGGCACATGGTCACGCAGCCGCAGCTCTCCGTGAGGCCGTAGGCCGTGATGACCGTGTCGAAGCGAAGCTCGTCGCGCATGCGCTCGATCAGCTCGACGGGGATGCTCGCCGCACCGGTGACTGCCAGGCGCAGCGACGAGATGTCGTAGTCCGCGCGCTTGGGGTGCATGAGGATGGACTGGTAGAGCGCGGGCGGGCCCGGCAGCACGGTGATGCCGTCCTTCTGCGTGCGCTCGAGCACCACGTCGACACTGAAGACGGGCTCGGGATACGTGGTGCAGCCGTTCATCAGGGCCGACAGCCAGCCGGCCTTGTACCCGAAGCTGTGGAAGAAGGGCATGACCACCAGGTAGCGGTCACCCGGCCGCAACCCCGCGATGTAGCTCCAGGCGCGGAAGGTGCGGAGGTCCTGCGCGTGGCTGCACATCGCGCCCTTGGGCTCCCCCGTGGTGCCCGACGTGAAGAGCACGTCCGCGATGTCGTCGGGGCTCAGCTCCGCGCGGCGGGCTGCGGCGTCAGCCTCGCTGACGCGCTCGGCGCCCGCCAAGAAGGTGGCCAGCGACTCGCTGCCCGCCGAGACATCGCCGCGCAGGATGACCGTCTTGGTGAGCGCCGGGAGGTCTTCCCCAGCGGACGCGAGCAGCGCGATGTAGTCGTTCCCGAGGAAGCCCGACACGGTGAGCAACACCTTGGCGCCGCTCTTCTTGAGCAGGAACGCGGCCTCGATGCCCTTGTACCGCGTGTTCACGGGCACCACGACCGCACCCGCGGCGTGCGCGCCCACGGCCACCACCATCCACTCCCACATGTTCGGTGCCCAGATGGCGACGCGGTCGCCCTTCTCGACGCCTGCCGCCATGTACGCTCGAGCCGCCTGCTCCACGCGCGCCGCGAAGTCGACGAAGCTGATTCGCACGTCGCCGTCCACGACGGCCAGCGCATCACCGTAGGTCGCGGCGCAGCGCTCCACCATGCCGGGGATGGTGCCGAACTCGAGGTCCCCACGCGGGCATTCTTCACTCATGGGCCTAACGTAGCAGAACTCGGGAAAAGTGAAACACGTTCTAGTTCTACGCCGAGCGTCCGAGACGTGGGGTGCCCCCCGACACGGTCTGTCGCCTGCGACCAGGGCACGACGACGGCACGCTATAGTCCCCCCATGACGACCTCACGCACTCGGGTGGCCCTCGGCTGGCTCATGCTGTCGCTGCTGGCCAGCGCCCTGCCCGCACGCGCGATGTGCCCGGCGCCGCAATACTACGTCACGCTGCGCACGCCCACCGACCAGCCGCTTCCGCCGGAGCTCCCGCTGCTGCTGGTGGTGTCGATGGACCGCACCGGCACGCAGGTGTACACGTCCGACGGCGCCATCGCGCCCCCCTCACTGAGGGTGACGGGCGGAGACGACTTCGCACAGGATCTCGCGGGTGAGCTCGTGGGACCGGGTCTCGTGGCCTACCACGCCGAGCCGTCGCTCGCGCCCGGCGCGTACCAGGTCGAAGGGTTGAGCGCACCCGTGAGCGTCACGGTGGCGGCACGCGCGCTCCCTCCCCTCGCCGCGCCACAGGTGAGCTCGGTGGTGCATCGCGAGCGAGAGTCCGAGGGGCGCTACGGTGGGCGCACCTGGACGGACCGCATCACGCTCGGTGCGCCGTTGCCTCGCGAGGCGGTCGCGCTGGTGTTCGCGCTCGACGGGTCGCGTGCCCAGCTGGACATCCCGTCGAGCGCCCTAGCGTCGGCGGCGCGCGAATTGGAGATCGGCGGGAGCATGGGCGGACACTGCGGCGGCGACCGACCCCCGGGAGACTACCGCCTCGCCGGCCGGAGCGCGCGTGCTTCCCTGGTGGACCAGTGGGGTCGCGTCGCCGTGGCTGGTTCGGACGTGAGCATCGCGCAGGAGGGTGCGCTCTCGCGGGCCAGCTCCGGGGGCGCGAGCCCGCACACGTCGCGGTGCGACGCCGTGGTGAGCGCTCAGGGTTCCCTCGCGTCGCCGCTGCTCACGGCGCTCGCGACGCTGGCCCTCGTGACGTGGCGCCGCCGTTCGGCCCACGCGCGGCGCGCCGCGCGATAGGCGGGCGGTTCGGCGCACGGCTGCTACGCTCCCACGCATGGGTCAGCGCGAGTCCGCGATGGTGGCGCTTCGAAGAGAGTTCACGCTCTACAAGTGGCTGCTGCTCTTCGTCATCGCGTCGTGGTGGGTGGTCGAGGCCATCGACACCGTGCTGCCGGGGATGACGCTGGACGTCTTCGGCATTCGTCCCCGCACCCAGGCGGGCCTGGTGGGCATCCTGCTTGCGCCGTTCCTGCACGGCGGCTTCCAGCACGTCCTCAACAACAGCATCGGCATGCTGTTCCTGGGGGGCGCCGTCATCCTGCGCAGCGTCCGCGACTACGTCGTGGTGTTCCTCAGCGCGATGTTCGTCGGGGGCCTGGGCGTGTGGCTCATCGCGCCTTCCAACAGCGTGCACATCGGCGCCAGCGGTGTGGTCTACGGCTACCTGGGGTACCTGCTGACCACCGGCTGGTTCGAGCGCAAGCCCCTCGCCATCGTGCTGAGCGTGGTCGCCGCGGTGCTGTGGGGCGGCCTGCTCCCCGGCGTGCTGCCAGGCCAACCTGGCATCTCGTGGCAGGGTCACCTGTTCGGCTGCCTGGGCGGCGTGCTGGCCGCGAGCTACCTGGCCAAGCGTGCCCCAGCACGCGAGGCCCGGCCAAACGGCGCCGGGCGCGCGAAGTCGCGCTGAGCCTCTTGCTGGTAAAGGCGCGGCGACGTAAGACAGCCGCATGAGCCACGCGCAGCTTGCCCTCGTGCACGTCGAGGAGCCCACCGACGGTGATCCCGACGCCACACGCTTCTCGTTCGACTCGGCGCTCACCGGCGGCCGCGTCACGCTCGCGGACACGCTCGAGCACCAGCCGGCGGGGCTGCGCAGCGCAGCGCTGAAAGCAGGCATCAAGTACGCGGATACCCTCGACTTCATGGTGGTGACCATGGACGCTGCGGGTCCCGCCACCGGTGTCTTCACGCGCAACCGCTCGTGCAGCCCTGCGGTCACGCTGGACCGCGCGCACCTGGCGGACGGCACCGCGCAGACGCTGGTGGTCATCAGCAAGAACGCCAACGTGTTCACGCCCACGGCCATGGACGACACGCGCGCCATCGTGAACGCCGTCGCCAAGCGCCTCGGCGTGCGCGACGTCGACGTCCTCACATCGGCCACGGGCGTCATTGGCGTGTCGTTGCCGATGGCCAAGGTCAACGCCGCCATCGCGCAGCTGCCCGAGGCCCTGCAAGAAGGCCTGCTCCCGGACGTGGCGTCCGCCATCCTCACCACGGACCGCGGCCCGAAGGTCGCGTCGGCGCGCTTCGGCGACGTGGTGCTGGCCGGCATGGCCAAGGGCGCGGGGATGATCGAGCCCAACATGGCCACCATGCTGGTCTACTTCTTCACCAACCTGGACGTCCCCAGCGAGCGCCTGAACGCGCTCGTGAAGCGCGCGGTGGACGCCACGTTCAACGCCATCTCGGTCGACACCGACACCAGCACCAGCGACTCGCTCATGCTCCTGTCGACCGGGGCGGTCGCCACGTCGCCAGACGCAGAGCGTGACCTCGAGGCGTGCCTCACGGCCATGTGCCTCAAGCTCGCGCGCGAGGTCGTCTATCAGGCCGAAGGCGCGACGAAGCTGATCGAGGCGCGCGTGCACGGCACCGACAACGACGTGGACGCGAAGGCGATGGCCAAGCAGATCATCAACTCGCCGTTGATGAAGGCCGCCGTTTTCGGGGCGGACCCCAACTGGGGGCGCGTGGTGATGGCCATCGGCAAGCCGGGCCCCGGCCGCGAAGCGCTGCTCGATCCCACGCAGATCCGCATCCACATCAACGACGCGCTGCTGTTCGACCGTGGCGCCGCGGTGCCCCTCGACCTCGGCGCGGTCAGCGCCAGCATCCGCGACCGCAAGAAGGTCACCATCGACGTCGCCGTCGGGGGCGGCAACGGCTCCGCCACCGTGTGGGGCTGCGACCTCAGCTACGAGTACGTCAAGGTCAACGCCGAGTACACCACCTGAGGCCTCGCGTGACCGAAGCCCCGTGAGCCTCGCTCAGTCGTCGTAGAACGTGGGCGCGCGCTTGCGGATGAAGCGCATGATCAGCTCGCGGTCCTTGGCCTGCAGGTTCTCGAACTGGATGCCCATGCCGGGATCGGAGTCGGCGCTGAAGTCGAACGGGTCGCGCACGTAGCGGACCCACCCGTTGACCTTGAACTCGTAGCCGCCCGGGAGCGTGACCAGCACCTCGACCGAGCTGCGCACCGCCAGCACGTCGTACGTGGCGAGGAAAACGCCGCCCTCGGAGATCTCGCCGGAGAACCCCACGAAGAAGTTGCTCTCGGTGGTGGCGCCGATGTTGGCCTCGACCGACGCACGCGCGCCCGCCGGCGTCGGGGCGGGGGGTGGCCCGGAGGTGCGCGTGCGCGCGACGGGCTCGGGTTCCGGGGCCGGTGCGGGGGCTGGCTGCAATGCCGCTGGAGCGGGCGCAGCAGCTGCAGGCGCCACGTACGGGGCTGCCGCGGGCGCCGCCTGTTCGGACACGGGAGCCTGGTAGGAGTATTGCGACGGCGAGGGCGCTGGCGCCGCAGCGGCCACGTGGGCCTCCTTGGGCACAGGCGCGTGCGGTGGGATGTGTCCGACCGCGGTCGCGGCGTAGGCGGACTGCGCAGGCGGCATCGACGGCGCGTGCGCGAGCGGGTACAGCGCGCTCATGGACGCCGCGATGGCCTCGACCGCTGGCTCCAGGCGCTGCTTGTATTGGGCCGGTACGTCCTGCAGCAGCGCGAGTGTCTGCCCCAGCGTCCCGAGCGCGTTCTTCACCGACGCGCGACCGTCGAGCTCGGACGACGCGCGCTCGGCCTCGAACAGGGCCCCGATGGACTGCGCGATGTTGGAGGCGACCGCCATGACGTCTTCGGGGATGTCGGAGTGCTGCTGGAGCGCGGCGAGCGCCTGGCCGAGGCGTTCACGCGCGGTGCGAGCGGTCTGGGCCGCAGAGTAGGTCATGTGGTCTGCCCAAGTGGAGTGAAAGCGGGAGGATAGCCACGATCGGCGCAGTGCGTCAAAGGTCCTTGGTGAAGACCATGCGGGCGCGACCGCGACCAGCGTAGTCCGGGTCCTCCGCGCCCTCGAATCCGAGGGCGAGGTGGAAGCGTGTGGGTCCCTCGTGTCCCACCGCGGCGATGGCCTTGACGCGCGCCATCCCCGCCGCGCGCGCGTGTTCGCAGAACGTGGTGTAGAGGTCCTGTCCAACACCACGGCGGCGGTGCTCTGGGTGGATGCCCACCAAGTGGATGTACCCTGTCGCGGGCTGTGAGCGGGTGTGCAGGCCGAGCAGGAAGCCGACCAGCAGCCCCCCCTCCTCGGCGACCAGGGCGGTCTCACCGAACTCGTGGAAGAACAAGGGGTGGGCGCGCTCCGGCGATGGTCCCCCCCACCAGCGGTCCAGAACGGCCACGATTTGATCGAAGTCCGGCTTGGTGGCGGACCTGATCTGGAGTCGCGACTCCGTCGTGACGGCTGAGGTCATGCTGTGGTGCTACCACGGCCCGCCGGGGACATGGAAGCCCCACGAGGGCTGCGACGGCGCATGGTACGCGATGGCGGTTCCCGTCCCGCCCGCTCCTGTGGCGGCGGGGCGCCCTGACGGTCCGGCTGCCGCGGGTGGATGACGGTCGTGGGCACACCGACAGGACCGGGCCAGGCGCGCCGCGGGCACCGTGATGCCCGCGGGCTCACCCCTCGTGCTCGGCCTCGCGCGCTCGCTGCCGTTCGCGCGCCTCCAGCTCTTCGAAGCGCGCGCTGAGCTCGTCCACGGGCGCCACACGCACCTTGGGACCTCGACCGACCAGCTCGACGAAGCGGAACAGCACCACCCCCTCGGAGCTGATGTCCACGCTCACCCGTGCGCCATCCGCGGCCAGGTTCGTGAGCAGCTGCTCCGCGTCGGCCGACGTCATGTGCAGCTCGGTCGCGACGTCCGTGACGGTCAGCACGCCGCCGCGCTGCTCTGCCAGGCGCAGCACGTCCAGCTCGGCCTTGCGCTTGGCCCGCGCGATCGCAGCGTCACCGGCGCGGTTGCCGGCGCGCACGGACAGACCGCCCACACCGACCCCGGCCAGGCCCAACGCCGCGGCCCCTACGACCACCCCAGCGCCGAAGGGAAAGACCAAGAGCAGGGCCCCGGCCCCGAGCACCCCAGCGGCCATGGAGAACGCGCCGAAGGCCCGCAGGGCCGTCCCGGCGGAGCGCCCCGCGGCGAGCTCCAGCTGCGCCCCCGAGACCGGCTCCATCGCGGCCCCAGCGCCGTCGCCGCCGAGCACGACCGTGCCAGGCTTGACGGTGCGCGGCTTGTTGCACGCGACGCAGACGTAGCCCCCGCCCCGCGCACGCACGCCAGCCACCGCGTGGCAGTGGGGGCAGCGGTTGTCCTCACCGAAGACCCGCGCGCACCCTGGACAGCGCGTCGCGCCGCTGGGGATGGGTGTGCTGCACACGGGGCACACGGCGGGGACCGCGCTCACGTCAGCCCTCTCCGAGCAGCTGGCTCATGGACGCTTCGTCGGCGGGGGTGAAGGGCAGCTCGTCGAACTCGTCCGAGGTCACCCAGCGGAAGCCATGCACCGAGCGGGTCTCGAGCGGGGCGGACACGTCCGCGAACGCGCACTGGTACAGGTAGAGGTCCACCGTGTAGTGCTCGTAGGGGTGACTGACGAACGAGATGAGGTCTCCCACCTGCAGCTGCACCGCGTCGCCGAGCCGCTCGGCGAACTCGCGGCAGAGCGCCTGGGCGTCGGACTCGCGGGGCTCCACGCGACCGCCCGGGAACTCCCAGAGGAGGGGCAGCACGGCGCTCGGACGCCGCTGGGTGATGAGATAGCGCCCGTCTCGCTCGACGAGCGCGGCGACGACACGAATCGATTTCGGAGGCGAGGTCACGCGCAGCGGGTATAGCACGCCCCGCTGCACGGCGGCCGTCCGTCAGTCCTCGTACTGCTCGACGATGGCGCGCTCGGGGCGCTCGATGCGCACGATGGGGCTGGTGACGAGATCGCGACCGCTGGCTACGAAGAACAAGGACTCGCCGACGCTGGGCACCCCGTCGGTGGCGCGGACGCCGCCGGCCGCGAGGAAGGTGAGGCCCCCCGACACGCGGCTGCGGAGCGCCAAGTGACCCTGCATCCACTCGCCCGTGCGCGCGTCACGCACCCCCACGCACTGGTTGCGGCGTACGTGGTACTCGGTGTTGCGGGTAACGAACACTTGGTGGATGCGGCGTTCACGACCGATGTAGCGCATGATGGGGCTCCTGGGTTGGGACGGACGGCAACCAACCTACATGTGATCCATGACCCCACCAAAAAACCGACTGAACGCGGTGCGGACCACCCCTGCCATCACGCCCACGAGCCGCACGCCCTGGGGCGGGACGCGTATGGCGGAGCACTACCGCGCGGCGCTCGGACTGGACGCGGGGCAGCGCGTCGGCGAGGCGTGGGTGTTCTCGCTGGACCCTGCGTTCCCGAGCCTGGTCGACGGGACGCCACTCGCTGACGCGGTCGAGAGCACGCTCTTGCTGAAGCTCCTGGACGCCGCCGAGCCCCTGTCCGTGCAGATCCACCCGGCGGACGACTACGCGGGCCTCACCGCCGGGCAGTCTGGCAAGCCCGAGGCCTGGTACGTGTTGGCGCGAGACCCAGGCGCCGGGCTGTTCCTCGGGTTCAAACCGGGCGTCACGGAGGCGCGCGTCGCGCGGGCGCTGGCAGAGAGCGAAGATGTCAGCGCCCTGATGCACTTCGTCCAGGTGGAGCCGGGTGACTTCTTCGTGATCGACGCAGGGACCCCGCACGCCATCGGGGCCGGCGTGATGCTGGTGGAGCCGCAGCGCGTGCTCCCCGGGTGGTCGGGGGTCACGTACCGCTACTGGGACTGGAACCGCCGCTACGACGCGCATGGGCGAGCGGACCCGAGCGGCGAGGCGCGCGAGCTGCACGTCGCGCACGCCCTGGCGGTCACGGACTGGGCGCGGGTCACCCGCCCGGGTTTCGTGGACGAGATCCGGGTGCGCACCGAAGTCGCCCGCGCGTGGGACCCCCCGGTGCAGCAGTTGCTGACCAGCCCCACGCTCGAGGAGCCGAGCTCGGACCGACGGGGTCGCGTGGCGGTGCCCAGCAAAGACCTGTCGGTCATGCGCCTCGCAGGCTCGGGCTCGTGCGAGCTGCCCGACTGGAGCTCGCAGGGAGCGGCGGCGCTGTGCGTGTTGGAGGGTGTCGTCGAGCTGGACGGGCTCATCGCCACAGCCGGACAGACCCTGGCGCTGGTCGCCCACGGGCAGACCGTGGAGCTCACACTCGCCCACGCGATCCTGGCCGCCGCACGCCCCTGAGCGTGATGCACGGGCGCGCGCCGGGCTCAGCCGAACTGCCGTTGAGCCCGCTCGAGGTCAGCCGCGAAGTCAACGTCCATGCACGCGTCCCCGTCGACGTAGAGCACCCCCACCGGTCCTCCACGCTGCGCGATGCGCTCGACGGCCGTGATGTACCACGCCGTCGCGGGGTCCGAGTCCCGCCCCATCGCCTCGAGCTCGTCGCTCAGCAGCTGGCGCCCCTCTCGAAAAAAGGCGCGGATGCCCAGAGACTCGCCCGAGGCCTCGTCGAGCGGGATGGTCTTGGCGATCTCGAGGATGCGTCCGTCGACGATGCGCACCTTCATGTCCTCGGCGTCGTACGCCGGACGCTGCGCCACGGGCACCAGGATGGGATGCTCGTCGCAGCGCGCGATGGCACGCAGCGTGTCCACGGCGAACACGTTGTCGGCGTTGATGACCAAGAAGTCTCGGTCCATGAAGTGTCGGGCGACCCACAGCGAGAACATGTTGTTGGTGGTCGCGAAGTAGGGGTTGTAGACCGTCGAGACGCGCGCCTTGGTGCCCGCAGCGGCCCGCCAGCGGGCGACCTCGGCCTCCATCATCTCGAACGCATAGCCCGTGACGAGCACGATGTCGTCCACGCCGATGGAGAGGCACGCGTCCAGCTGCCGGCTGAGGATGGTGCCCTGCCCCAACGGCAGGAGGCACTTGGGGCGGTCGTCCGTGAGCGGCTGGAGCCGGGCGCCGCGGCCGGCGGCGAGGATGATGGCGCGGTGCAGCATGATCAGTCGGCGGGTGCTTCCTGGGTGAGCCACGACACGATGGGCCGCCCGGTCGCCTTGTAGAGCGCGGCCTGCACCACCTGCAGCAGGTGCACGACGAAGCTGAACACCGTCCAGGCTGCGACGACGAGGATGCCCTCGAGGGGCCGCCCCACGAGCGTGGCCAGCGTCAGGATGATGAGGTTCGGGTTGCGACGGGCCGTCACCAGACGGAACGCGCTGTCGACCGGGCGCCAGATGTGCATCTCGACGCCGAACCCGACGATGAACAGCCCCTCGAGCAGCCGCTGCGCCACGTAGAGGATCATGATCGACCAGAACACCGCGGTGGACCAGGGGTGGTCGGAGAACGCAGCACCCAGGCCCGTCATGAACCCCCAGTACCAGAAGGGCGGGTGCACCAGGTCGATCGAGTGGTCGAAGTAGTCTCCGAACTTCGAAGAGGTGAGCGTCACGCGCGCGAGCTTGCCGTCGACCGAGTCGAGCAGGCACATGCCCCAACCCACGATCACGCCGAGCCCGAATTGGCCACGGTAGAAGAGCCACGTCGCCAACACGGTGAGCACGAAGCTGAGCGTGGTGACGTGGTTCGGGCGCAGCCCCAGGGCGGCGCTGAGCTGAGTGAGCTTGCGCACCGGAAACGGAAACAGGTACTTGGTGGCGACGTCCGTCACGCCCTTGTACGACCCGGCGAACACTTGGCGCTCGATGGCGTCGCGCGCTTCGTCGGAGATGGGCAAGACGTACGGCGTGGCGCGCTTGCGCAGCTGCTGGTTGTACGCGAGATCGGCCGGCAGGACGACGCGCTGGCTGTCGGCGAGCGGCCGAGGGAGCGCGGCTTCCCCAAGCGCGGCGGCCGCGTCACGCGCGAGCGCGGAGGGGACGTGGAAGGCCACCGGCTGGCCGCTGGGGAGGCACAGCACGGTGCCCTCGGTGGCCATGAGGTTGACGATCAACGTCGCCTCGAAAACGTAGTCCCCACGGATACCGATGACCGCTCCCGCCTGATCCGCGCTAGCCCCGGCCGCCAGCACGGCGGCAGCCACGTCCGGCACCAGGGTCGCCTCGATACCGCGCGTCGCGAACAAGCGACGGAGGCGCTCTTCGCCGCTGAGCCCCCACACCCGCGTGGGCACGGAACCGACGATCAGCGCCCGCGGAGCGGGCGATGCGGCTGCGTTGGCCTCGTTCATGGCAGCGGGTGTAGCAGACCTGGCATGGGACGCCCTGACTATAGCGTCCCTCGGGCGTGTGTCAGGGTCCCCTCCTCGACGGTCGCCCACCGGGGTCTGGTGGGCGAGCGGTCGGTCAAGCCGCGATCGGGGCGTGCCCATGTCGCCACGCCTCGACCAGCGCGGTGTCTCCGTGGTCGAGCGGATGGAACGACGGGCGGAAGTAGTCGAGCAGCGGGAGCGCCAGCTGCTGAAGGCGCGCCGGCTTGCCGAACATGAAGCGCCCGAGCTTCACCCACTCGCGGGGCGACGTCGCGATGCCATCCGCGTGCATCAGGCGCACCTGCTGCTCGAACAGCACGGCCCAGAAAATGACGGTCGCGAGCACCATGATGGCGCCGCGCTCGACGGTGTGGCCGCCCGCGGCCTGGTAGACGTCGAAGGCCACGCACTTGTGCTCGCTCTCCTCGGCCGCGTGCCAGTTCCACATGCGCACCATCTCGGGGTGCGCCTCGGCCAGGATCGCGGGGTTCTTGAGCAGCAGGTCACCCAGCAGCGCCGTGTAGTGCTCGAGCGCACAGGTGGCGGCCAGCTGCCAGCGCTTTGGGAGCGTCTTTTGAACGAGGCCCAAGAGCTTGACGAGGCGGGCCTCCAGCTCGTGCGCGGGGTACCCGTGCGCGTCGATCATCGCGTTCATGCGCTCGTGCTCGCGCCCGTGCATCGCCTCCTGCCCGCAGAAAGCGCGCACGGCGGAGCGCAGCTCGGCGTCCGTCACGTGCGTGAGGTGTGCGCGTACGCTGGCGATGAAGAAGCGCTCACCCTCCGGGAAGAGGGTGGACAGGTTGTCGAAGAACAGCGTCACGCCGCGTCCGCCGCCGTGCCAGTGCTTGGGGACGCCGGTCTCCAGGTTGAAGCGCATGTTCCGAACTTCGATGGGGTGAGTCGTCGTTTGCATCGTGCTTTCCTTGGCGTGGGCCGGTGCTTACCGACCTTCTGTGCACAATGTGCCGACGGGCACCCCCTCTGACGAGGGCGGCTGAGGCCGCATTTCGGTCGGATGGGGCCAGCGATGGGGGACCCGACCCGACGAGTCAGCTGCGACCCTGTCGCTGAAAGACCGCAGGGGTCATACCCGTCCAGCGCCGAAACGCCCGCGAGAAGGCGCTCGCGTCGGCGTACCCGAGGCGCTCGGCGATGTCGGCATGAGAGCTCTTGTCCTCGCGCAACCACACCATCGCCCGTTCGCAGCGGGCCTCGTCGAGCACCGAGGTGAAGCTGGTGCCCTGTGTCGCGAGCCGCCGCTTCAACGTGCGCTCCGACATGTGCAGCGCGCGCGCCACCTCTTCCAACGTGCGATAGCCCACGCCATCTGCCGGCTGCAGCACGGAGCGCACGCGCGACACGATGTCCCCGCCGAAGCCCAGGGCCTGCAGCTCCCGCTCGCAGTGCTCGCGCGCCACCTGCATGGCGGCTGGGTCCGACATGGTCATGGGCAGATCGAGCAGCTCGCGCGCGAACACGAGCTGCGCGACCGGCTGATCGAAGCGCAGGCCGCCCGGCATGTACTTCGTGAAGCGGTCCATGTACGCCGGGCGCGGAAACGGGAAGTCGGCCTCGCCTCCGACGGCTTGCCCAGTGGCGGCCTTGGCGATCTGCCAGATGCCCATGGTGAATGCGAAGAGCACCGCGTCGCGCGCGCTCCCCAGGTCCACGTGCTCGTCGATGATCAGGGCCGCCGTGTCGGTCCCCTCGACGACACGCAGACCGATGGCGGTCGTGCGGGTGGGGACGTAGCGGATGGCCAGGTTGAGCCCCGCGCGCACCGTGGCGGACGTGAGCGCGGCGTATCCCAAGAGCCCGTGCGAGGACACGCGCATGTCCATGCCGAAGTAGATACCCAGGGCGGGCTCCCCGGTGAGGGTCCGGGCCCGCTCGATCAGCTCTTGGAAGACGGAGATCTCCAGCCGCCGATCGGGCTGGGTCAGGTCCTCTTGGGTGACCCCGAGACCATCCAGCAGCTCGGCCGGGTCCACCTGCCAGCGCTGCACCAGCTCGGTGAGGTGGTGCGCGTGGATGGCCGGCAGCGAGTGGGAGGTCTCGGTCATGGGCGCATCGTGCCTCGCCAACCGGGGAAGGTCACCGACGAAACGTCCGCGGGGCCTGTCGGCTCCTCACGTTCGGGCGCGTGGCCCGGACTCTGGCGACTCGGCGATGGGATCAATCCCACCACCTCGTCCGCCGGAGCGTCGTGCAGCTCTCGCTCGCCAGCAGCGTCGTACGCCCGCCGGAGCGCGCGGTGGAACGCCAGGCAGCTCTCGAAGCGGTCCGCCGCTTGGTCGGCCAGACCTCTGCGCAAGACGGCCGCGACCGGCGTGGGGACCTCGGACAGCGCGTGCTCCCGTCGCACGAGGCTGTCGGGCGACCACTGCCCGAGGCGACGGTCGAGCGCCGTGACGATGGGCCGGAACAGCGTGGCGCACTCGAGCGCGACCGTCGCCAAGGCGAAGAGGTCGGTCCGACCATCGACCGTGCCCCCCTCCAGGTGCTGCTCCGGGGCCATGTAGCCCAGCGTCCCGACCACTTCGTGCGTCGTGATGTTCACGTCGGCGCGCTGCAGCGCTGCGACCCCGAAGTCGATCACGCGAAACGACGGCGATCCGTCGACGACCATGCGGAAGATGTTGGAAGGTTTGAGGTCACGGTGCACCACACCGTGCTGATGTGCGACGTCCAGCGCGCACGCGACGTCGTGCACCAACACCAAGAGCTCATCGGGGGTGAGCTCGCCGTAGCGCACCAGGTAGCGCTCGAGATCCATCCCCGACAGCAGCTCCATGGCGATGAAGGGAAACTCGTCCGCGTCGCCGCTCACCTCGATGACCCGCGTCAGATAGGGTGAGCGGACCTCGGCCATCACCCGACTCTCGCGCTCGAAGCGCGCGAGGGACTGCGCGTTGACGCCTCCGCGGCCGAAACGCAGCACCTTGACGGCGACGGCGTGCCGACCGTCGTCGCGCGCCTCGTAGACCTCGCCCATGCCCCCGCTGCCCAGCAGGCGCCCGAGCTCGAATCGACCAAGGCGCACCCCCGTGAAGCGACCGCGACCCACCGCGCGCGCCGCGTCCAGCTCGGCGCGCGCGTCGTCGAGGAGAGCTTCGGTGCGAGCGACCGCACGGGCGGAGGTCTCCAGCTCGTGTTGCGCCATCAGGCTCTCCGCCAGGAGGCGACGGCCGAAGAGGTGCGCCATGACGTACACCATGACCGTGCCCGCGTTGACCACCAAGCGCACGGCTTGAGTGGACGCATGACCATGCCAGTCCACGCGGTGAATGGGCGACCCCGGCAGCTCGGAGAGGGCGGCCAGGACGAAGTGCTCGACGCAGACGGTCGCGACGACGACCCGCGGCCAACGCGTGGTGTCGTCCATGGCATGGGCGAGCACCCCCACGGTGATGAGAGCAGCGGCCGCCGAACCGATACCGAAGTACGCCTGCATCAGCATCGCGCCGGTGGCGATGACGACCGCGAGCGGCCCTGCCAGGTGGCGCTGGTCCGTCTGGCCAGGCCGCAACGCGTACAGCTTCCCGAGCGCGCCCGCCATGGCCACGCCGGCGCCCAGCCACGCGACCCACGCGTCCTTGGGGGTCCCAGGGACCGCGAGCACCGGGAGCGCGGCTGCGACGGCGATGGCGGAGGCCCCTGCAGTCCACCGCAGGCGTCGTTGGCGCAGCGCTTCGTGGGGCTCATCGGCCTGCCACGAACGTGCGGGGAGCGGCAGGGGACCAGCGTCTTTCCCTCTCATGAGAGCAAGACGGTAGCATCACAGTCCCATTTTGGGGACCCCTGTATTGGGTCACGCCACCGAGGGCCCGGGGCCTCAGGCGGCCATGCCCATCATGGCGCGGGCTTCCGCCGGAGACGCCACCTCGCGTCCCGCGTTGCGCGCACAGGTGGCCAGGGCCTCGATGAGCTGGCCGTTGCCGGTCGTGCGGTCACCGTTGGGCAAGTAGAACGTGTCTTCGACGCCCGTGCGGAGCATGCCGCCGAGGTCGGCCGCCTTCTGGTGCGCGGGCCAGATCTCCTCGCGGCCGATCAGGGTGCACTGCCACACGGACTTCTCGTCCTTGTAGCGCAGCAGCAGCTCGAGGAGGTCCACGTCGACCGGCATACCCGAGGCCACGCCCATCACGAAGTTGTACTGAGCGCTGTCCGTCATACCCGACTTCATGTACAGCGCGATGGAGCGCACGATGCCGACGTCGAAGCACTCGAACTCGGGGAGCGTGCCGACGCGCTGCATGGCGTCGAGCATCTTCTTCACCTTCTCGACCGGGTTGTCGAAGAGCATGGGCGGCCAGGCCCACGTGCCGTCTGCGCGCAGCTTGAGGTAGTTCAGGCTGCCTGCGTTGAGGGCTGCGATCTCGGGCTCGAGCGCGTCGATGCAGGCGATGGGGCCGGACACATCGGGCCCGAACACGCCGGTGGTCTGGTTGATGATGACACCCGGGCAGGCCTCACGGATGGCGTCCGCACAGGCCTTGGCCACAGCGGGATCCCACGACGGCATGTGGCCGAGGTTGGGCTCCTGCCGCCGGAAGTGGATGTGCATGATGGACGCGCCGGCGTTGTATGCGTCGCGCGCGGACGCAGCCATCTCCTCGGGCGTGACGGGCACGGGGTGCTGCTTGGGGTTGGTGAGGACGCCGTTGAGCGCGCAGGTGAGGATGGCTTTGTCCATGGCGAACAGGGGTAGCGCGTGTTAACGTATACGTCAACCAGCTCCTTCATTGGGCAGATGATGACCGTGCGCCGCAAGCCAGCCTCCCCTCCCCCCACTCCCCGCAGCGCGGACGACACCGCCGGCTTCGTGGACGCCCACCGCGCGCAGCCAGCGCGGCAGGAGGTGTGGGGCATCGGTGAGCTGGCGGAGTCGCTCGGGACCACCGCGCGCGCCATCCGCTTCTACGAAGAGAAGGGCCTGCTCACGCCCCGGCGCGTGGGCCAGAACCGTGTCTACACGCGCCGAGAGCGAGCGCGCCTGCAGCTCATCCTGCGCGGCAAGTCGCTGGGGCTCACGCTGCGCGAGCTGCAACACTACCTGGACCTGTACGGCGAGCACGGCGAGGGGCGCAGCAAGCAGCTGGAGCTGGCCATCGCGCGCTCCGAGCAGATGATCGCCGAGCTGAGGGAGCGGCGGGACGCCCTGGACCGGACGATCGACGAGCTCACGCTGATCCGCCGGGTCAGTCAGGAGCGACTCGCCGAGCTGACGGACGGCAGGCGCGGTCGCTGAGCGCCCCCCAGGCCCACAATTCACCAACGGGTGAGCTTGTGCTCGACGAGCGACCGGGCGATGCTCCGGGCCCCCACATGACTTCCCGCACCCCGATGGAGAGAGAGGACGAGCACACGCACGCGGCCCCGGACGACCGCTTCTGGAACGAGTCGTACTACTTCAACTTCTTCGACGAGCGCGCGGAGCTGGGCGCGGCGATGCGCATCGGCTTCTCACCGAATCGGGGGCACATGGACGGCTTCGTGTGCTTCTACTTCGCGACGGGCGAGGTCGGCTTCGTGCGCCTGCACGCGCCGCTCGAGCGAGACGCCTTCGGGAGCGACGTGAGCCGCGTCGCCATCGGCGCGCTGTCGTTCGAGATGCTCCGCCCCTACGATCGTTGGGTGCTGCGGTACGACGGCCCGATCTTCGTGTCCGCCGACGGAGCCGAGTTCGGAGACCTGATGCAAGCCGCGTGCGTCGACCTCCCGCGCCGCCAGGTTCGCTTCACGCTGACCGCGGACTCGCTGCACCCGCCCTACGACTTCCACGCGAGCTCGCGCAAACGGCCGGTCGCTCGGCGCGCCCTGTGGCAGACCATGGCGCAGCCCGGCCGGCTGATGCGTTTGGGCCTGGCGCTGCGAGCGGCACGCGCGCTCCCGTCCATGGCAGGCGCCGCGCACTACGAGCAGGCGACGCGGGTGCACGGTGAGGTGTTCGTCGACGGGGTGCGCGCAGAGGTGAGCGGCAGCGGGCAGCGGGACCACAGCTGGGGCGTGCGCGACATGCGGGTGCCGCGCCGCTGGCGCTGGGTGTCCTTTCAGTTCGGCGCGGATCTGTGTGTCAATGCCACGCGCGTCGAGGTCCTTTCGCTGGTCGTCGATGGCGGCTACGCGTTCTACGGTGGCCGGTCGCAGCCGCTCGACAGCTTCGAGCTCTCGCCCGACGCGGGCGCCCGAGGCCGCTGGCCAGCGCGGAGCACACTGACACTGGGCATCGGAGGAGAACGCCACGTGGTGGACGTCACGGTGTTGCGGCAGCTGCCGGTCGCCATCGAGACCGACGGCCATGGCAGCCTCGTGAACGAGGCCCTGGCGCGCTTCCACTGGCGGGGGCGGACCACCCTCGGAATCGTCGAGGCCATGGAGCAACGACTGGTATGAGCGCCCGCAGCCACGACCCCTCGAGCGCACCGTTGGTGCTCCGCCTCGACGACCCACGCGCACAGGACCGGCGCATCGCGGGTGGGAAGGGGAGCAGCTTGGCGCGGCTCGTTGGACAGGACCTGCCGGTGCCCGATGGCTTCGTGCTCACGACACACGCGATCTCGCAAGCGCTCCCGACGTCGCTGCAGCAGGCGCTCGAGGA
This sequence comes from Sandaracinaceae bacterium, assembly GCA_020633055.1. Taxonomy (NCBI): domain Bacteria; kingdom Pseudomonadati; phylum Myxococcota; order Polyangiales; family Sandaracinaceae; species Sandaracinaceae bacterium. The sequence continues at coordinate 939,715 of JACKEJ010000006.1, read as the reverse complement.
GGCCCTCGCGGCACACCACACCGCGCCAGCACCGGCCTCGGCTGCCGACGCCACGGGCGCGCTGGAGGGGCGGATCGCGTCGTTGCGAGACGCGGTGGCGGCGACCCTGGCCGCAGCCGGCTCTGGTGGGTCGGACCCGGCCACCGTCGACCTGGGGGCGCTCGCGCGCGACGCCGCAGCTGCTTTGGACGACGGGGACGACGCGCTGTTCGCCGTGCGTTCCTCGGCGGTCGCGGAAGACTCTGGCGCCGCCAGCTTCGCCGGGCAGTACGAGACCCGCCTCGGCGTCGCTTGGGCCGACCTCCCCGACGCGGTCGGCGCGGTGTTCATGTCATTCCTCGCCCCGCATGCGCTCGACTACCAACGGCAGCGGGGCGTCGCGCGCCTGGACGCCGCGATCGTGGTGCAGCGACTCGTGCCGGCGGACGCGGCGGGGGTGTGCTTCAGCGTGGACCCGACCGGTCAAGACCCGCTGTCGGTGGTCATCGACGCCAACTACGGCCTCGGAGAGTCCGTGGTCTCTGGCCTCGTCACCCCCGACCACATACGCGTCCCGCGGGGTGGCAGTGGGACCGTGAGCACGCGCATCGGAAGCAAGGGGGTCAGAACGGAGTTGGCGCCAGGTGGCGTGCGCCACGAACCCACCCCGGCGAGCTCACGCGTGGTGGCCTGCCTGACGGACGCGCAGGCGCGCAGCGTCGCGGACCTGGCGCTACGGGTGGAGCGCTTGGTCGGTCACCCCGTGGACATCGAGTGGGCGCTGCGCGGCGACCGCCTCCACCTGCTGCAGTCACGGCCCATCACCACCGGGGACGGAGACCGTGCCGCGTCCTTCAGGGCCAGCCTCGACACCCCGATCGACCCCCGCTACCCGCTGTTCTCGAACGGCAACATCAGCGAGGTCCTCCCCGGCTGCGTGACACCCCTCGCCTTCAGCGCGGTCGCGCCTACCATCGACCACGCCTTCCGCGAACAACTGAGGGAGACCGGCGCGCTCATCGACGACAGCCCGCAGCTGCGCGTCGTCGGGTTCTTCTACCACCGGCTGTACCTGTGTGTGTCGTTCCTGCTCGAAGGAGCCCGCAACAGCCCAGGCATCTCACCGGACCGTGTGCTGGAGGAGTTCGTGGGTCCTGTCGAGACGCCCACGCCCGCCTTCACACGCAGCGACCTGACGCCACGCGGCCTGCTCCGTCTGGGGCGCGCCACGCGTGCCCTCCTGCGGCGCCTGCGCACCCTCGAGCGAGATGGCGCGCGCGCCCTCGAGGCGGTGCGCGCCGAGCATGCGCAGACGGACGCGCCGTTTGCCCGGTCGCTCAGCGACGAGGCGCTGGGCGCCGCGATGCGCTTCGACCCGGACCGCGACCCCATCGCGATGGTGCACGTCTGGGCGTCGACCTTCGCGGTGGGGGCCTTCGGCGCGCTGCGCGACTTCACGCGCGCGCACCTGGACGACGACGGCCCGCTGGCCGCCAGCCTGGTGACTGGGCTCGGGACGCTCCCTAGCGCAGACCCCGCGTTCGGTCTGTTCGAGCTCGCGACGCTGCTCCGCGCGGACGATCAGCTCCTACGGTCGGCCGCCGAGCACCCGTCGGACGACGCGTGGCTGCGTTGGCTGACCGACCCCGCGCGACGTGAGACGGCCGCGTTTCGCGGTGCGCTCGACGCCTTCCTGAAGACCCACGGACACCGCGCGGTGTGCGAGGCCGAGCCGCGCAAGCCCTCTTGGCGCGAGGACCCCACGCAGGTGCTGGCGCTGCTGCGGAACGCCATCACTCACGGCGCCGAGGACCCGCACGCCATCCGTGCGCGTCAGGAGCGCGTGACGGCCGAAGCGGCTCGCGAGGCGCGCCGACGGCTGCCGGTGTACCGCCGCGTGGCGTTCGACAAGATCCTGGGTACCGCGCGGCGGTTCATCGCCCTGCGCGAGCAGCTGAAGGACGGCGTGGTGCTGCGCGCGGACCGGCTGCGCGTGCTGTTCCGAGAGACCGCCGACCGCGGCGTCGCGCGCGGCTTCTTCGAGACCCCCGACGACGTGCACTTCCTCTTGGTGGACGAGCTGGGCGCCATGCTCACGGGCCAGCTCGACCAGGCAGAGACGAAGGCCCGGGTCGCGCTCCGGCGGCGCGACTTCGAGCGTTGTGAGCGCCTGCACGTCCCGAAGCTGCAGGATGGCACGCCCGTCACCACCCGGCCCCCGGCCGTCGTGGGCCTGCGCACGCTGCGAGGCCTGGGCGTGTCCCCGGGCCGTGTGGAGGGGCGCGCGCGCGTCATCCACGATCCTCGACAGTCGGCGACGCTCGAGCCGGGCGAGATCCTGATCGCCCCCGTCACCGACGCGGGTTGGACGCCCCTCTTCGTGCATGCGGCTGCGCTCGTCGTCGACGTCGGCGGGCTGCTCTCCCATGGCTCCGTGGTCGCCCGTGAGTACGGCCTCACGGCGGTCGTCGGCGCCGCGGGGGCCACACAGCTGATCGCCACGGGGGACCGCGTGGTGGTCGACGGAAGCCGCGGCGAGGTGACGGTGCTCTGACCGGACCCTTCGACCGTCCCGCGCCTCAGATCACGCGCAGGTCGATGGTGTTCGGGATGTCGCAGCAGACGATCACCACGGCGCCGCCGCTGAGCTGGATACGACGGCTGTAGGTGACCGCCATGCGGCCCGAGGCCATGCTCACATAGGGACGCGTGCTGTAGGTGCTCCCGTCGGCCAGCCCGAGGAAGTAGTCCTTCAGCGCCAAGTCCGTCCCCGCCACGGCGGGCCGGAAGCTGGCCTTGCGCGGCCCGTCGGCGCGCAGCCACGTGGACGTGAGCTGGATGCCATTCTCGTCCAGCACGTAGAGCGCCTCGAGCCCGTTCACCGCGTCCAGGGCGTCGGCGGTGGCGAGCTCGAGCGTGCCGAGTGACGCACGCACCAAGCGCCCCACCACCAGGCTGACGATGCGGTCATGACGCTTGCGGAGCCTCCGCCGACGATCGAGCTCCAGATCCGCGCGAGAGCGGAGCAGCGGACGACGAGCGGCTACCGCCAGCTCGGCTTGCGAGGTCCCGGCGGCGATCTCGGCGTTGGGACGCGCGATCAAGAACCCTTGGAAGAGGTCGATGCCCATCATGGACAGCTCGACCAGGTCTTGGTCGCGCTCCACTCCCTCGGCGATGACCACGGCGCCGATCGCCCGCGCCAGCTCGGCCACCGACCGACACGCCTCTCGGCGGGGCACCGACGACGCCGCGCCATGCACGAGCGCGCGATCGATCTTGACGATGTCGGGCTCGATGCGGACCAAGCGCTCGGGGTTCGAGTGACCCGTCCCATAGTCGTCGACGGCAATGAGGAAGCCCTCGGCTTTGCGGTCCTCCACGAAACGCACCAGCGCGTCGAGGTTCGGCGCCCGCCCCTCGAGCACCTCGATCACCACGCGCTCGGGAGCGATCTCGCTCCTCTTCACGGCGCGCACGAACTGCTTCGGGTCGTTGTCCGCGGCGCCCAGCGTCCGGGTGTCCCAGTTGAGCGTCAGCAGGGCGTCGTGGGGCTTGTTGCTCTCCGCGAAGCGCTCGATGGCGTGCCTGCGGCAGAAGCGGTCGAACTGTGGCAACAGCCCGGCTCGCTCGGCGTCCGCGAAGAGTGCGAGCGGTGGGATGGTGACGCCGGTCTTGGGGTCCTTGGCGCGACTGAGGGCCTCGACGCCCCACGTGGTGCCCGTGCGCATGGACACGATGGGCTGGAAGTCGGTCCGTAGCTGCCCGCGCTGCACCACGACGGGCGGCGAGGTCTCGCGGACCGGGCGCTCGTTCGGCGTGTCCGCTCGGTCACCGTCATCGGCGTTCATGTGTGTGTACGTCATCCGAGCTCTAGGGGGGTGGCGTCGGTCGATTCAGGAAGAACCTAGGGGACACGCGTTTCCGGTCGATTTCCGAGCTGTAACGATTGACAGCGCGACGCGTGAGCGCCCTTGAGCGGGGGCGCTCACCCCCACACCAGCGGCTACGGAGGGCGCGGCGTGTTTCGTGTGACGAGCCCATGGGCCGCGACACACGCAATGGCATGACCTGCACCACGGCTCCTCTCCCCGCGCGTCGCCGCATCCCGCACCCCTGCATCCTCATCACGCTGTGCCCATGGCTCTTCGCTGCCTGCGGAGGCTCGGGCCCGACATCCGCGAGCGCGCCGGACACCACCCTGAGCGCTCCCCCCAGCGGGATCGTCAACGCGGCCACCGCAGTGACCTTCGACCTCGGTTGCGACGGCGGGGACTGCACGTTCGAGTGTTCCCGCGATGGGGCAAGCTTCGACCCGTGTAGCTCTCCGACGACGCTGACGGGTCTCGGCGACGGGTCACACACCTTCGCGGCCCGCGCCACGCGCGATGGACTGACGGACCCCACGCCCGCCAGCGCGTCGTTCGTCGTGGACGCGCTGGCACCCACGGCGTCCATCACACCTCCCGGGAGTGTCCTGGGCGCGGGCCTGCTGACGTTCGCGTTCGCCTGTGACGAAGCGGCGTGCGCGTACGAGTGCGCGCTGGACGGAGAGGCGTTCACGCCCTGCGCGGCCCGGGCAGACTTCGACTTGTCGCCCGGCGACCACACCCTGCGGGTGCGGGCCACCGACGCCGCTGGGAATCCCCAGAACGACGCGACGAGCTTCTCCGCGAGCGTGGAGCTTGGCTTTCGCGAGGTAGCCGTTGGCACCTCCACCTGCGCCATCGCGTCATCCGGGAGCCTCTACTGCTGGGGACGTGACGAGTACGGCGAGCTGGGCAACGGCGCAGGCACGACCGAGAACCAGACGCTCCCACAGCGCATCGGGACGCGCACGGATTGGGAGCACGTAGCCTCCAACGGAAGGCAGGTGATGTGCGCTTCCACCCGCGCGGGCGAGCTGTACTGCTGGGGCAACCTCGAATACCTCGGTGGCGCGACGCTGACTGACGCGCCAGCGCTGATCGTGAGCGGGCGCCACGTGCGCAGCGTCGGTGTCGGCGCGCGTCACCTCTGCGTCCTAGACGACGCCGGGCTGGTCGCCTGCCTCGGCGACGCGAGCAACGGACCGACAGGCACGGGCTCCACCGCGTTCGTCGGAGCGCTCACCGACGTGGACACAAACCGCTACACCGCCCTCACGGTGGGCGGCCAGCACACGTGCGCGGTGCGCGAGGGAGGCCGTCTGTTCTGCTGGGGCCTGGCGAGCAACGTCGGCATCGCGGCCCTGGCGGACGACGTACTGGAGCCCACCGCGGTCGACGCGAACACCGACTGGACAGCCATCGACGCCGGATACGGTCACGTGTGTGGGCTGCGCTCGGGCGCGCTCTACTGCTGGGGCTACGTATACGGGTTGGACCCTGCGTACACGGACGCGCCGCGCGAGGTGGGCGCGCTGGACGACGCGCTGGTCGTCTGGTCGGGCTCTGGCGGGTCGTGCGTCCGCAGTGAAGGCGGGGTGGTGTCGTGCATCGGGAGCGGTTCCTTCGGCGACACGGAGCCCGCGACGGACGCTCCGCGCGAGGTGTCGGTGCAGCGCGCCGCACGCGCGCTCGCCGACGGCGTCATGACCTGCGCCATCGACGCTGCCAACACCCTCGCCTGCTGGACGGTGCTGGGTGAGAGCCGCTCGAACATCTTCCTCGGCAACGGGGAGTCCTACGCGCGCGCGACCCCCACGTACGCCGACGACGGGTGGACTGATGTGGTGGTCAGCTCGGGCGGCTACCACGCCTGCGGCATCAAGACGGACGGCACACTCTGGTGCTGGGGCTACAACGACCGCGGCGCGCTCGGGCTGGGCGATGAGGAGCTACGCACGGCGCCAACCCGGGTGGGCGAACGCGACGACTGGAGCGTCGTGTCGGCTGGACGCTCGCGCACCTGTGCGATCGCCGACGGAGACCTGTACTGCTGGGGAGACAACCAGAGCGGACGCCTCGGCGTGACGAACGCGCCGGCCCGCGTCCTCGAGCCCGCGCTCGTCGATGGCGCGCGCTCGTGGACGGACGTCTCCGTCGCCCCCGAGACCACCTGCGCGGTGGCCGACGGCGAGCTCTACTGCTGGGGCAGCAACTACGGGGGCATGCTCGGCGTCGGCGACACCGCGCCGCGCGCCACACCCACGCGCGTCGGCACCGAGACGCGCTGGCAGTCGGTGTCCATCGCCGAGCAGCGCGCCTGCGGGACGCTCGCGGACGGCTCGGGCGGGCTCGAGCTGTGGTGCTGGGGCTACAACGGTGTGACGGTCACGGACCCCGCGCGGATGGGCAGCGCCAGCGACTGGAGCGTCGTCGCCGCGGGCGGTGGCCAAGACTGCGCGCTGAACGACGCCGGGCAGCTCTACTGTGTCGAACGCGCCAGCATGGGCCCCGTGCCCGACTTCACGCAGGCGTCTGCCGACACCGGCTTCAGCTTCGTCGCGGAGCCGAACTGGGGTTCGGGGTGCGCCGCACGCGCAGGCCGCCTGTACTGCTGGGGGGCCGACGAGGCCGTGTTCGACGCGACAGGCCCTGTCCCGACGACCGCCCCCCTGGAGGTCCCAATGGCTGGGGTGCCTGCGAGCGTCAGCCTGGGACCGCGGACGTACTGCGCGCTGGACTCCACTGGCGGCCGTCACTGCTGGGGCGACGGTCCTACGCTCGGGCTGGGCCTCGAGTGGCGCACCCCTCAGCGGATCGCGACGCCCGTCGAGTAGCGCGCTGTTCATGGCCTCGAGGGCACGGCGCTCTGCCAGCGGAATGGCCGCGCGCCGCTCGTCCGGACGGGCCGATTCGCCGTCCAGCGAGACTCTCTCCCGGTCCCGCAGAGCGAGGAATCACCAAACAGGGTTCCTCAGAGGTCGATTGGATCGAAGCGCAGCGTGTCGCTTCGGATCAACCGGAGCCCCTCACGCAAGGCGGCCGTATCCGCGCCTCCGTCGGCGAGCCACGCCCGCTCCAAGAGGTCGGCCCCTTCGGTCGGACTGGAGACTACGTGCACGGGGATGACCGGCCGCGAGATCCAGTTGAGGGCGGTCAGCGCGGCACGGAGCGCCGCGTTCTCGAGCACCACCACCGAGCAGACCGAGAACTGGTGACCCTCGGCTTCGAGCTCATCGGTATAAGCGGCGATCTGCTTTCGGTAGAGCGCGTCAGCGCGTGTGGCGCGGCGCGCGTCCATGTACCACAGCACCCGCTCACGACGCGCAAAGGCCCTGGCCATCACCGCGCGAGCCTGGTCCGCGTGCTCCACGCGCAGGTGCCCGAACGTGGCCTGCGCGACGATGGGGAACCAGCGTACGTCCGCGTAGTGTCCATCCGAGCGGCTTGCGTCCATGCGCCGAGGGTCGTCAGCAGGCCCTGGCGCGTCAAGAGGTGACGCCCCGTTCACACGTCTCGAGGCGCTCGTGCGGCCGCCTCGCCCACACGACCACCCACGAGCCCGAACGTTCGGACTCGTGGCGTGGCTGGGGGTTCGTCCTAAGCTGCGCCCCGGAACGCAGACGGGCAGACGCCCGAAGGAACACGCATGAGCTCTACCCCCCGACACCAGGCCATCAGCGACATCACCAACCGGGTGCCGATCCCCGACCGCGCCCCGCACCGTCCGCTCAGCGAGATCTGGGCCTGCGATGTGTTCGACCTGCGCGCGATGGAGGAGCACCTCTCGAAGAGCGCGTTCAAGGCGATGAAGAACACCGTGCACACGGGCGCCAAGTTGGACGCCGCCACCGCCGACGTCGTGGCCGCCGCGATGAAGGACTGGGCGCTCGCGAAGGGCGTGAAGTTCTTCTCCCACATCTTCTACCCGATGACGAACATCACCGCGGAGAAGCACGACGGCTTCATCGTCACCACCCCCGAGGGCAACGCCATCACGGAGTTCACGGGCAGCCTGCTCATGAAGGGCGAGCCCGATGGATCGTCGTTCCCGAACGGTAGCCTCCGCATGACTGCGGCTGCACGTGGCTACACGGCGTGGGACCCCACGAGCCCGGTGTACATCATGCACACGGCCAACGGCGCGACGCTGATGATCCCGAGCGTCTTCATGTCGTGGACGGGCGAGGCGCTGGACAAGAAGATCCCCCTGCTGCGATCGAACGCCGCGCTCGACACGGCCGGCCGTCGCGTGCTCTCGCTGCTGGGCGAGACCGACATCGCGCCCATCAGCGCGAGCTGCGGCGCCGAGCAGGAGTACTTCCTGGTGGACGCCCGCTTCGCGCGCGCACGCCCGGACCTGCTACTCGCTGGCCGCACGCTGTTCGGCGCCCCGCCCGCCAAGGGGCAGGAATTCGACGACCACTACTTCGGCGCCATCCCGTCGCGCGTGCAGGTCTACATGCAAGCCGTGGAGGACAAGCTGTACCGGTTGGGCATCCCAGCCAAGACGCACCACAACGAGGTCGCGCCAGGACAGTTCGAGATCGCGCCGTACTTCGAGGGCGCGAACGTCGCCGCCGACCATCAGCAGCTCATGATGACCATCATGAAGGCGACCGCGCTGGAGCACGGCTTCGTGTGTCTGCTGCACGAGAAGCCGTTCGCGGGCGTGAACGGCTCTGGCAAGCACGTGAACTGGTCCGTGGGCAACGCCACGCAGGGGAACCTGCTGGATCCGGGACGTACCCCACACCAGAACGTGCACTTCCTGCTCTTCTGCGGCGCCGTCATCCGCGGCGTCCACCTGTTCGGGCCGCTGCTGCGCGCCGTCATCGCGTCCGCCTCGAACGACCACCGCCTAGGCGCAAACGAGGCTCCCCCCGCCATCATGTCGGTCTATTTGGGCGACCAGCTGGAGACCATCTTCAACGACATCCGCGATGGCAAGACCTCGGTGTCGACCGAAGGGGGCGTGATGGACCTGGGCCTGCCGCAGATCGCACCGTTCGAGCGGGACCCAGGCGACCGCAACCGCACGTCCCCGTTCGCCTTCACGGGGAACCGCTTCGAGTTCCGCGCCGTCGGCTCGTCGCAGTCCGTTTCGGGTCCGCTGGTGGCGATGAACACCATCCTGGCGGACTCCCTCTCGTGGGTGGCCGACAAGCTCGAGGCCCAGCTGGGGGCGGGGAAGAACACGGCGGAGGCCGTCGCCCTCGTGCTGAAGGAGCTCGTGAGCGCGCACGGGAGCGTGGTCTTCGGTGGGAACGGTTACTCGGAGGAGTGGCACCACACGGCGGTAGCCGAGCGTGGCCTCGCGAACCTGCCTACCAGCGCCGACGCGCTCCCCGCCTTGAACGACCCGGCCGTGGTCGCCCTGTTTCAGCGGAACTCGGTGCTGTCGCCGGTCGAGCTGAAGAGCCGCTACGACGTCTATGCCGAGCAGTACATCCTCTCCATCGGGGTCGAAGCCAAGCTCGTCGTGGAGCTGGCCAAGACTGTCATCTACCCCGCCGCCATGGCCTACGCCGGGACGCTGAGCGCCTCGCTCAGTCAGGCCGCGAGCCTCGGCGTCACGTTCGACGCCACCGTGCTGCAGGCCGTGGCGCGCGACACGAACGCGCTGACGGCCGCCGTCGCAGCCCTCGAGGCGGCCATCGCCAAGCACGACTTCGCCTCGACCGAGGCGCACATGCGGTACTGCGCTGGTCCCCTGCGCGAGGGGATGGATCGGGTTCGAGCGCACGCCGACGCGCTCGAGACGTTGGTCGCCGACGAGCACTGGCCCCTCCCGAAATACCGCGAGCTGCTCTTCATCAAGTAGGCGCGGGCGAGGAGACCCGAGGTCGGACCCACACCGTCACCCGCGCGTGGCTCCGCACGGCGTGTACCGCGGCCCCCTCTGGGCGGGCCGCGGACACGGAACGTCAGCCCGGCGAGTCGAACAAATGCTCCAGCTTGGGCGTCGCCAAGATCGAGTCGTAGGCCGAGATCAGCCCGTCCGGGCCAAGCTCGATGCGCGTGACCACGCGCTCCGCGTAGCGGTCCTTGCGCGGGCCGAACTCGCTCACGATCGCGGGCCCACCGTTCAGCTCCACGATGGCGAAGCGCGTCGGCAGCTCGCCGCGCACGACACGGATCAGGAAGTTGATGACCTTCTCGCGACCGCGGACCATCTTCTTGCTGGCGAAGAACTCGCCGCCCCCGTCCGTGTGCAGGCGCACGTCGTCGGACACACAGGCACGCATGCCATCGACGTCACCGAGCGAGAGGGCGAGCATGAAGCGCTGCAGCATGGCCAGCTGCGCGGCGTGTCCCTGCTCCGTGAGCCGCTGCGTGCGGTACTCCCCCTCCTCGGCCTCGGCGTGGGCGAGCGCCTTCTGGGCGCGGTGCAGCGTGACCTTCACGTTGGACTCCGAGATGCCGAGCGTCCCCGCCGTCTCCGCCACGCTGTGGTCGAGCACGTCCCGCAAAATGAGGACCGCCCGCTGCTGCGGGGTCAGGCGCTCGAGCGCCAGCAGGAAGGCGAAGCTGGCGCTCTCGAGGCGCTCGTAGCGGGCGGCGCTGGGCACCTCGACGTCGTGGGTGTCCGGGAGCTCCACGGGCGCAGGCAGCCAGGGCCCCACGTAGCCGCGGGTCTTGCGGCGGCGCAGGCGGTCCTTGCAGAGGTTGACGGCCACGCGCGTGAGCCACGGTCGCCACGGCTGCGCGGTGTCGGCCGGTGGGCGCTCGAGCGCACGCAGGAACGTGTCCTGCACCACCTCCTGCGCGTCGGCGTGCGTCCCGGTCATTCGGTAGCAGACGCCGTACAAGAACGCCTCGTGTTCGCGCGCGTGCGCCCCTTGAAAGGCGGGGTGTCGCTCGGACCGTTGGGACGAGGGGCTCACGAGGCGCAGCGTAACCCGCCTTCCCGCGCGACGGCGATGCCCCGCACCACCGACACCGCCGACGCTGCAGCCGCGTCGGCCAGGTGCCCCTGCGGTCCCACCCAGTCCCCTGCGAACCACACGCCGGGGACCTGCGATGCGCACGCAGGGCGCCCCAGCATCCCGGCACGCCGCCAGTCGGGCAGGGCATGGTGCACCACGGCGCGCGCCAGCACGCGGCGCTCCACCGTCCGCGCGGCCAAGTCTGGCACGAGACGCTCGAGGGCGGCGTCCAGCAGGCCCGCCGGGTCCGCCACGGCGTCCCCGCCTTCCGCCCCGAGGTACACCCCCGTGTGCACCGTGAGGCCGCCCGCGGGGGCCACGTCGCGCACGCCCCGCTGCGGGGAGAAGTAGACAGGCGTGTCCACGCCCAGCGTGAAGCGCAGATCGCGCCCGGGATCGCGCAGTCCCAGGTCCACGCCCCGCATCGTGACGGGGCGTGCCCCGCGCGCGAACTCCGCGAGCACCGGGTCTGCGCCGTCGAGCAGGCTGGCTGCGACGTTGGGGGCGCACGCCAACACCACGTCCGCGGCCCGCAGCGTGCGCCCGTGATCGTCCGTGACGGTGTGCATGCGGCCCTGCAGCGCCCCAGAAGCCTCCAGGCCGAGCGACGCCGCGCGCGCATGACGCACGGTGACTCCGGCGCGCGCCGCGCGGTCGAGCAGCCCCACCACCAGCGACTGCCACCCGCCGTGCACGTAGCGCACGCCGTGCCTCACCGACGCCGTCAGCTGCGCGTGGGCGACGTCGGCGCTCAGCTCGGACGGGTCTCCGCCGTAGGTCGCGAGGCGCACCAAGGTGGCGAGCATGCGCCGCGCCCCGTCGCGCGTGACCAGCGCGTCGATGAAGGCCGCGGCGGACGTCTCGTGCAGGTCGCTCGTGCCCGCCCCCGCGCGGATGCGACGGAGCGCCGCCAGCATCTCGCGCGCGTCCCGAGCTCCGAACCAGTCGGCGCGCAGGACGCCGCCCAGCCCCACGGGTAGCGCGTCCAGGTGACCGTCGGCAAACAGCGCGCGCGCGCCACCGAGCGAGGGCGCGACCCCCGCGGTCGACACCCCCGCAGCACGCAGCGCATGATGCAGGGGCCCCTCGAGATACAGCGCGTGGGGACCGAAGTTGAAGCGATGAGCCCCGTGCGTTGCCGTCCGCGCGCGCCCGCCCGGGGCAGGCGATCGCTCGAGCACGACCACACGCCGGCCTGCGCGTCCTAACCCCTCCGCGACGAGCAGGCCCGCGAGCCCGCCACCCACCACCACCACGTCCACCGACTCGTTCCGCTGTGTCATGGGGACTCCACGCACCACCCCCGCCGTCGGTTACAGGGCCGCGGAGAAAGTTGCGCTGCTCCGCCCCGCCGCACGGTCCGCTTCGAGCGAACGCGCGATCGCTCGAATCGCGCGCCGAGGCTCCCGCATCTCCGCCCGAGCGCGTAGACTCCCGCGATGGATCAACGACAGATCGCGGTCTTGGGCGCTGGCTCGTGGGGCACCGCCCTCGCCAAGCTGCTCGCCGACAAGGGTCACCACGTCCGCCTGTGGGCGCGCTCCGCCGAGCGCGCGAGCGCCATCGCGTCCGCCAACGAGAACGCGCGCTACCTCCCGGGCTTCTCCCTGCCGCCCACGCTGACGGCCACGGGGGACCTCGCCACGGCCCTGATCGACGCCAGCATGGTGGTCTCGGTCATCCCCACGCACGGTCTGCGCGCAGTGCTCGAGAGCGCCAAGCCGATGATCCCGGCCGGCGTGACCATCGTCAGCGCCACGAAGGGTATCGAGGAGGGCACGCTCATGCTGGTGAGCGACATCTTCGAGAACGTGCTGCCCAAGACCATGCACTGGCAGCTCACCTACTTGGGCGGGCCGTCCTTCGCGCGCGAGGTCGCGGACGGGATCCCGACCGCGGTGTGCATCGCCGGTCACGACCGCGACAGCGTGCGCGACGCGCAGCACACGTTCACGACGGACCGCTTCCGCGTCTACAACACCGAGGACGTCGTCGGCGTGGAGCTGGGAGGCGCGCTCAAGAACGTCATCGCCATCGCGGCAGGCGTCGCGGACGGGATGGGCCTCGGGCACAACGCGCGCGCGGGGCTCATCACGCGCGGCCTGGCGGAGATCTCGCGCCTCGCGACCGCCATGGGGGCCCACCCCCTCACGCTCAGCGGTCTGGCGGGCATGGGCGACCTCGTGCTCACGTGCACCGGCGACCTCTCGCGCAACCGACAAGTCGGGATGGAGCTCGGCCAGGGCAAGACCATCGACGAGATCCTCAGCTCCATGAACATGGTCGCCGAGGGGGTGCGCACCGCGAAGAGCCTCTACAACCTCACGCAGGCGCGCAAGGTGGAGATGCCCATCTCGCACGAGGTCTATCGCATCCTCTACGAAGGCAAGTCGCCCACCAAGGCGCTGACCGACCTGATGTCTCGGCCCCTGCGCCACGAGCGGGAGTGACGTGCCACGGCGCCTGCCCTCCGTGTACTTCGTGCTCATCCCGGCGCTCACCATCGCCGCCGGGGTGCTCGGCTACTACACGTACCTGACCGCCTCGCGCTTCGCCCGCCTGAACGAAGAGGCCATCGCCGCGTCCTCCATGCTGCTCGCGCGGGAGAAGGTGGAGAACATCGAGCGCTACGTCATCCAGCAGGACAACACGGTCTTCACCGACTACCCGCTGGACGACCCCGACAGCTTCGAAGCGGCCTGGCGCCCCACCTCCATCGACGTCACCCCCAGCGTGCGCTCCGTGCTGCTGCTGAACGAGCACGGGCACGTGGTGGGCCTCGCGTCGCGCGCCGGTGCGCAAGACCGGCGCGACTTCCTCGACCTGTTCCTGCAGGACGTGGTGCAGGAGCTCGAGTTCGACGACGCACCTCTGAACCGGCTCAAACACCTGCACGGGCGCTTCCGGGACCGCAGCCACCTGTTCTCGTACATGGCCGTGCGCCACGAGGGGCGACGCATGTTCCTGGTGGCGCACCACGACACCGGCTTCATCGTGCGCTCGCAGTTCCCGACGCTCTTCTCCACGGAGGAGGGTCGCAGCACGTACAACGTCGTCGACATCGACAACCGGCGCGTCTATGGGCCGAGCCTGGCGTCCGCGGGCGACTACGTCGTGGGGCACCGCTTCCCGACCACGCTCTACCAGTGGCGCCTCCAGATCGCGCCGCAGCAGGCCACGCAGCTCGAGACCCAGGGGCGTTCGGGCCGCACCGTGCAGCTGGGCTCGCTGGGCCTCTCGTTCGCGGTCATCCTGCTCGGCATCGCCTTCCTGCTCTACGCCGCCAGCAAGGAGCGGCGCTTGAACGAGATGAAGAGCGAGTTCATCGCGAACGTGTCGCACGAGCTCAAGACGCCCCTCTCGGTGGTGCGCATGTTCGGCGAGATGTTGCTCACCAACCGGGTGCGCACTCCCGAGAAGCAGAAGCAGTACCTCGAGATCATCTGCCGCGAGTCGGAGCGCCTCAGCGGGCTGATCGAGAACGTGCTCGACTTCGCGGCGCTCGAGCGCGGGAAACAGAAGTACGACTTCCACGAGCGCGACATCGGGCCCGTGTTGACGCAAGCCATCGACGCCTTCCGCTACCGCCTCGAAGAGGACGGGAAGCGCGTGACGCTACAACTGGCCGACGACCTGCCGAAGGTCGCCATCGACGAGCAGTCCATCGTCCTCGCGGTCGTGAACCTGCTCGACAACGCCGTGAAGTACGGCGAGGGCTCGGCCATCGAGGTCTCCGTCACCTGCAGCGCGCGCTCCGTGCACGTGCGTGTGCGCGACCACGGCCCCGGCATCCCCACCGACGACCTGCGTCGCATCTTCGAGCGCTTCTACCGGACCGCCAGGCACCGCGAGGTGCGCGGCTCGGGCATCGGCCTCGCGCTGGTCAAGCACATCGCCGATGCGCACGGGGGCCGCGCGTGGGCGGCAAACGCCGAGGACGGCGGCGCGGTCGTGGCCTTCACCCTCCCCGCGGTCTGAGCCGGGTCGAGACTGCGCGCACGTCAGCGCACGGCGCCAGCGCGTCGGAGCTGCAGGAAGACGCCTGGCGCCCCCAGGAACGGGTGCTTTCGTTGCCAGTCGCTCAGCTCGACGGACACGCCCGAGTGACGCTCGACCTTCCACAGCAGGTAGTCCACCCCGCCTGAGAAGGTGAGCGCGCCCTTCACGATGCGCGCGACCGAGATACCCTTGCCGCTGCGCTGGCGCGCCACGAAGCCCCGCTTGGCCACCGCCTGCGCTGCCGCATCGACCACGGGGGTCAGCACCTCGCCATCCACCGTGTAGGGGATGTCGAGCGCCGCCCAGGCGTCGCGCAGCAGGGCGTCGTAGCGCTCGGCGTTCGCGTCGTAGATGATGGCCGGGCGGTTGTTGCGCTCGGGGCGCAGCTCGGCGCCGTACGTCGCCGCGAACAGCGCCGTCCAGTAGTCGCGCGTGCTCCCGGAGCGCGGGCCGAGATAGGCGGCCCAGCGCGCCGCCGTGAGAATGGCCGTCACGATGGTGTCTACCACGCGCTCGCGCGCAGCCTCGTCGGGGGAGTCCAGCAGCACGCAGGGCTGGCAGAAGCGCGCCCAGATGGACGGGCTCCACGCGTCGAAGCGCGAGCCGTCCGCGAACTGCTGCTCGGTCACGACGGCCACCTTGGCGCGCAGCGAGCCGTGCTCCGCGTGCGGGATCATCCAGAAGTAGATGTTGGGAGGGATGAGCCAGTTCAGCCCCGCCAGCGCGCGGCCCCCCGAGCTGCGGCCGTGGAACTCGGCGTGCGAGCGGCTCAGGAGGTACACGTCCATGATGCCCTCGGGGCTGTCCGCACGCAGGCACGACCCGTAGAACAAGGCCGGGCCATACGTGTCCCCGTGAAGCTCGCGGGCGTAGCGCGCCACGTCGTGCGCCTCGGGCAACACGGGGGCGTCGAGCTCGGTCCGCACACGCGCCGCGAGGCGCTCACGCGCGGCGTGCCGCTCGTGTGTCGCGCCCGTGGACTCAGCGTCATGCGCGTGGGTGCCCGCCTGGGCGAAGCTCTCCGAGGCTGGCGACGTGCTCATGACGACCTCCAGCTCAGGGCGCGACGAAGTCCACGACGGGGTCGGCCGTGACGCGCACGCGACCATCCACCGGGCGGAAGATCTCTCCGTCGATGATCATCGAGCGCTGCATGCCGAGGTCGAGCGTCTTGGCCGCGCCCGCGTTCCAACCGGGACCCGCCAGCCACGGCTTGCGGACCACCATCGAGCTGAGCGCGCGGGTGAGGCCCTTGGCGGGCGCGTCCACCTCGACGTACTGGAGCTGGTCCTCGGCGTAGTCGCCAAAGAACGGGGTGCGGCCGAGCACCAGACGCTCGCGTAACGTACTGACCAGCAGCAGCGAGCGGGACGCGTCCGGCCCCTTGTCATCGGCCTTTCCGTCCACCGAGAGACCCAGCGGCTCGCCCTTGAGCAACCCGTCCGGATCTCCCTTGAACAGGATGCGCCCGACGACGCGAGCGACCGTGATGCCCACCGCAGTCGCATGACTGGCTCCGTCCGCGTGCACCTCGGTCTGACATAGCTCGGTGCCGTAGGAGAACGCAGCCGCGCCCATCAGCATGCCGCGTGGAGTCACCGCCACGCCGTCCGTGTCCACGACGCCCTCGACCCGGAGGATGGGACGACGGGTGCGCCGCAGCTCGCCCGCCTTGGCCGACGCGAGCAGGCGCGCCAGCTCGTCGCGGCGCCCGCTCGAGCCCACCTCACCCGCGATCAGGTCCGTGCGCCCAGCCGCCAGGATCGCGATGGCCGGGTGCGGCAGATCGCCGTAGGCCTGTGGGATGGCCGTGAGCACCTCGCGGATGGTCCCATCGCCACCGCTCACCGCCACGATGTTGACCTCGGCGTCCGCGAACCCACGCAGCACGCTGACGAGCTCTCCGCGCGTCGTCGGTTGCCCGCACGCCACGCCGATGGCGCGGAGGGGCGACCGCCCGAGGTTGGCCGCGCTCTTCGGGTTGTAGATGACGCCGATCTTGGGCGTCTGCAGGCCGGAGCGGCGCTCGATGTCGGCGCGGAGCCGCACCCCCTCCCGCAGGGTGCGCTTGGACTCGAGTTGCTTGAGCGTGGCTTCACCCACACGTGCAATGGCTGGCTTCATGAGCGGCTCCGTTCCAGGTTGGTAGCGGAAAGCGATGGCATCGTAAAAATTTCGTACAGCAAGGAACCTCGGGCGGGGGCCGCCATGACTTCACGGAGGTGACGCAAGAAACTCACAGGTGTGAAACGCAACCACACATGGCTTCCAAAAACGTCGTGATCGTGAAGGGTTCGGAGGGTCATTGCGTTCTGCCAGCGGTCCCATGCAACAGCAGTGCCACGAAGGAGACACAGCGTTGCAACCTGGGTCGGCCTTGGGGCCAAAGCGTGTCGAAGACGACCTGCAGGTGAACGGTTGCCGGGCACGCGCCGTGCAGCTAGGTCGCTGCCATGAACGACCCCTCTGACACATCGGTGCCCGGGCCCTACACCGCGCTGCTGATGGCGGGCAGCCGCGGACCCTCCGACCCTGTCGCGACCTTCTGTGGGATCTCGCACAAGGCGCTCGCCGACATCGCTGGCCTCCCGATGGTCGAGCACGTCCTGCGAACCCTGGCGGACGCGCGCGAAGTAGGTCGCATCATCGCGGTGATCGAGGCGCCCGAGCTGATCGAGGCGCTCCCGACCGCGCGGCAGCTCACCGAACAAGGACGACTGATCGTCACGACGGCTGCGCCTTCTCCGAGCCGGAGCGTAACGAAGGTCTTGGACGAGTACGCCCCCTACCCGGCCCTGGTGACCACGGCGGACCACCCGCTCCTGACGACCGCGATGATCACCGACTTCGTCAGCCGGATCCCAGCCGATGTGGACGTGGCAGCCTTGGTCGCCCGCGAAGACACCATCCGCGCAGAGTATCCCGAGACCCGCCGCACCTACTTTCGCTTTGCGGACGAGGCCATCTCTGGGTGCAACCTCTTTGCCCTCCCCACTCCCCGCGGACGCAACGCGATGGCCTTCTGGCGCAAGCTCGAACAAGACCGGAAAAAGCCCTGGAAGATGGCCTACGCCCTCGGACCGTGGACGCTCGTCCGCTTCGCGCTGCGACGCTTGACGGTCGACATGACGGCCGACGCGATCGGCCAGCTCGCGGACGCACGGGCAGCGCTGGTGCGAACGCGCTTCGCCGAGGCCGCGATCGACGTCGACAAGCCCGACGACCTGCGCCTCGTGACGCGGATCGTAAACGCCAGGCGGCCTGCCGGGAGACCGAGGGCCGACAGCACGCCCCCGCGGTGAGTCTCTGCCGAGGTCATCCGACGTCGACAGCACGCGGCCGGCGTCGCCGGGTTGACCTCGGGCCCCGGGATCGGTACAAAAGGACACCAATTTCGCGGATCTGCGGCGCCAAGACACCGCACGCCGCTCCCACACGAGAAGTAGATCATCCCCCACATGCCCGCAGAGTCGCGCGGCGTTACTGCCTCTGAACCGGAAGAGCCGGAGTCCCGCGAGCGGCGTCGCACCGTGGGACTCGGGCGGCGGCTGGTGCTCGCGGTGTGGGGTTGCGGGATCGTCTACATCACCATCGTGGCCTTCACCTCCATCGTGCCGCAGGCGCTCTTTCCCGAGCGTGGTCGCGCGGCGCAGCAGCCTGACGCAGCGGCTGGTTCCGCCACGGACTGCGACCACCGTCTCCGCGCGCTGTACGCCGACCTCATGGCGCACGCCGCCGATCAAACCCAGAACCCGAGCGCAGACGCGTCCCGTGACGCGGCCTTCTTCGGCGCATGGGACCGCGAATACAATGCTCTCACAGGCCAGTGCGACGAGTCGCTGCACGCGAACCTCGGCCGGCTGCGCCACCGTATCCAAACCAGTCTGCGACGCTTCGAGCGCGAGGAGGGCCGCTTGGCGCGCTCCCTGGCGCGGCGGTTGGCAGACGACGGCGCCCACGGCGCGTCCACATCAGAAGAGAATCCACCATGACAGAAGGTCAACCGTCCACCGACGCCCCCGGTGGCGACCCCACCGAGCCCGGAACCACCCCCGCGCCCGAGCTCCCCACGTTCAACGTCCTGCCGCTCAAGCCCGAGGTGCGCCGCGCCATCGACGACATGGGCTGGACCAACCCCACCCCGGTGCAGGTAGAGGCCTACCCCCTGGCCGTGGCAGGTCGGGACATCATCGTCCAGTCGCGCACCGGCACGGGCAAGACGGGCGCCTTCGGCTTGCCGCTGGTCGACCGCCTGATCGACATCGACGGCGGTCCCCAGGCGCTCATCCTCGCCCCCACGCGTGAGCTGGCGCTGCAGTCCGCGCGCGAGATCGGGCGCATCGGCGCGAACGTCGGCGTGCGTACCACGGCGGTCTACGGCGGCGCGCCGATGGAGCGGCAGGTACGCGAGCTGGCCGAGGGCGCGCAGATCATCTCGGGCACGCCTGGGCGCGTCCTGGATCACCTGCGCCGCGGCACCATCAACGGCGACAAGCTGAAGGTGCTGGTGCTGGACGAGGCGGACGAGATGCTCTCCATGGGCTTCGCCGTCGAGCTGCACGCCATCATGGAGATGCTGCCGAAGAGCCACCAGACGCTGCTCTTCTCCGCGACCGTGGACGGTCCGGTGCAGCGCGTGGCCGAGCGCCACATGACCAACCCCGAGTTCATCACGCTGAGCGGTGACGCCGTGGGCGCGCTGGGCATCGAGCACTTCACCTTCATGGTGTCGGGCATGGGCCGCACGCGCGACCTGGTGCGCATCATCGAGGTGGAGGACCCCGAGAGCGCCATCATCTTCTGCAACACCAAGGTGGACACCGAGCGCGTCGCCACGGAGCTGCAGAACGCGGGCTTCAACGCCGAGTGGCTGAACGGCGACATGGCCCAGAGCGACCGCGAGAAGGTCATGGCGGCCACGCGCAAGGGCGACGTGCGCTTCCTGGTGTGCACGGACGTGGCCGCGCGCGGGATCGACATCTCGCACCTGACGCACGTCATCAACTTCGAGATGCCGAACCACCTCGAGCAGTACGTGCACCGTACCGGCCGCACCGGCCGCGCGGGACGCACGGGCACGGCCATCACGCTGGTGGCGCCGCAGGAGCTGGGGCAGCTCTACTACCTGCGCCTGCAATACAGCATCTTCCCAGTGGAGCGCTCCATCCCCACGCCGGGCGAGGAGCGTACGCGCCGCGAGGCCGACCGCATCCTGATGCTGGCGCGGACGTTCCAGGGCGGAACGCACGAGCTGGACCGCGCCGTGGCCAAGCGCCTGCTGACGCACCCGGACGCCGAGCACCTCATCGCGGGCCTGCTCGGGGCCTTCTTCGGGAAGGTCGAAGACGACGTGGACGAGCGCGCCACGGCGGCGCGACGCGAGCAGCGCCCGCGGCCGGCGCCGAACCCGGAGCGCGAGCGGAGCTCCAACAAGGCCACCCGCCCCCTGCGGGTCTCGGGCGCCGCGCCAGAGGCAGAGACGGCTGGGCACGACGACAACGACGACGACAACGACGGTGAGAGCACGGACGGCGAGCGCAGCAGCCGCCGCCGTCGGCGTCGGCGCCGTGGGGAGTCGGGCGCGGCCGAGGGCGAGCAGGGTGAGCTGACGTTCGACGCTACCGCGACGGGCGCCGCCGCGCCGGAGTCCAGCGAGGCCCCACGGCGCGACGACGCCGACGACGCCGCAGCGGAAGACGAGGCCAAGCTGTACGTCAGCCTCGGTCGCCGCGACGACGTGAGCGCGGGCGAGCTGAACCGCCTGTTCATCGAGGTGGGCGGCGTACCGGCAGACCAGGTGGGCCGCATCCGCGTGCGCGACCGGCACTCGTTCGTCTTCCTGCCCGTCGAGCTCGCCGACGCCGCCATCGCGAAGCTCAACGGCACCACCCAGGGTGAGCGCGAGCTGACCGTGGAGTTCGCCCGCAAGTAGGACGAGGAGATCCCGGGCGGTCATGTCTCGCGGGTCAGCGCCGGTGGCTGACACCGCGGGATGATTCGGGCATCGTTCGTCCGTGGATGCTTCACTCGACGGGGCTCAGGGAATGCTCGCCGCTCCGGCGCACGCATGGTTTCGACTCCTCTCGCCTGGGCTGGTCGAGTTGGTGTTCCCCGAGCGGACGAGCGACGCGGAGCTACACCGCGCCTTCCGAGAGCTCGAGCGGTGGATGCGCGACGACGTACACGCCCCCTATGGCTTCTTGGTGCGCATCGATGCACGTGCTGATGTTGACCTCGAAGCAGCGCCAGATCGTGGCGGGATACGAGGCGCGCTACGCAGATGTCGAGCGTCGCTTCAACGCCGGACAGGCGATGGTCGTCGCTTCTCCGGTGCAGCGCGGCCTCTTCACAGCCTTCACGTGGCTATCGCCTCCCGTGTGGCCGTATCGCGTTTTCGGGGATACCGAGGCTGCCCTGCAATGGTTGCGCGCGCACTGGGCCGATGTCACCCACGACTACCCCACCGGCCCGCGATGGATGGGCCGTCTCCGTGGGGACCAGGACAGAACCCGCGCTGGCTAGCAGTCCGTTGAAGAACGGCTAGCGCGAAGTGCAGGATTGCCGGAAGGGCCTTTCGCCGGGCGAAGGTTCGCACGCAAGGTGCGACGACGAGTCAGTCCACGCGCTGGAGAACCGCGATCAGGAAGCCACCGAAGTAGCGCAGCGGGGTGTCCACCACGAGGCTCTCGGCGCGGCGGAGGGCAGCGCCCACGACCGGCACCCTGTGCACGAAGGCGGCCGGGGTGAGCACGCGCACACCACGAAAGCCCTTCAATTCCACGTTGGGCGGCAGCAACTTGGGGATGACGAAGGGCGAGTCCCAGCGCGTGAACATGTCGGCCTCCGTGCGGGTCTCGCTGATGCGCTGCGGCCCGGCGAGGCGCTTGGCCGCGTAGCGCAGGCTGAGCGGGTTGTAGAACTCGAGCAGCAGGTGGCCGCCGGGGCGCGTCACGCGCGCCGCCTCGCTGAGCGCCTGGCCGATGTCGGGGATGTGCGCCAGCACCTTGAAGCTGTAGACAAGGTCGAAGCTCTGGTCGTCGAAGGGCAGCTCCGTGACGCTGCCGAGCTGCACGTCGAGGCCGCGCTCCTTCGCCAACTCGATCATGCCCGGCGAGATGTCCACGCCCTTGGCCGAACGCGCGAGGGGGGCAAGACGCCTCATGATGAGGCCGGTGCCGCAGCCCATCTCGAGGATGTCCTTGCCGCGCGCGAACGGCTCGGCCACCGCGACCTCGATGTCGTCCAGCATCACGTGGTAGCCGCGCGAACGCTCACGCTCGTACCACCCGCTGAAGTCGTCGTAGTAGGTCTTGGCCTGCGCCTGGGACGCGTCCCCCGTGGGGCTCTGCTTGCTGGACATGGCGCGTTTGGTGAGGCCAAGCGGTCCCCGGGTCAAGCGCACAGCTCGTCGTAGAGGGCCTCGTAGGCCGCCGCCATCGGCGCGCGTGTGTACTGCGCGAGGACCCGCGCCCGCCCGCGCTCGCCGTGAGTCGCGCGCGCGCCAGCGTCGTCGACGAGCCGCTGCATCACCGCGAGCACCGCGTCGCGCGAGACCTCGGTGGCAATGGCCGCTCCGTCCACGCACAGCTCCTCGGCCGGCGTCCCAGCGCCGACGACGACCGGCTTGCCCAAAGACATCGCCTCGAGGATCACCAGCGGGTAGTCCATCTTCGCGTAGAGGGTGTCGGTGGGCAGCAGCACCACGTCCACGGCACCGAGCAGATCGTGGATGGCGTTGGTCTCGCCCACCCACACGACGCGCGATCCTACCCCGAGTGACTCCGCGTGGGCGCGCAGCGTCTGCTCCGCCTCCTTCGCCCCCGCCGTCTTCGCACGACAGGCCATGACCAGCAACGCATCGCGCCCTGGCAGCGCCGCGAACGCATCGAGCACGGTGACCGCGCCGCGACCGAACTCGAGGTCGCCCGGGTAGCACAGCACGGGCGCGTCGGTGGGGAGCGAGAACAGGGCGCGCGCAACACCCACTTGCGCCGCCGACCGCGGGGCGAGCGCTTCGATGGCCGGCGGGATGCGCACCAGCCGCTCGCGCGGCACGCCAGCGTCCAGCATGCGCGCCTCCGTGTGGGCGCTCAGCACCACGTTCTTGTCGGCGAAGAGCACCTTGGCCACAGCCTGCTCCTCACGCGGCGCGCTGCAGATGGTGTGCACGGACGGCATGCCGCGCAGCGTCGTCGCCAAGCGGCCCGCAGCCGAGCTCTTGGGGTTGGGCGCAAAGAAGAAGTGCGCCAGGTCGGGAGCTGCGCCCAACACCAGGCGACCCATCACGCGCGCGTTGTCCTTCATGCCCGGCGCGAAGCCTCCCGCGCTGGCAGGGTAGACCGGATCCGCGGCCACCCGCGCACCCAGCGTGTGGTCCTCGCCACGGCGCGTCATGACGGCGGGCTCGTAGCGCAAGAGGCCGAGCGCGAGATCCCGCACAAGGTTCTTGGAGCTGTCGTTCCACGGCGGGGCGACGGGCTTGGACACGTAGAGAACGCGAGGCATACGGGCCGGGATAGCCCATTCCCGACCGGCGCGCCTCCTGGTGCCTCCGGTGAGGTCACCTCCGGGCGCTACGGGTCGTCGCGGCCGCGCCCCTTGTCGCGGTCGCGACCCTTCTCTGGATCGCGGTCGCGCCCCTTGTCGCGGCGTGGAGCCACCTTGGCGCGCACGTCGGGCCTGACGCCCCCTTGGTCGTTCGGGATGAAGCGGATTTCCGTCTTGATCTCGAACGAGAGGCTGGTGAGGGCGCGGTAGAACTCGTCGGCGATGTCGGTGGCGTCCAGGAACTCGCGCACCTCGCGCGCGACGACCCGCACGACGGCGTTCTTGGTCTCGTCGACCTGATTGAAGAAGACGTTCGCGAACTCTTTGGGGAGCTTCACCTCGTCGACCACGCCACGGAAGGCGCTGTCCACCCCTCGGAAGGCACTGTCCGCCTTGGTGAAGGTCTCGACGC
The DNA here is from genome assembly GCA_020633055.1 of Sandaracinaceae bacterium. NCBI lineage: Bacteria > Pseudomonadati > Myxococcota > Polyangiales > Sandaracinaceae > Sandaracinaceae bacterium. The sequence goes on along the minus strand of JACKEJ010000006.1, from coordinate 915,983 downwards.
CCGCCTCGACGCTCTTCTCGACGGCGCGGCGCAGCGTCTCGCGAAAGAGGCTCTCACGGCGGTCTCGGCGGGGCTCGGACTCGCTGCGCGGTGGCTGGCTGTGACTCTCGGGGCGCGCGCTGCGAGGCGACTCGCGCGGCGGCGTGGTGCTGTCGCGGTGATCGCCGTCCTCACCGCGCGCTCCGCCGTCTCCGTCGTCGTCCAGGTCGCCGCCGTCGTCCTCGTCGTCCTCGTCGTCCTCGTCGCCCTCGTCGTCGTCCGCTGCGGAGGCAGCCCGTGCAGACGCGCTGCCTCCAGGTGAGGCCCCCGCGCTCGATCCACCGCGGTCGCCTCGCGCCCGAGAGCTCGCGCGGGCGCGGGGCTTGGGGCGCTCGTCTTCGTCGGCGCCTTCCGCGTCGTCTTCGTCGAAGAGGTCTTCATCCGTAGGGTCGACCATGCTCCTTCCGTACTCGCTTTGGACCCCTCTGGTCAACGACGGCGAGCGATTGCCCTCGCCGCGCGGGCCTCTACACTGCCGCGCGTGTCCACAGCGCCCGCACTCGGTCGTGTCTACCTCGTCGGCGCCGGTCCCGGCGATCCGGCCCTCATCACGCTGCGGGCCTTGCGACACCTACAGCAAGCTGACGTGGTGCTGTACGACGCGCTGGTGCACCCCGAGCTCCTCGAGCACGCGCCTCCTGGGGCGGAGCGCGTCTTCGTCGGGAAGCGGGGAGGTCGCGTGAGCGAACGCCAGACGGCCATCAACGACAAGCTCGTCGCCGCGGCGCGCGCTGGCCACTACGTGGTGCGGCTCAAGGGCGGTGACCCGTATCTGTTCGGGCGCGGGTCCGAGGAAGCGGAGGCCCTGGCCGAGGCGGGCATCCCGTTCGAGGTCGTCCCGGGCGTTCCGTCCCCGCTGGCAGCGACGGCCTACGCAGGGCTCTCGCTCACCCACCGCGACCTCGCGTCCAGCGTGGCCTACATCACCGCCACGGAGTCGCCCGAGAAGGACGCGTCGAGCCATGACTGGGCGCGCCTGGCGACGGCCACCCAGACGCTCGTCATCTTCATGGGGCGCCGCCGGCTGGCCGGGCTCATGCAGTCGCTCATGGCGCACGGACGCGCACCGACCACGCCAGTCGCCGTGGTGCAGTGGGCCTCGCTCCCGCGCCAGCGCACCGTCGTAGGAACCGTCGCCGACATCCACCAGCGCGTGGCGGAGGCGGGCATCGGCACACCGGCCCTCACCATCGTGGGCGAGGTCGTGACGCTCCGCGACTCCCTGCGCTGGTTCGACAACAAGCCCCTGTTCGGGCGACGCGTGCTGGTCACGCGGGCGGTCGACCAAGCCGGTGCGCTGGTCTCCCGGCTGCGCGCGGCGGGCGCCGACACGCTGTGCGTGCCCACCATCCGCATCGCCCCTCCAGACGACGACGACGCCCTGCGCGCCACCGTGCGCGGCCCGCTGACCTACGACTTGATCGCGTTCACGTCGGCCAACGCGGTGCGTGCCTTCTTCGACGCATTGTACGCAGCCCGGCGCGACGCGCGGGCCCTCGGCGCCGCGCGCGTGCTGGCCATTGGCCCCAAGACCGCGGACGAGCTCCGCGAACGTGGCGTGAATCCAGAGTTCGTCCCCGACGACAGCACGGCGGAAGGGGTGCTCGCGGCGCTCGACGGGGTCCTCCACGCCGGCGCTCGGGTGCTCTTGCCGCGGGCCGAGGTGGCGCGCGAGGTGCTTCCCGACACCCTACGGTCTGCAGGGGTGCTCGTGGACGTGGTCACCGCCTACCAGACCCTCGGACCCGATGCGGCCACCTGCGGCGCGCTCCGAGCCGCCTTGTCCGACGCTGAAGACGAGGACGGCGTTCCCCCCGTCGACACCATCGCGTTCACCTCGTCGTCGACGGTGCGCAACCTCATGGACGCTCTCACCGCCGAAGGTCTCGACGCGCGGACGACGTTGGCCTCCCGCACGCTGCTCTCGATTGGGCCCATCACGTCTGCCACGCTGAGGTCGGTCGGGCTCGAGCCCACGCTCGAGGCCTCGCCACACACGGTCGCGGCCATGGTCGAGACCCTGGAAGCCCACGCACGCGCAAGGACGGACACGCCATGACTCATGCACCCCTGCCCTCCCGGCGCCAGCTCGCCACGCTGTGCGCCCTGCCCTGCGTGCTCTTGCTGCTCTCGCACGCGCTCGCCGGGTGCGGTGACGCCGCCGCACAGACCACCGTCCAGGTCGACGCGGCGGACCTGGCGTGCGCAGACTTCGACCCCACCCTCGAGGCCTGGGAGTCCGCGGGCTGGGCAGGCGACACCTGCGCGTGGATCACCTTCTCGCCGCGCACGACGTTCGAGATCGCACATCCTCTCGGCCGTGTCCCGAAGGCGGTGCTCGTGTACATCGCGTTCTCGGAGAGCGGCGCGTCCGCAACATTGGCCTCTGGCGACGCGGGGCTCATCCTCGGAGCCACCACCGAGACCGTGACCGTGCGCAACAACACCGACCAACGCTTCTTCCTGCGCGTGGTGGCGCACTGAGCGCGATGGCGCTCGACGAGCCCCCGCAGCATCTCGCTTACGCTACCCACGTAGAGCGCGACTTGGCGCGCGCGCGGTTCGTCGCGGCGCTCGTCACTGGGCCGGCCGGTGTGCTGCTCTTGCTCACCACCCACCGCCACGCGATCCTCGGAGTCGTCGGGCTGCTGTGTGTGCTCGCCGCCCTCGGCTGGGCGATGGCGGCGAGGGGGGGCGGGAGGCGTGCGCACGAGCGGGCGACCTGGCGACTGCGGCTCACCAGCGACGCGCTGACGGTCTCCACCGAGAACGGCGACGTGTCCCTTCCCCGCGACGCGATTGGCCACGTCTGGTTGGACGACGACGCCCTGCAAGTCGTGCTCGAGCGACGTGGCGGGGAGCCGCTGCGGCTGGACGCCACATGGGGGGGGCTGGGCGCGGTCGATCTCCATGAACACCTGCGACGCTGGTGGACCGGCGGGCCCACGAAAACGTGCGATAACTAGCCAAAACCAGACGGGTTTCCAGGCGCCGCAATCGTTGACACGCGATTCCGGCGCGAACTATCCTGCGGCTCCCCGTGGCGCCCTAGGGTCCACCAGACCGAGCGCGCGACCGTCGAGCGCCCGTGCGACGGGGCCGAAGGAGCAGCATGTCGCAGCGGATTCTCGTTTTCGAAAAGGACAGCGCCTTCGCCGAGCAGCTCTCGGCGGGCTTTGGACAGGTGGGCGCCAGCGTCTCCGTCGTGGCGGATGGCAAGGCGGGCATCGCCGAGGCCGAGGCGTCTCCCCCGACGCTGATCCTGCTGGCCATCGAGCTCGACGGCATGAACGGCTTTTTGGTCTGCAAGAAGATCAAGAAGGACCCGACGCTGGCAGAGATCCCGCTCGTCATCCTGTCGAGCGACGCCAACGCGGACGAGATCTTCGAGCAACACAAGAAGCTCCGCACGCGCGCCGACGAGTACGTCAAGAAGCCCGTCTCGTTCGATGCGCTCTTCGACATCTGCGCGCGCCTGGTTCCGCTCGACGCAGGGGGCGAGCCCCTCGAGGAGGAGGTCGAGGCCTTCACGGACGACGCGTTCGACTCGCTGCTGCTCGAGGAAGAGCCCGCCGAGCCTGCTCCTGCACCCGAACCCGCTGGCGAGTTCGAGGACCTGTTGGACTCCTTGGAAGAGGACCTTGGTCCAGGGCCGGAACCGGAACCGATCGAGATCGCGGCAGAGCCAGAGCCAGAACCAGAGCCAGAGCCAGTCGTGGTGGAGCCCGAGCCAACGCCGGAGCCCGTGATGGCGGCGCTCACGGCTCCGGTCGTCGACACCGCTGCGGTCGAGGCCGCAGAGGCGCGTGCGCGCGATGCGGAAGAACGCGCGAGCGACGCGGAGGGGCGCATCCGCGAGGCCGAGGCGCGCGCCGAGGCGCTGCAGACGCGCTTGAGCGGCCTCGAAGGCGAGCTCGCGACGGCCCAGTCCCAGGCGAACGAAGCCGCGGTCCTGAAGACCGAGGTCGCCGCCCTGCGCGAGCAGGCCAGCAAGAGCGGCGGCGTGTCGAGCCGCGACTACCTCGACCTGCGCGAGGCGCTCAACAGCAAGGACAAGGAGCTGCTGGGGCTACGCGACCAGATCACGTCCAAGGAGCGACAGCTGCTGGACCTGAACGACAAGAGCCTCGCCACGGAGCGGAAGGTCGCTGACTACGAGGACAAGGTGCTTGGCCTGGAGCGCGAGAAGGTGCGCGCCACGGAGGAGATCACGGCCCTCCGCGCCGACAAGGAGGCCGCTGCCAAGCGCAGCGAGGACCAGAAGGCGCGCATCGAGCGGGCCGAGGCCACGGCCAGCAAGCTGGAAGGTGATCTCGAGGCCGCGCAGGCGAAGGCCGCGCAGGATCTGACCGAGGCGCGTGAGGCGAGCGCGAGCGCGCTGGCCTCACTGACCGAGAGCAAGGACGCCGAATTCGCGATGCTGCGCGCCACGTCGGCGGCTCAGCTGGAGGAGGCCAAGAACGAGGCCGCAGCCGCCCTCGAAGCGCTGCGCTCCGAGCACACCGCGGCAAGCGAAGCGCTACAGGCCAACCACGACGAGGCGCTGCGGAGCGCGCAGGCAGCGCATGAGAGCGCCATGTCCGAGGCAGCTGCGGCCGCTGCAGCGGCCGCCTCCGCGGCCGAGGCCGCGGCCAACGAGGCGCGCGAGTCCGCGCTCGCGACGCTCCGTGGCGAGCTGGAGACTGCCATGGAGCAACAGGCCGCTGCTGCCGCCGCCGAGCTCGAGGCCCGCGTGGCCAGTGAGCAGGAGGCCGGACAGAGCGCCAAACAAGCCGCGCTCGCGGCGGCGGAAGCCGAGCACAGCAAGCAGCTCGCCCTGGTGGGTCGCAAGCTGGCCGACACGGAGTCCAAGCTGGCCGAGGCCAACACGAAGGGCACCGAGCTGAGTGCCCGCATCGCGGAGCTGGAAGAGTCGCTGGCCAGCGTGAACGCACGTCTCGCGGGCACGGAGGCAGAGCGCGATCAGCTGACCGCCGAGCTCGCCACGCGCACGGCCGAGCGCGACGAGCTCGACGCCCAGGTCGCGGCACACGTCTCCAGCATCGCCGCCCTCGAGACCCAGAAGGCCGACGCCGAGGCCAACATCGCGACGCTCACGGCAGAGAAGGCTCAGCTCACCGAGCGCCTGGAACGCGCGAACGCCAAGATCGAGACCGACGAGCAGCTGCTCGAGCGCGCGCGTCGGGCCATGGCCATCGGCCTGGGGCTCCTGGAAGACCAGAAGAACAACGCCATCGCCGCCGAGTAGCCGTGTCGCCTCGCCCGACGGCTGGTCTGGTCATCCTCTCTCCAACGCGGGCGCCATCATGTCGCGGCAGTTGCGCAGCATGAACGGCGTCTTGACGCTGAACCCCAACGCGGGCTCGATGACGGATGCGCTCCTGGACGAACTGCGCGCGCTCGCGGAGGAGCACGACCTCGAGACGTTCATGGCCGAAGGTGCCGACGCGCTCGAGGCGCGCGTGGTGCAGGCCGTGGGCGAGGGATGCCCCCTTGTGGTCGCAGGGGGCGGCGACGGAACCGTACACGCCGTCGCCTCCGCGCTGCTCACGGAAGCGACACGCCAGAGCGCCGCCTGCCCGACCCTGGGCGTGGTGCCGCTGGGGACCGGCAACGACCTCGCGCGCACGCTCGGCCTCGCGTTGGTGCCTACCGAAGCGCTGACGCAGGTCTTGAGCGGAGACACTCGCGCGCTCGACGTGCTGGCGGTCGACGTGGGCGAGACGCGCCGCTACGCCGTGAACGTGGCGGCAGGTGGCTTCGCGGGCCTCGTGGACGAACAGCTGGACCCGGACACCAAGCGACGCCTCGGACCCCTGGCCTACCTGACGGCGGGCGTCGCGGCGGTCCGGGAACTCGAGGGTCACGACGTGAGCTTCGAGATCGACGATCTGCGCATCACCGAGCGCGTGGTCAACATCGTAGTGGCGAACGCCCGCACGTGCGGAGGCGGTGTGCTGGTGGCACCGGCGGCGGACCCCGAAGATGGCCTCTTGGACCTCGTGCTGGTGACCGAGGGTTCACTGCTCGAGCTGGCCGAGGTCGCCGCCAGCCTGCGGCTCGGGCGAGTGCTGTCGAGCTCGCGCGTGATCCATGCGGTCGGTCGGTCGGTCACGCTCACGGGGGCGGATGGCGTGCTGTTCAACCTGGATGGCGAGCTGCTCGACGAATCCCCGTCCCGCTTCACCGTGTGCCGTCGCGCGCTCCCCGTGCGCGTTGGACCGGGGTACAAGCGCGAGCGTTGGACCCTGCCGCCCGACTGACGCCCAGCCAATGCGAGGGTCAGCCCGTAGGACGCAGCAGAGCGTCCAGCGCGCCGCGTCGATCCAGCGCCGCGATGTCCGTGTAGCCCCCATAGGGTCGGCCGTCGATGAAGACCTGTGGCACGGTGTGCTGGCCCGTCTGCTCCAGCAGCCAAGCCCGTTTCGCGCGGTCTCCATCGACGTCGATGCGCTCGTAGGCAACGCCCTTCTGGTCCAGCAACCGCAGCGCAGCATGGCAGTAGGGGCACAGGGACGTGACGTAGATGGTGACCGGCACGGAGCTCATGCTCGCGGAGTCGACGGCGGCGCGTCGTCGTTACGGGCCACCGCAGTACCCAGCCATCCGCCGCGCGCACGAGGCCCCTGGGGAACCGGAGCAAGAAGCCGTCGGCAGCGCGTGGGCAGGTGGCGGCGTCGGTGCGTACGACCCCACGGCGCGATGCACGCCCAGCGTCGGTCTGCTACCCCGGCCGGGTGAGCGCACGACGAGACCTCCAGACCGTTTGGAACCGCGCGCGACCGCTGATGACGACGGCGGCGCGCGCGCCGCGTGTGCGCCAGCGCCCCGGGCGCCTGCGGTTGGCGCTCGCGCTCGTGGTCGCGACGACGGCGAGCGCCTGGGGCGGCAGCGTCGCCGAGGCACAGCGGCTGGCTTCTGGACCCACCGCCTGGACCGACACCGAGCGCGGGGGCATCCGCGGGGTGACCATCGGCCCCATCGAGTCGGCCCAACAACCCGGTCGGGGGTACGGCACCCAATCCAGCGAGGCGCTGCTCGATCACCTCGCCGAGATGGGTGTCACGTGGGTCTCGCTCACCCCCTTCGGACGTATCTGGTCACTGTCCAGCACGGACATCCAGATGGACTTCGAGGCCCCCTACGAAGACAACCGGATCGCCGTGCGGACGATGATCCACCAGGCACGCGAGCGTGGGATCCGCGTGCTGCTGATCCCACACCTGTGGGTGGAGACCACCGGCTGGCGGGGCGAGATCGACCCTGGGACCCCGGAAGGTTGGATCGCGTACCAGGCGAGCTATCGCGCGTTCCTCATGCGCTGGGCGCAGGACGCCGCTGACGCCGGAGCAGACGCCCTGAGCCTGGGCGTGGAGTGCAAGAGCTGGTCGGGGCGCTTCCCGCGGTTCTGGACCGAGCTGATCCGTGACGTGCGCGCCGTGTTCCCTGGCCTGCTGACCTACAGCGCCAATTGGGACGAGGTGGAGGACGTACTGTTCTGGGACCAGCTGGACTTCATCGGCGTGAACGCCTTCTATCCGCTCGCGGAAGCGCACGGCGCCTCGGACGAGCAGTACCTCGATGGCGCCGTCGAGCGCGCCCGCGACGTCGCGGCGCTGGCCGAGGCCATCCAACGGCCTGTCCTGTTCGTCGAGGTCGGCTATACGACGCGCGCCGACGCCGCCGTGGAACCCTGGCTGTGGCCCGACGGCATGGAGGGTGTCGTCATCGACGAGCGGGAGCAGGCCCGCGCCCTCGAGGCCATGTTCCGTGCGTTCCTGGGGGAGCCTTGGTTCGCTGGCTTCTTCGTGTGGCGCTACTACGCCAGCCTGGACGACGTGTCCCAGGAAGCACGCTGGGGCTTCAGCCCGCACACCAAGCTGGCCGAGCAGGTGCTGCGCGACGCGTTCGCAGCGCCGTGGGCCGCCGACCCCTCACCGTTCCCCGCCGAGCGCACACCGCGGAGTTGGCTGCCTCCAGTGTTCGCCGACGATCCGCACCGCTGAGTCCATCGCGCGCAGCCAGCCCCCACGTGGCGCCAGCGAGCGCGCCTGGACCGAACAGCCCGCATAGCAACCCTTCAGACACGGCGTTCGGATACAGTTGCTGCTAGGGGTCGGTGCGGGCCTCGTCGGCCTCGGCGTCCGCCTTTCGCTCCTCGGCGGGCGACTCGTGCTCGGTGTCCTGCGCCTCGCCGCGCGGGGAGACTGGCTGGACGCCGCTGGTGCGCTCCTCGCCGTGTCGCGCTCGCAGCGCGTCCCGAACGTCCGTGACCGGCCACGACAGCGCCTCGACCAAGAGCGCCAGCGACAGGACGAGGCCCAGGTTGCCCGCCACCGAGAGGGACAGCACGCGCCCGAACATCGCCTGGGCAAACAGCGCGGCGAACAACAACGTGACGAGCGAGAACAGGCCGGCCAGCACCCCCGCCAGGTTCAGCAGCGCTCGCCAGCCGCGGCTTGCGACCCGCTCCACCCCGAAGGGCAGCGCCAAGAACGCGAGCGTGACAGGGACCGCCCACCACACCTGCGCCTCCGCGTACACCGAGGTGTGCGAGACGGGCAGCAGCGCCACCGGCGTGTCCGAGGAGCAGCCCTGCGTGCGAACCCCCCACGACGAGAACAGCGTGGGGAGGAGGAGGCCCGCCAGGATCAGGCGGTAGAAGCGACGCGGGGGGAGACGGGAGCGGAGGTCGGTGCCCATGAGCGGCGTGCAGTGTACCCGTCACGCACCAGAAACCCAGCGGTTCGAGGCTGCGCGGGTTGAGCGAGACCGAGCGAGCTGCCAGGCTGCGCGCCGTGATCCGCCTCGACTCCGTCAGCAAGCAACACGGCCGCCAGATCCTCTTCCTCGAAGCGTCGATGGGCGCGTTCGCGGGAGACCGCATCGGGCTCGTGGGTCCGAACGGCGCCGGCAAGTCCACGGTATTCCGCATGATCGTGGGCGAGGAGCCCCCGGACAGCGGAAACGTGGTGATCGAGCGTGGGGTGACCGTCGGCTACTTCAGCCAGAACGTGGGCGAGATGGCGGGCCGGAGCGTCGTGGCCGAGACCATGGCGGGCGCTGGCGAGGTGTCGGTGGTGGGCGCGGAGCTGAGCGAGCTCGAGGAGGCCATGGCCGACCCGGAGCGGATGGACGAGCTCGACGCGCTGGTGGAGCGCTTCGGCCACGTGCAGGCGCGCTTCGACGAGCTGGGAGGGTACTCCCTCGAGTCTCGGGCGCGAGAGGTGCTCGCGGGACTCGGCTTCCGCGAGGAGGTCATGAACGGGCCCGTGGACGCGCTCTCTGGGGGCTGGAAGATGCGTGTCGCGCTCGCCCGCATCCTGCTCATGCGGCCCAACGCGCTGCTGCTGGACGAGCCCACCAACCACCTCGACATCGAGTCCATCATCTGGCTCGAAGGGTACCTGCGGGGCTTCGAGGGCGCGCTCATCCTCACGTCCCACGACCGCACGTTCCTCAACGGGCTGGTGACCAAGATCGTCGACATCGACGGGGGCGAGCTCACGACCTACACGGGCAACTACGACTTCTACGAGCAACAGCGCAAGCTGGCGGACGCGCAGCAGGAGGCCCAGTTCGCACGACAGCAGGCGCGCCTCGCCAAAGAGCAGGCCTTCATCGACCGATTCAAGGCCCGCGCCAGCCACGCCGCGCAGGTTCAGAGCCGCGTGAAGAAGCTCGAGAAGATGGACCTGCTCGAGCCTCCCCGGCGTGTCGCCCGGACACGCTTCGAGTTCCGCAAACCGCCGCGCGGGGGCGACGACGTGGTGCGCGTCGAATGTCTGCGCAAGGCCTACGGCGACCGCGTGATCTACGACTCCTTCGACTTCCTGGTGCGGCGGACGGAGCGCTGGTGCGTGATGGGTGTGAACGGCGCGGGCAAGTCCACGCTCTTGAAGCTCATGGCCGGCATCGGCGAGCCAGACGGCGGCGAGGTGGTGCTCGGCGCGAGCATCAAGCTCGGCTACTTCGCGCAGCACGCGATGGAGACCCTCGAGCCGAACGAGACCGTGGTGGAGTCCTTGCAGCGCGCGTTCCCCACGGCAGGCCTCGGGCAGCTGCGCAGTCTCGCAGGGGCCTTCGGCTTCTCCGGCGACGAGGGTGACAAGCCTTGCCGCGTACTCTCTGGTGGCGAGAGGGCGCGTGTGGCGCTCGCGCGCATGCTCTACGATCCCCCCAACCTGCTGATCCTGGACGAGCCCACCAACCACCTCGACATGGAGACCAAGGAGATGCTGGTGGAGACCCTGCGCGACTTCGAGGGCACGATGGTGTTCGTGTCCCACGACCGTTCGTTCCTGTCCGCCTTGAGCAACCGCGTCCTGGAGCTGACCGACGAAGGCCCCCTGGTGTACGAAGGCGACTACGACGAGTACGTCGCCCGCTCCGGGCACGCGGCCCCGGGGCTGCGCTGAGGAGGCGCGGTGCGGATGCGTCAGGCTGACGCGGACGCTCCGACCGAAGCGCTCGTGACGCTCCTGCTCGCGCGGAGCGCGCACGTAGCCGCACGGACGGACGACGACAGCGAACGTCGGTTCGCCACCGTCCGCTGGCTGCGCGCCAAGCTCGCGGCCCACGGTGTGTGGCTGCTGGACGACCACGACCCGCGGCTCGCGCCCGGCTTCTTCGAGGCCCACGAGGGTGCGCTCGACCTCGACCGCCTGCGGCCCACGCTGCGCTCATGGGAGGCGTTCGACCGCGGGTTCGACGCGTGCGACGCCACGCTCGAGGCGACCCTGGTGGACACGCGGGTCATCCCGTTCCTCGAAGCGATCGGCGTCGCCGAACACTCCGAGGACGCGTTGGATGTGTTGGGGCACCATCTGGTGGTGCTGGACCAACGTTACGCCGGCTCGTTCCCGACGGACCGTTGGCAGGAGCACCTCACGCGGCGCGTTGCCGGGGACGCTGCTCAGAAGCCGAACGACACCCCCGCGTGAACGGCGGCCTGGAGGTACGTGGTCTTGGCGTCGTCGATGTTGAAGTAATCGAGCCGAAAGCCCGCTTCCAAGAAGAGCGCGATGCTGTCGCTCAGGTGCGCCTGCGCGCCGCCGAGCACCCCGGTGGCGAGGCCGAGCTCGGCCTCCGTTCCGTCGGTCGTCGGGACGTAGACGCTGAGCCCGATGGGCACTCCGACGTAGAACTCGAGCAGGCTCCAGTCGAGGTCGATGATGACGCGTCCCTTGAGCCAGCCCCCGACTCCGAGGAGCGCCAGCCGGTCCGTACCCGACGGGGCGCCGCTGGCCTGCAGGGACACGAAGTCGACGAAGCCACCGAAGACGAAGAAGGGTCCGAGGGGGATCTCGAGGCGCGCCCCGAGTGACGGCGCGGGGGCCAGGTCCTGCGTAAACGACGTCCCGCCCAGCGACTGCTGCGCGCGTCCCGCGAAGTGCGGACCGAAGTAAACCGTGCCTCGCACGCGGTCCGGACCATAGCCGGGCGGCCGCTGCTCGACGTACTCGACCTGTTGGGCCCGGGCGTCGCCCAGGGAGGTGGCGAAGGTCACGATGGCCGCCACGACGGCGAACATCCGAGAGAGGGTCATACGGGTCATCATCTTCCTCCGGCAGCGCCGAGAAGAATCGTCCATGCGCGCTGACCGTGCAACTTCGCGTGTTGACGGGCGTACCCGTGTACCCCAGGAGACTCCTCGGAACATGGGCACGCACGCACAGCACGGCCTCGTCGAGGGCCACCCCGAGCGGCGCGAGCTGGTGGGCACGGCCGTGCCCCTCGCGCTCACGGCGCTCTCGTTCGCGCTCATGTCCGCGGTGGACACCGCCTTCGTGACGGGGCTGGGGGTGGCCGCGCTCGCGGGTGTCGGGCTGGGTGGCACGCTCACCTTCGTCGCCATCATCACCACGGGGAGCATCCTGCGTGGCCTCAAGATCTGCATGGTCCAGGCCGAGGGGCGGGGCGAACCCAGCCTGGGCTACCTGGGGGCGGGCTTGCGCCTGGGAGCGCTGGGCGCCCTGCCCACCATGCTCGCGCTGGTGGCCCTGGGCTTCGCGGCGCCGTTGATGCTGAGCACACCGGAGTCGGGACGCGCGGCCAGCGAGTACATCTGGGTGCGCAGCACATCCATCCCGCTCCTCTTCGTGCTCATGAACCTCCGTGAGGCGTTCTATGGCCGAGGCGACACCAAGACCCCGCTCGGCGCCATCATCGGCGCCAACGTTCTCAACGTCGCGCTGAACGCGCTCGCCTTGTACGTCCTCGACTGGGGCGTCCCCGGCATCGCGCTCAGCACCGTGCTCTGCGTCACCTTCCAAGCGCTCTGGCTGGGCCTGCGGCAGCGTCGGATCGGCTTCGGGTGGTCGCTCGCGACCGTCGCCCATCGCCGCGCCATCATGGCCATCGGCCTCCCTCTCGCGGGCCAGAAGCTGCTCGAGACCAGCGCCTTCACCGCCATCGCCGCGATGATCGCGCACACCGGTGACAGCGCGGCCGCGGCGCACCAGATCGGCTTGCAGCTGCTGCTGCTCGGCAACCTCCCCTCGGTGGCGCTCGGCGACGCAGTCAGCCTGGTGTCCGGACGCCTCGCCGGAGCCGGCGATCCCGTGCGTGCCCGCGGTGTCACCTCGTTCGCGCTGCGCCTGGGACTGGGCTGGGCGGCTGGGGTCGGCGCCGTCGCCGCCCTGCTCGCGCCAGTGATCGGGCCACGCCTCGTGCCATCCGACCCGGAGGTCGTCGTCGTGCTGTGGGCCTGCGCGGTCATGTTGGTCCTGGAGTCGACCTCGCTCGTCGCGCAGGGCTACCTGCGCGCGACAGGAGACCCTCGCTACCCGTCCGTGGTCGTCATGGTGAACGCGGTCTTCGTCAGCCCTGCGCTCGCCGCGCTGGGTATCTTCGGGCTCGGGCTGCGCGCCTCTGCGGGTTGGATGGCGTTCATCGTCGAGGTCAGCGTGTCCAGCACGCTCCTCTGGCGGCGGATCGCGAAGCGCACGGCGACCCTCCGCGCCCCCGCGTCGGAGCCGCAGCTGGCCGACGACGTGGCCGACGACACGCTGAACGCCGACACGCCGCTGGCAGGCGGCGTGGGCTGAGCCCGGTTCGACGGTTTGCCGTGCCGCCGAACCTCGCGAGCGAGGCGGCCACCGAGGTGAGCGGGCACGAGGCCGTGGTGGACCGTGCGTCCAAGAGCCCCCGTGCCTCCGGCCCGCTAAGGGGTGGGTGGGACGCGGACCAGACCCACGGCCGCCCAGCGGCGCTCCCCGCTCGCGAGCTCGACCTGGACTCCATGGGAGGCCCGCAACAACACCGTCCCGGGCAGCCACTCCGGCGACTGTCGCGTGCGCGCCTCGATGTGCGCACCCACGGCGATCCCCCCTGCGCGCAGAGCCTCCAGCGGGCGATCCTCACTGCTGCCATCGGCGTAGACCACCCGACGCATGTCGCCCACGATGTCGCCCACGACGGCCTCGTACCAGTGCCCATCCCCGCTGTACTGCGCTTGGACGAGCGAGCCGACTTCGCCGAACGGCACGGCCGCGGTCGGCGTGTAGACGTTGGCGGGGAGCTGGTCGGCCGTGACACGAGCGAGCGCGACCGAGGTCCACAGACGACGACCGTCGGGATACACCACCCCGAGCGCGTGTCCCACGCGATGCTCGATGTTGACTGGCTGGTAGTCCCCGCTGCTCTGTGCGATGGCGCCTGGCAAAGGAGGTGTCAGGCGGTCGGGCAACACGGCGTCCGTCCCGAGCGTCTCCGTGTCGCCATCTGCGTACAGGACGGAAAGCTGGTTGCCTGTCACGGCCGTGATCACGGCCGCGTAGTAGTTCCCGAGACCGTGGTAGTTGGCGAGCACGACCGTGCCTGGCACGGCGGCGCCTACCGGCACGGGAGCGGGCGCCGCTGCCGTGGCAGCTCCAGTGGGTGGCGTCTGCGACGCGCCGGGCGGCGGGACGACTGGAGCCACTGGGGCGGGCGGCGGCGGCGCCGTCGGGGCCTCCGACGAGCAGGCCGCCGTCATGACGAGCATCACGGCGGACAAGCTGTGAAGGCTGAGGCAGGGCCTCGACTGCAGGGACATCATCTCATCTCCTCGCGCTAGGGGTTCATCTGCTCCATGTCCTGCCACGCGGGATCGTGATCCACGAACTGCTGGAGCCAAGGGAAGATCATCGACGTGTCGCCGACCCCGGTGATGGTCCCCGCGACCAACGCGGTGTGTCCCTCGCCAGGGATCAGATAGCGCCCGTAGCGGTCGCCATAGCGCTCACTCAGCGCGGCGGTCTCGCGCCGGAGCTCGGTCTCGAACCAATCCAGCGGCACGCCCAGGAACGTGCTCGCGATGACGTTGTCGCGGGTATGGCTGAGGACGGCCATCCTGATGGCGGGGTCGTGCTGCAACACCCAGTCTGCGAACTGAATGGCGTGACCACCCACGAAGCACTGCGTGCAGCTCTCGGGGATGAACTGCGACGCGCCGAGCGAGTCGAGCAGTTCGTCGACGAATTCGGGCTCGCGCTCCCCACGCGTAATGCCGATGCCCGAGTCGTTGACGACCATCACCTCGGCCTCGGGGAAGTAGATGCGCACCATGGGCGCCGCAAAGAGCGTGGCGAAGCCGCCCGCGCTGACGCCGATGAGCGCAATGCGTGGCGGGTTCGGGAAGCGCTGCGCGATGGCGTCCAACGCCGCCGTGATGTTCTGGCGCCCACGCTGGACGTATTCCTCGCCGTCGAGGACCTGCGTGACGTCCCCGAGGAACAGGCTCCCATCACAGTAAGGGACGTACGCGAGGTCGAAGTCGCGGAACGGCTGCTCGATGGCACCCGAGAGGACGCCAGAGGGGAGGAACGGAATGCCCTCGCGCTCGCACGCGCCCTCCGTGGAAGCGGCGCACAGCCCACCGCCCTGCAGGTAAATGATGAGGTCGTCGCTGTTGCGCTCCCGCGTGATCACCTGGAACACCTGCGTCGCCGGGTCGTCCGTGCCGATGCAACGAGGGCCGTTCTCGGTCGCGGGATCCCAGCGATAGTCGATTCGGCCGCCACTGCCCAGAACCTCCGGCGGGAACACCCCACGGTACTGCAGCGCCCCGTTCTCGAGGAGCTCGGCATAGATGTCGTCTGGGCGTGGGGCCACTGGACCGTCCGTGCCGTGCGTGCAGCCGAGCCCAAACAGGAGGACGGCCAGCGGGGGGAGCGAGCGTCGCATGGTGGCCGAGGGTACGCGGATGGCTCCGGCTGCAACACCCCCAAAGCGGGGCGTGGCGAAACGAATCGCAGGCGCCGCCAGCGCCGGAGTACGGTATCGTCGGCCCATGGCCAAGCCCATCTTGCTCCGCCACGAGGGGTCGGTGTCCACCCTCGACCACACACGACTCGAGCGCCGCAAGCTGTACGGCTACCGCAAGCGCGTGGCCCTCGACCCTGCGGGCGAGCCCTGCGCCCGCGCCGCGCTCACGGAGGACGGGGCGCTCCTCATCCGCGCCGGCATGACCGCGCAGGGGTACTTCGACGACGAAGGCGAGTGGGTACCCAGCAAGGACCTGGTCGGGCTCGATCCCGATGGACGCGCCCTGCCCCTCGTGCCCTCGTCGCTGGGTGAAGAGACGCCGCTCGAAGGCCCGGTAGACCCGCAACTGCTGCTCGATCACGCCATCACGGCGGTCTACGCGCTCTCCCCTGTCGAGCTCGCTCCAGCGCTGGCGGAGGCCCTCTCGGCGGGCGCCATCTTCCGCTTCGCGTTCAACCCGCGAGCCGACTACCGGGAAGACTTCGCGTTCCTGCTGAGCAACCCCGAGGGGGCATTGTTCGCGCTCGCAGGCCAGCCCATCACGCCGGAGTGGCTGACGCTGGCGCAGACCGCCGCTCCCGTCACCGACGACGACGACGAGGGTGACGACGACCTCGACTTCGAGATGTTCTGATGCGACCCATCCACCTCACCAACGCCGCCGGGCGCGACGCCACCGTCCAGTTCGGCAACCTCCCCACCGGCGCCGCGCCACCCCAGGGTATCCCGGGCAAGCGCGTCCACTTCCAGCGCTACCTGGCCGCCACCGAGCGCTGCCTGCACGACGCGCTCACGGCGACCCACGGCGACGACTACCATCAGGCGCTGATCGACGGTGACCCGGAGGTCGACCTCGAGCGCGTGGGGCGCCGCATCGGGAACACCCAGCTGGTGTACCTGACGTCCGGCGGAGAAGTCCTCTACGCGGCGCCCGAGGTCATCGAGGTGCTGTACGCCCCCGACGGGTCGGAGCGCGAGCGACGTGCGCCCTCCGACGTACCCGCCAACACCAACGTGGAGGAGCCCGTGCGCTACACGGGACGCATGTTCACGCGGGCGGACGTGGCGCGACGCTTCGTGTTCCGGCGCACGGTGCAGCTGGTGCACGCTGACGGGCTGACCTTCGACTATCTGTTCGAGATGGCGCGCGAGCTGGACGCTCGCGACAGCGTCGTGCTCCTGGGCGCTGGACCCAAGGGGGCCCAGCCGCTCGTCTTCCAGACCAACGGCAGCCCGTACCGCGCGTTCCTCGAAGGGCGCACCCGCGACGACTCCTATCAGCTCTTGCTGCACCTCTCGAACATGGAGCTGAAGCTCCCGGAAGGAGGGGGGGCGTGACCTTCTTCGACAGAGACGCCGCCCAAGCGTTGGGCGCAGGGCACCGAACGGGGCTGGGAGCGCTGCGCGACGACGAGCTGAGCAGCATCGTCGGCGGCTACAAGCGCAACGTGGCCAGCCGCTACCGCAGCCTCACTCCGGACGAGCCGGAGCTGATCCCGAGTGGACCTCTCTTCGCGTCCCCGAAGATCGACGGTGAGCTGTGGTTCCTGGTGAGGCGCGGTAGCGACCTCGTGCTCGTCAACCCTCGTGGGCGGGTGATGTACGGTGATCTACCGCTCCTGACGGAGGCGCGGCAGACGCTCGGTGGGCGGCTCGAAGAGGATGTCGTCCTGGCAGGCGAGCTCTTTGCCGCGCGCAAGGCTGGGCGCCCACGCGTCGGGGATGTTGCGGCGGCCGTGTCCGAGGACCGCCCCGAGAAGCTGGGCTTCGCGGCGTTCGACCTCGTGCGACAGGGGGACGTGGATGGTTACACGCTGTCCTACGAAGCGCGCCTCGAGCGGCTGCGTGGGTGGCTCGATGGAGGCAAGCGCGTCGCCGCCATGAAGACCGAGGTGGTCAACGACCGCGAGAATGCGCTGCGTCTTTTCAACGAATGGGCGGCTGAGGGCAAGGGCGAGGGTGTCGTCTTGCGTCCTGCCGACGGTCGCATCTTCAAGATGAAGCCGTACGTCACGCTCGACGCCGCGGTGATCGCGTTCACCGTACGTGCGGACGCTCCCGA
This sequence comes from Sandaracinaceae bacterium, assembly GCA_020633055.1. Taxonomy (NCBI): domain Bacteria; kingdom Pseudomonadati; phylum Myxococcota; order Polyangiales; family Sandaracinaceae; species Sandaracinaceae bacterium. The sequence goes on along the minus strand of JACKEJ010000006.1, from coordinate 898,633 downwards.
GCAGGCGCGGTCGTTGTTGCTGGCGCTCATGCGGGAGAACGGCCAGCTGCAGATCATTGGCTCCTGCGGGAACCTCGGAGACGAGGAGCGGCGACGCGACCTGTACGCCCAGCTGGCCGACACGACGGTGGAGTCGAACTATCGCTACGCCAGCAGCTCCGGTGCCCTGTTTCGCTTCGTGCGCCCCCAGCTGGTCGTCGAGGTGCGCTTGACGGATCTGCAGAGCGCAGACTCGAGCGAGCGCCCCGTGGAGCGAATGGCGTTGGCCTTCGACGACGCGCGCGGCTACGAGGCCCGTCGGCCCATGGAGGGCGTGAGCATCCTGCACCCGGTGCTGGAGCGCGTGCGGGAAGACAAGAGCGTCAACCCCACGGACGTGCGCGTGGCACAGGTGCTCGAGCGGTGCCACGTGGACGCGCTGGACGCCGCTGCCGAGGCCATCGCGCTGCCGGCCAGCGAGGTGCTGCGCCGCGAGGTGTACGTGCAACACAAGGGGGACAAGCACGGGGTGCGCAAGCTGCTCGTGTTCCAGACCCACAAGGAGGCGCTGGACGCAAGCTACCCCGCCTATGTGGTGCACTTCACCGACTACAGCTCGGGCCGCAAGGACCCGCTGCAGCGTGAGGTGAGGTTGGCCAACACGCGCGAACAGGCGGACGCCATCGCGGATCAGATGATCGCGGACAACATCAAGCGCGGCTGGGCGCGCGCCGACGCCACCTGACGTCAACCAAGCCGAAACCACCTTGGATCGACGGTCGGGGTCGCCGGCGCCTCGGCCTGGGCCCGGTCGCGCTGGCGCTCCCTGCGGTGCCTCCCCGTTTTCGGCGCGTCGCTGCGCGGCGCTTGAAAACGGGACCCCCCGACACCCTGGCCGAGGCGCCGGCGCCCCCGACCTCATGTGCGCAGGTGGGGGTCTGGGATCGGCTCGACGGATGTCGTGGGCGCGCTTTGTACGCCGGGGGAGGCGGGAGTGAGTGCGACGTCGGGCGCAGGTGAGTGTGGGGCGCTGCGGGCTCGCCGGGTCGGATGGTGAGCGCTGATGAGCGCTGGTGAGCGCTGGGCTCGGCGGGTCGGAGTGGTCAGCGCACGTGAGCGCTCCGCTCACTGGACGATCAGCTGAGCGCACCGAGCGCCCCCCGCGGCATCCTCGTCTCACCCGCGCACCATGAGCCTCCCGCGCAAAAGACCGTCAGGAGGAGCGCGGGGGGAGGCCGTGGCGGCGGGTGTCGGGGGGGCCCCATTTCACGCGCCGAAGGCGCGTAGAAATGGGGGAGGCACCGCAGGGAGCGCCTGCGCGACCGAGCCCGCAGCCGCGGCCTCCCCCCGCGCTCCGCGACCCACGGTCGACCCCTTGCGCCCTAGGCGCGGATGGCGGCCACCAGCGCGCGGGTCACGCGCTCGGCCACGGACACCCCGGGCACGTCGCCTGGCTGCTGGAACGGCCGCAGGTGACCGTCCAGGTAGAGCGACGCCACACCGTGCACGACGGACCACGAGAGCAGCGTGATGTCCTCGGCGTCGAGATCGCCCAGCTGCGCCTGCTGCACGGCGGCGGCGGCCTGGGGCAGGTGTGCGCCCGCGCGTCTGACGGCCTCGGCGAGCTCGGGGGACGCATCGGTCGTGGGCGCAAACTCACCGAACATCAGGCGGAAGAGGGCCGGCTGCGCGACGGCGAACTCCACGTACGCAACGCCCAAGGTGCGCAGGCGCGCGAGTGGAGGCTGGCCGGGGTTGGCGTCCGCGACGCTGCGCAGTGCCGCGTCGAGAGCCATGAAGCCGCGCGCGGCGAGCGCCGTGAGCAGCTCGTCCTTGTCCTTGAAGTGGCGATACGGCGCCCCAGTGCTGACCCCGGCGCGGCGGGCGGCCTCCCGCAGCGAGAGCCCTCGTGGCCCTCCCTCCGACAGCAGCTCGGCGGCGCCGCTCAGCAGCGCCTCGCGCAGGTCTCCGTGGTGGTAGCGCTCCGTCATTCGCGCTTTTCTCTTGCACAGGGCGCGAATGTAAGCAACGCTCACGAAGAAGTATGCGCCGCTTACATGGGCGCCGCCAACGCGGGAGCGAGCCCGCACGGCAGTCCAGCACACGGCAGTCCAGCAGAGGAGCGAGTCATGGCGAAGCGAGCAGTGGTGATCGGGACGGGCGCGGGGGGACTCACGGCGACGGCGGCGCTCGCGCGGGCGGGCTTCGAGGTGGTGGCGCTCGAGCGCGCCAAGCAGCTCGGCGGGTTCCTCAACCCTTTCGCGCGGCGGCACTATCACTTCGACCCGGGCGTCCACTACGTGGGTCAGGCCGCGCCCGGCGAGGGCCTCCACCGCGTGCTACGGCGCGTCGGCTTGGACGCTCAGGCGCTCTTCTGCCCGATGGATCCAGACGGCTTCGACGTCCTGCGTTTCCCCGACTTCGAGCTGCGCATCCCGGTCGGACTCGACCGCTTCCGCGACCGCATCGTCTCGCTCTTCCCAGCCGACCAGCGCGAGATCGACGCGTTCGTCGCGAAGCTGGCTTCGCTGCACGCGCTCATCAACGGTCACGGGCGCGACCTCGCGCGCCTGCGCGGGCTGCCCATCGCTGCGCTGTGGTACACGCGCACGTTCGGCGAGCTGCTGGCCCAGAGCTTCACCAACCCCAAGGTGCGCGCCGTGTTCGCGGCGCAGTGCGGCGACTATGGGCTCCCGCCCAGCAAGGCCCCGGCCATCCTCGGTGTCGCGGTGTTCCTGCACTTCATCGACGGCTCGTACTTCCCCCGTGGGGGCAGCGGGAGCTTGCGCGATGCGTTGGTCGATGAGGGGCGCGCGCACGGCGCGGTCTACCGTCGCCGAGCGGAGGTCACACGCATCCTCACTCACGGCCGCCGAGTGACGGGTGTGCTCCTGTCCGATGGCGAGCGCCTCGACGCTGACGTCGTGGTCTCTGCCGTCGATCCCAAGCTCACCTACGGGCGCTTCCTGCCTTCGTCCGTGCTGCCCAGCGGCATGCGCCGCAAGGTCCAGAAGACGCGGCCCTCGGTGGGCAGCATCTGCTTGTTCCTGGGGCTCGAGCGCGACCTGCGTCAGCACGGGATGGGCGCGTTCAACGTGTGGGACTACCCCACGTGGGACATCGAACAGGCGTTCGGCCCCGCCCTCGAAGGGCGCTTGCCGGACGACTATGCGTTCTTCCTCTCACCCAACTCGCTCAAGGACGACACGGGTGAGATGGCCCCAGCGGGCTGCTCCACCCTGGAGGTGGTCACCCTCGCGCCCTTCGCGCCTTTCGCGGCGTGGGCGGACTCCAAGTCCATGAAGCGCCCGGAGGAGTACGAGACGTTCAAGGAGCAGGTCGGCGACCAGCTGCTCGCAGCGGTGGAGCGCCGCTGGCCCGGCTTGGTGGGCGACGTGGCGGTGAAGGACGTGTCCACGCCCGTCACCAACATCCACTTCGCGGGCGCCGTGGACGGCGCCATCTACGGCCCCGCGGCGGTCCCCGAGCAGTTCGCTCTCCGCGCGTTCAAGCCCAAGGGTCCTCTCGAGGGGCTCTACCACGCCGGTGCCGGAGTCATGGGGCCTGGCGTGGTGCCGTGCCTGGCCAGCGGGGTCGTCGCGGCGAACCTGGCCATCGCGGAGCAGCGGGAGCGGCGGCTGGCGTGGCTGCCGCGTCCGCGCCTGGCTGCCAGCTGACGCTTCGTCGGTCACCGACGCCTCCGCGCGCCGCACGGACTCCGCGGCTGCACCAGCAGCGCAGGGCTGGCATAGTGTGTCGCATGTCGCGTTTCGGTGTAGTCCCTCTGGTCCTCCTCACCTTCGCCCTCGGCGCCGCGGGCTGCAGCTGCGAGAGCGGCGGCCCCAACCGCGGCGACCAGGGCAACGCCGGCGATGGCGGAGGAGGCGACGGCGGGGGAGGTGATGGGGGCGGAGGCGACGCCACGGTGGACATGAACCGGCCGGACAGCCCGCCCCCCGTGCCGCCCGACGTCCACGTCCTCCTGACGGCGGACAACGCGTACGGCTTCGGCTACGGCAGCAGCGCGGCGCTGGTGGACTACTTCGAAGGCGTGGAGGACGGAAGCGATCGGATCTTCCTGTGCAGCGCCGCGTGCGACGACGAGACCCCCTGCGCGGACAACGTCGAGTGCGACATCTTCGGCACCTGCAACGACGACCGCTTCGGTCCCGAGACCTACGTCGTGCCCGGCGACACCGCGCCGGCGAACGGTTACCTCTACGTCGTGGTCTGGTCCGACGAGTTGGTGACGCAAGGGCTCATCGGGCAGTTCCGGACCTCCGACGGAAGCGGCACGGCCGTCTACACCGGATCGCCCGACTGGGAGGTGTGCGCCACGGGTGTCGACATCGACCCGCAGGACGCGGACCCAACCGTGAGTGACATCAACACACAGATTGCGAACTGCAACATGGGCGCCGCAGGCACGACGTTCAGCAGCGGCTGGATCGGCACCGAGTTGGGGAACAACCCGAGCGGCGTGATGGAGCTGAGCGTGCTGACGAACGTCGCCGACGAACCCACGCAGTTCGCGTCGCTGTGCCAGGCGGACGACAACGACGACCCCAACCGCACCGGCGACTCCATCGACGCCGAGGCGCGCTGGATGTGGTTCGACGAGGACAACACGGACGCCACCAGCGCATTCCAGTCGAACGGTCAGCCACGCGGCGACTTCCTCATCTTCCGCTTGCCCATCAACTCGGTCATCTTCGGCTGACGGACCACCCACGCGCGGGTCGGCCTCGGGTCCACGGGCCGCTAGCGACGGCGGACGGCGCGTAGGAACGCACGCACGGCGTATTCGATCAGCTGGCCGCTGGGGCCTGCGGGGTTCGCCTCGCACCCGTGTGTCGCCCACGGCAGCGAAAGCAGGTGATGGGGCACGCCCAGCGCCGCCAACCGCTCGGCCAGCCGCGCGCTGTGGACGGGGCGCACGAGCTCGTCGCGGCCACCGTGGATCAGCAGCGTGGGGGGCGCCGCTGGGCCCGCCGCGAGGTAGGGGGAAGCGTCATCGTACCGCGCCCCCATGGCGGGGCTGTCGTCGGGCGCCCCGCCCATGAACGCGCGCAGCGTGCCAGGAGTGTCCAGGATACGGGGGTTGCTGGGGTGCTCCCAGCTGTAGCGGAGGTCTGTGGGCGGATACAGCGCGACCACGCCCCGCACGAACGGCGCGCCCCACCGGTAGGCGGCGAGCAGCACCAAGTGCCCGCCCGCCGAGCGCCCATAGAGCACGACCGAGTCGGCGTCGATGGACAGCTCCTCCGAGCGCCCACGCAGGTGGTCCACCGCGCTGCGCAGGTCGTCGTAGGCCGCGGGAAACGGATGCACGGGGGCCAGCCGGTAGTTGATGGCCGCAACGGCATACCCGGCAGCCGCGAGGCGCTTGGCCATGGACGTGAGCTGTTCGCTGTTGCCGTTGCGCCACGACCCACCGTGGACGATGACGATCAGCGTGCGAGGGTGTGGGGCCACGCGGCCGCCGTAGAAGTCGAGCTCGAGCGGGGACGACCCGTCGGGCGTGGCGTAGACGAACGTCTCCACGGGCGCGTCTGGATCCGTCAGCGACAGCAGCGCCAAGGCCCGGTAGGGCGCGACGGGCTCGCCAGCGTCCATCGCGGTGACGACGGGCGGACGCACCCCGAACGCGTCGTGCAGCTGACGTGGGAGCTCACGGGCCACCGCCCCCACGCGCGCGAGCGGGCTCAGCAGCAGCACCAACGTGGCTGCGCCCACGGCGCTGAGCGCGATGTCACGTGGCGTCGCGAGCCCCCCGACGAACGCGGGCAGTGTCAGCAAGGCCAGCAGGTAGCCCGCCTCGGTCGCGGCTACGGTGGCGTAGAACAGCACCCCGTGCGGCATGCGGAACACCGCCAACAGCGCCCACGCGAGCATGAGCGACACCCAGAGGACGCGCAGCGCGGCGAGCCAAGGCACCCGCGCAAGGTACCATGGTCAAGCGCGCGCGCCCGTGGCAGCCTCTGCGGCATGACTCACCGTTATGGACGACCGCTGCGCCTCCTGGGCGCGTTCTCGGCCCTGGCCACCACCGCCTGCGCGGGCTTCCTCATGCAGCCCACGGCGAGCGAGCCGCACGCCACGCTGGAGATCCGGCACCAGGTGCACGGCATGATGGGCGACTCCTACGACACCCGCGTGTTGGTCGACGACCGCCTCTACGATACGCGCTCGTACCGGGACAGCGAGATCTCGGGCAACCCGGTGCGCCTGCGCCTGCGCCTCGAAGCGCAGACCATCACGGTCGGCGCCAGCACCTACGAGGCCGGCACGGGCCCCCGCGCGGGCACCGAGGAGCGGCGCGAGGAGTACGCCTGCCAACGCGAAGAGTGCACCAGCGACGACCCGCCCGTGTGCCACATCGTGGACTCCACCTGCGTGCGCACCTACCAGGTGCCCACCTACACGCGCGGCGAGGCCGGCAGCCGCAGCGCGGAGTGCGTGGCCAGCGTGCAGATCGCGCCCGACGTGAACCGTCAGTACGTGATCGACTTCGAGTACACGAGCGAGACCGAGTGCCGCGCGACCTGCACACAGCACGTCAGCCGCGCCGACGGTTCGTTCGAGCGCGTCCCCTGCCCCACCGCGTACTGACGCCGCCTCCTCGAAGCAAGAGCCCCGGGTCGTGACGACGCGGGGCTCTTTCGTTTGCAGGGGGTCGGTCTGGTCAGGATGCGTGCGAACGTGGCCCACGACACGGCGCCCAGGCCTACGCGACTGACGCGCCGTCTCGGGCCAGGCCGCGCTCAGCCCACGATGAGGTTCAGGATCTTGCCGGGCACGAAGACCACCTTGCGCAGCGTCTTGCCCTCCAGCTGACCCGCGATGGCCTCGTCGGCCTTGGCGAGGGCGAGCGCGTCCGGCTCGCTCACCTCGGCCGGCATGGTCACGCGGGCGCGCACCTTGCCGTTGATCTGCACCGGCATGACCACGCTGTCTGCCACCAGGCGCGCCTCGTCGTGCTTGGGCCAGGCGGCGCGCTGCACGCTGCCCGTCTTGCCCAGCAGCTCCCAGGCCTCCTCGGCGATGTGCGGCGCGAAGGGGTGCAGCAGCACGGTCAGGGTCTCGAGGGTCGCGCGCGGGGGCACCTCGTAGGCGACCAGGTCGTTCACCATCACCATCATCTGGCTGATGGCCGTGTTGAAGCGCAGTCCGTCGATGTCCTCGGTGACCTTCTTGATGGTCTGGTGCAGCAGGCGCTCGGTCTCGTCCGACGCGCTGACCGCCGCGCCCGACGCCTCGGTCGCGCGCAGCACGCAATTGAAGAAGCGGTCGAGGAAGCGCCGAACACCCCCGATGGACGCGCTGTTCCACGGCTTCACGGCCTCGAGCGGGCCCATGAACATCTCGTACAGGCGCATGGAGTCCGCGCCGTACTCCTTGGTGATGACGTCTGGGTTCACCACGTTGCCGCGCGACTTGCTCATCTTGTGAGCGCGCGCGTTGACGCTGATCTCGGGCTGCGCGGCGAACACGAAGCTGCCGCCCTTGCCCTTCTTGAGGTCCTCGAAGGCGACCTTGTGCTCGCTCACGAGCGCGCTGTCCGAGCCGCGCACGAACGTGCCAGGGTCGGTCCCCTTGCGCACCTCGCTGGCGGACACGAACGCGCCGTCGTCCCCCTCGCCCAGGCGGAACGCGCTGTACTCCACCTCGCCCAGGATCATGCCCTGGTGCACCAGCTTGGTGAACGGCTCGGGCACGGGCACCACGCCCGAGTCGAACAGCACCTTGTGCCAGAAGCGGCTGTAGAGCAGGTGCAGCACAGCGTGCTCGGCGCCGCCCACGTACAGGTCCACCGGCAGCCAGCGCTTGGCGGCTTCCTGGCTGAACGGTGCCTCGGCGTTGTGCGGGTCGACGAAGCGCAGGAAGTACCAGCACGAGCCGGCCCACTGCGGCATGGTGTTGGTCTCACGCGCGAACCACTTTCCGTCGCGCTGGAAGAAGCGCCAGTCGAGCGCTCGAGTGAGCACGCCCTGCGGGTCGTCGCCCGGGCGGTAGTCCTCGAGGTCCGGCAGGCGCAGCGGCAGCTCGCTGCGGTCCACGGGGATGGGCTGGTCGTAGCGCACGGTGCACGGGGCGCCGGTGCGCGGGTCGTCGCCCTCGGCCACGTCCACCGGGAAGTACACGGGGATGGGCTCGCCCCAGTAGCGCTGCCGCGAGAAGATCCAGTCGCGCAGCTTGTACTCGACGCGCCCCTTGCCCTGCCCCTTGGCCTCGAGGTCCGCGATGATGCGGCGCTTGAACTCGGCCGTCTCGAGCCCGTCGTACGCCCCGCTGTTCACGGCCTTGCCGTGCTCGGTCATGGCGCTGGTGAGCGGCTCGCTCGCCGGCTCGCCCGTGCGGCTGACCACCTCGATGATGGCGATGCCGTGCGCCTGCGCGAACTCGAAGTCGCGCTCGTCGTGCGCGGGGACGGCCATGATGGCGCCCGTGCCGTAGCCGTAGAGCACGTAGTCCGCGATGTAGACGGGCACCTCGGCGCCGTTGACCGGGTTGAGCGCGAACCCTCCCGTGAAGACGCCGCTCTTGTCCTTGCTCTGCATGCGGTCGCGGTCGCTCTTGTTGCGCGCCGCGGCGACGTATGCGTCCACCGCCTCGCGCTGCGCGGCCGACGTGAGCTGCGCCACCAGCGGGTGCTCTGGCGCCAGGACCATGAACGTCGCGCCGAACAGGGTGTCAGGGCGCGTGGTGAAGACCTCGACGAACGTCTCGGGCGCGCCCTTGACCGCGAAGCGCACCTCGGCGCCCTCGGAGCGGCCGATCCACTCGCTCTGCATGGTGCGCGTGCTGCCTGGCCAGTCGAGCTCGGCCAGCCCGTCGAGCAGCTTGTCCGCGTACTGCGTGATCTTGAGCACCCACTGCCGCAGCGGGCGCCGCTCCACGGGGTGACCGCCCACCTCGCTGAGGCCGTCGGTGACCTCCTCGTTCGCGAGCACCGTGCCCAGCGCGGGGCACCAGTTGACCGCCACCTCGCTCTGCTCGGCCAGGCCGCGCGCGTAGAGCTCGAGGAAGATCCACTGCGTCCACTTCACGTAGTCCGGGTCGGTAGTGTTCACCTCCCGCGTCCAGTCGTAGCTGAAGCCCAGCTCCTTGAGCTGCCGCTTGAAGGTCGCGATGTTCGCCGCGGTGGTAGCTGCCGGATGCGTGCCCGTGCGGACGGCGTGCTGCTCGGCGGGCAGCCCGAACGCGTCCCAGCCCATCGGGTGCAGCACCGCGAACCCCTGCGCACGCTTGGCCCGCGCGATGATGTCCGTCGCCGTGTAGCCCTCCGGGTGCCCCACGTGCAGCCCCGAGCCGGACGGGTACGGGAACATGTCGAGGATGTAGGCCTTGGGGCGCGCGTCGTCGTCGACCGGCGTCAGGAACGTCTGGTCTTCGTCCCAGAAGCGCTGCCACTTGGGCTCGATGCTGGCGGGATCGTAGCGGCGCTCGCGCTCGTCGGTCTGCTCGTCGCGCACGGCGCTACCCTCGTTGGGCTCGGTCATGTGCGCGGTCTAGCACCGCCGCGCGCCCGGTCCAAAAAGCTCCGATGTGTGCCGCGCGTGTGATGTACCCTGAGGGCCACCGTGACTCATCCTCCTGCGACCCCGGCGCTCTCCTCTCGCGGCCCACGGGCGCTGATCGCGGCAGCCTTGCTGGTCGCTTGCGCAGCGGCCGGGCTAGGCGTGCCGACGGCCCACGCGCAACGGGGGTCGAGGCCCGCGACGGGGAACCCGGAGAACGCAGACGCATCGCGGCAAGCGCGTGAGCACTTCGTCCGCGGGCAGCAACACTTCGACGCGCGCGAGTTCGCGGAGGCGGTCGAGTCCTTCGAGGCCGCTGCGGCGCTCGTCCCCTCGGCCGACCTCTGGTACAACATCGCGCGCGCCCACGAGGAGCTGCGACACTTCGACCAGGCTGTGGACTACTACCGCCGCTACCTGCGCGACCGTGTCGACCCCCCCGACCGCGCCCGCATCGAGCAACACATCACGGAGCTGGAAGCCGAGGCGGAGGCCCAACGCCTGGCCGCCCACGCCGCACCGACGACCGGGACGCTCACGGTCAGCGTCGCGCAGGACGGCGCCAGCGTGTCGGTAGACAGTGCCCCGGTGGGCACCTCCCCCCTGAGCGAGCCCTTGACCCTGGAGCCTGGCCTGCACGCGCTCTCCGTCGACCTCGATGGGTATGTCCCGTTTCGGAGTGAAGTGCGCTTGAGCGCGGGCCTCGGGACCCTCGCCACGATCGACCTCCAACCGCTGACGCAGTTCCGCAGTGTCCGAGGGCGACGCATCTACACGTGGATCGTCGGGGCCCTGGCCGTCGCGGCAGCGGGGACGAGTCTCGGGCTCGGCATCCGCGCCCAGCGCCTCGAGAACCAGGGGCGCCTGGCAGACGCCCGCGACTTCGCGCGCTACAGCGACATCGCGCTGGGCTCCGGCATCGTTCTGGGCATCGGGAGCATCACGCTCTACTTCGTCGAAGGCCGCGCCATCTCCACGGAGCGCGTCTCGGGTCCCACGCCCAGCGGTGACGAGGACTGAACCCGTCGCGCGTGGTTCTGCCCGAGCACGCGCCGCGCGTCAGCCGTGTTCGCGGAGCATGCTGCGCTCGAACGCGTCTCCCACGACCACGCACGCCTCGCGGACCTCGACCTCGCCCCCTACCAGCACGGCGAGCGGGTTGATCTCGACCGCCCGCACGTACTCCCGGAACGCGTGCAAGAACGCCGCGAGGCGCATCAGCACGTCGCCCACCTCCTCGACGACCACGCGGCGCTCGGCGTCGTTCGGGTAGAGCAACGTCCGGCCCCTCAGACCGTCCAGAACACGCCCGATGCCATCGCGGCTGCGTGGGAGGAAGGTACGCACCCCGTCTCCTGACGCGACGCCGTGCGGGTCGGCGAACTCGAGCTCGCAGCGCACCAGCCCGGCTGGCATCGGAACCAGCTTCACGCGCAGCAGGGCGCGCGCCTGAGTGGCAGCGCTGACCGTGACGCCCAGCAGGCGGTCCTCTGACGCCCGGTTCTTGGCCAAGGCCATGATCTGGCGGAACGCGTCGCGCGTACGGGTGGCGGAGTCGACGCCGTCCAGCGCGAGGTCGGGGTGGTCGCCGATGCGCAGGTCCGGGGACGCGAGCGCCACGCGCACTGGAAACCCAATGCGCTGTGCCTCGGACGCGGCGCGGGACGCGCTCGCGCAGAGCTCCTCGAGCGGCAGCGGCAGATCGAAATAGGCCAACGCGGCCTTGCTGGCTGGGTCGGAGAGCGCCCGGGCCGGCCCGAAGATCACGTCCATCACCGCCGCCGTGTCCACACCCTCCACCGCCGGGGGGCTCAGGCGCTCGCCATGCTCCGCAGCCCGGTACGCGTCGAGCGCGGCCGCAATGTCCCGCGGCTCACCCACCCGGGCGAGCGCCCCGCCCTCCGTCTCGTACGCCAAGAGCCCCGCGTCTTGGCGCGTGAAACGGCCGGCGCCACGGTGTCCGGGAGACAGGTGAAGCTGTGCGCGGTCCGCTCCGCCCAGCCCCCGCGCAGATGCCAACCACGGCTTGTGGGCGCGAAAGGGGAGCAGCGCGGCGGCGGCGAGGGCGGGGCGCACCCCCACGACGGCAACCGCACCGAGATCCCGCGCCAGCTGGACGGTGCTGCTCGGCTCCAGCAGCCCGAGGATGACGACGTTGCCCTGCGCCCGCGCGAGGTCTGCCAAGGTGACCGTGTCGGCGTCGCTCGGGGTGCGCGTGCACAGCAGCACGCACGACTCCCCCCGCGCGAGGATGTCGCGTGCCCGAGCTACGGGGTCGCTCGGCACTTCGGGGCTCAGCGCCAGGCCGAGCGCTTGCGCGACCACGGCGGCGTCCACCGCCAGCTCTGCTTCGTCGCACAGCGCCCGCAGCGATGCCCCATCCGTCAACGCGCAACCTCACCAGAGCCGCTCAGAGGCACCATGCCGCAAGGATACCCGGGATCGCGAGCCCACCCGAAAATTACCGCGGGATACTCGCGCGCTCGTCCGAGCGGGTCCCATCGAGCCATGGGGCCCTCTCGTACCGCCCGTGAAGGGAGACGGAAAGCGTGGGGCCTCTCCCATCAGGGAGAGGCCCCACAGCTTTCACGCGAGGGCGCCTCTCACTCGGAGGCGGTCTCTGCGTGGAACCCTCGCTCCTGCGTCGTGCCACCCTCGGGCTCACTGTCGAACACGCCGCCCCACATGAGGATCGCACCGATGATTCCGACGACGCCAACCACCAGGGCACCCTTCACCGGGGTGCTAAGGTCTTCCCAAAACGACATATGATGGCCTCCTGTAGCCAGTGTGAGTGGGCACTTTGGCCCATGGAGATGTCACAGCGTACGAGCGCTTTCGTGATCGGGTCAACCAATTTCAAGCGCGGCTCACTGGAAACTTTCAACTAGGCCGCTCGACCCCGATTCGTCCGTCCGACGGAGCGCCTGGCCCGTGGCGGACTGCGAACAGCTCGTGAGGCCCGCGGGAGCCCCTTCGTACACCACCCGTCCTCCGTCGCGTCCGCCTCCCGGGCCCAAGTCGATGACGTGGTCCGCGGCGCGGATGACGCGCAGATCGTGCTCGATGACGACCACGCTGTTGCCCGCATCGACGAGCTCGTCGAGCAACCCCAGGAGCACGTCGACGTCACCGAAATGGAGGCCGGTGGTCGGCTCGTCCAGTACGTAGAGCGTACGACCGGTGCCGCGCTTGGACAGCTCGCGCGCGAGCTTGACCCGCTGGGCCTCACCCCCGCTGAGGGTCGTGCCGCTGCGCCCCAACGCGAGGTGGGCGAGGCCCATGCGTCGCATGGTGTCGAGCACGGGCGCGATGCGAGGGTGCGCTGCGAAGAAGTCGGCGGCGGCCCCCACGTCCATGGCGAGCACATCGGCGAAGCTCGCGCCGCGATAGCGAACCTCGAGCGTCTCGCGGTTGAACCGGGTCCCGGAGCACACGGCGCAGGTGACCTCCACGTCGGGCAGGAAGTGCATGCTGACGCGCGTCACCCCCTCCCCGGCGCACGCGTCGCAGCGTCCGCCCTTGGTGTTGAAGCTGAAGCGGGCGCTGGCATACCCGCGCGCCCGAGCCTCGGGCAGCCCCGCGAACAGCTCGCGCAGGTCGGCCAGGATGCCGACGTAGCTGGCAGGGTTGGAGCGCGGCGTGCGCCCGATGGGCGACTGGTCGATCTGCACGAGCTTGTCCAGCTGCGCGAGACCCGTCAGCTCGGCCTGTACGGCGACCGGATGAGCACCGTTGAGGAGCTCGCGCGCCTTGGGCACGAGCGTATGTGTGATCAGCGAGCTCTTGCCGCTGCCCGACACACCGCTCACGCAGACCAGGCGCCCCAGTGGGATCGACACGTCGACCCCGCCCAGGTTGTGGAGCGTCGCCCCCTGCACGCGCACGTGGCTCACCGCAGGCGGACGCCGTGGCTGCTGGTCCACGTCGCCCCTTGGGCGCAGGGCACGTCCCGTGGGCGAGCGCGGATCGGCCAGCAGCACGCTGAGGGGCCCCTCGGAGAGCACACGCCCGCCTTCGCGCCCCGCTCCTGGCCCCATGTCGACGAGGTGGTCCGCGGCGCGGATGACCGCCTCGTCGTGCTCCACGAGCAGCACGGTGTTCCCGCGATCGCGAAGCGCACGCAGCGTGCCGAGCAAGCGCGCCACGTCGCTGGCGTGCAGACCCACCGTAGGTTCGTCCAGCACGTAGAGGACACCCGAGAGAGCTGCGCCGATCTGGGTCGCTAGGCGCACGCGCTGCGCCTCCCCCCCGCTGAGGGTGGCCATGGAGCGCGCGAGGGACAGGTAGCCCAGCCCGACTTCGTCGAGGAACGCCAGCCGCGCGCGCAGCTCACCCAGCAGGCGGTCCGCCACGGCGTGGCTGCTCTCCGGGAGCGTGAGGTCCGCGAAGTGCGCGCGCGCGTCGCGCACGCCGAGCGACAGCAGCGGGACGATGCCCAGCCCCGCGACGCGCACGCCTCGCGCCGCCGCACACAAGCGCCCCCCCAGACATTCGGGGCAGCGCTCGTAGCTCGCGAAGCGCCCGATCTCCCTCTCCAGGTAGTCGAAGATGCGGTCTGGATCGCCGCCCTCGCCGGCCTTGCGTGCGCCGTAGTCGGTCGCGCGGCGCTCGAGGCTCGGGAAGACGCCCTCGTAGCCCTCGCGCTTCGCGGTGGGCGCTTGACCCATCAGAACGGCGCTCCGCGCCTTCTCGCTGAGCGCCGCGAAGGGTTTGTCCAGATCGACACCGCGCAAGGCGCCGACGCGCTCGAGCTGCTCGCGATGCAGGGCCCCGCCGGGCTTCCCCCAGGCTGCAATGGCGCCCTCTCGGAGCGACAGGGTCGGGTCGGGCACGACGCGGGCGGCGTCCCACGAGCGCACCTCGCCGAGCCCGTCGCAGCGTGGGCACGCGCCCACCGGGCTGTTGAACGAGAACAGCTGCGGCGAGAGCTCGGGCACCGAGGGGTGCCCTTTCGAGCAGGTCAGGGCCTCGTGGAAGCGCCGGGCGTGCACCTCGAGGTCGGGACCGCGCGTGCTCGTCTCGACATCCAACACGCCTCCAGCGAGCGCATAGGCCAGCTCCACGGCTTCCGCGACGCGTGCGCGGACACCCGTCTTCACCACCACCCGGTCGATCACCACCGAGAGCGACCGGGGCTGTGCGCTCCTCGCCCCAGCGGACGGGGTGTGCAGCTCGCCGAGCTCGGTCGCCACACCGTCGAGTCGCACACGCACATAGCCCTCGCGTCGGAGCCGCTCGATCCACTCTCCGAGCGCCACCTCGCTCCCCCCGCGCAGCACGGGAGCGAGCAGCGTGAGGCGCGTGCCCTCGTCGAGCGTCAGCAGCTGCTCGACCACGTCTTGCGCGGAGCTCGCGCGCAGAGCCTCGTCACACACAGGGCAGTGCGGTACGCCAGCGCGCGCGTACAGCACACGTAGGTGGTCGCTGATCTCGGTGGCCGTCGCGACCGTCGAGCGGGGGTTGCGGCTGGGCGAGCGCTGAGGCACCGAGAGGGCCGGACGGAGCCCTTCGATGAGGTCCACGTCGGGCTTGGGCAGCTGCTGCAGGAAGCGACGTGCGTGCGCGCTGAGCGACTCGACGTAGCGGCGCTGCCCCTCCGCGAAGATGGTGTGCAGCGCCAGCGACGACTTGCCGGAGCCGCTGGGACCCGTGACCACGACCAGCGCGTCGTGCGGCAGCCGCACGTCCACGTTCCGGAGGTTGTGTACGCGCGCACCACGAACGACCAGCTCACGCAGTGGCGTCATCCGACGGCCTCGCGCCCCCCAGCCGCACGCGTCAAGCGTTGCGCGAGGGCGATGGCGGCCCGCATGCCCTCGTCGTCGGCTTGGCCAGCGCGCGCGGCGTCGTACGCCACGCCGTGGTCCACGCTGGTGCGCACGAATGGCAAGCCCCACGTGACGTTCACCGCGCTGCCCCAGTCCAGCAGCTTCGACGCGATGGTGGCTTGATCGTGGTACATCGCGACCACCCCGTGGGCCCGCCCCGAGCTGGCAAAACGAAACGCAGCCTCGGCCGGGATGGGCCCTTCGAGCTGCACGGCGCCACCTTGCAGCGCGGGGTGCCTCGTGAGCTCGGCGAGAGCGGGTTCGATCGCGAGCTGCTCCTCGTGCCCGAACAGGCCGTGCTCCCCTGCGTGGGGGTTGAGCCCTGCGACGAGGACGCGCAACGGGCGCTGCTCCTCCGCGCGCAGCAGCGCCTCCACGAGGTGGCGCGTGGCGCGCTGTACGCGCGCGCCCGTGACCTGCGCGGGGACATCGGCGAGGGCCAGATGCGTCGTGACCAGCGCCACGCGCAACCGGGGCCCGAGGAACATCATGGTGACGTCGTCGTCGGCCAGCCCCGCGCGCTGCGCGAGGCGCTCGGTCTGGCCGACGAAGCCGTGCCCTGCGGAGACGATGGCCTCCTTGCTGGTGGGGCCGGTGACCACGGCGCGGCCTTCGCCGGCGAGCACCCGGGTGATCGCCTCGTCGAGCGCGCGCAGCTGCGCCTCGCCCCCCTCGGGGCTGGGCGCGTGCGCAGACACCATCGCGTCGGTCCAGTCCGCGACGTGCAGCAACGCAAGCTCGCCGGGGCGCGCATCGGCAATGCTCGCAACGGGCTCGGCGTGGACGCCTGCGGCGCGCGCCATGCTTCCCAGCGCGCCCGCGTCGCCCAGCAAGACGATGCGGTCGCCCGTGACCGCGCGCGCCGCGGCTGTCAGCGCCACGCCGGGCCCCACGCCAGCAGGGTCTCCCACGGGCACGAGCAGCGGAGTCACGGCGTCTTGATCTTGTAGCCGACGCCGCGCACGGTCTCGAGTCCATCCACGGCGGAACCGAGCTTCATGCGCAGGCGCCGGACGTGGATGTCCACCGTGCGGCTGGTGCCGTAGTAGTCGACGCCCCACACGCGCTCGAGCAGCTGCTGGCGCGAGTAGACGCGGCCACGGTTCTGACAGAGGAAGCGCAGCAGCGCGAACTCCTGCTGGGTGAGCTGTACCGGGCGGCTGTCCACGGTGACCTCGTGTGCCGCGAGGTCGATGCAGAGCACGCCCATCTTCAGGCGCTCCGGCGCGTTGAAATCACTCCGGCGCCACTCGGCGCGGCGGATGCGGAGGTAGAGCTCGGGGGCAACGTACGGTACGAGCGCAAAGTCGTCGAAGCCGTCGCTCGGATCGAGGCGCGAGAGGCCGCGGACGGTGACGGCGGCGAGCACGGGCACCTCGGCCAGGGCCGGCGCCGCGCGGAGGCGCATCAACGCCGCGCGGGCGGCGTCGACCTGATCGATCGCCTCGACGACCACGACCGCAGGGGGGTCGTCCACCATCTCGGGCTCGGACAGGGAGTCCCACAGCGTCGCGATCCGCACGTTGCAGCCGAGGTCACGGAGGACGTTGACCGCCCCATCTTCACGTTCCAAGAGGCCTTCGGGCCCGACGACGAGTATCCACATGGTGTTTCCGATGTTTCCGCCGCAGCCTAGATGAATTGGCCAGGCATGCAACGTGGACGACTGACACGTTGACGAATTAGACCGGCGCGGGGCCGAACGGAGAATGCCAACTGGGCCGCTCCCTGATAAGCTCCGGCGCGATGAGCAAACGATGGCGTATCGAGGTCTCCGCGCTGGGTAGCGACGAGACCAAGGCAGAGGCGACGGTCGAAGCTGCCAACTGGATGACCGCGCTGAAGGCCGGCCGCGCTGCGCTGGGAGAGAGCGGGGGGCTGCCCCCGGGAGCGAACCTTCGCCACGAGTCGGGTGGCTCCGTGACCATCCACGACGCGCGCGAGCGCAAGACCTACCGGCTGTATCCCGCCGAGGAAGGCCCCGTCGCGCCCGCGGCCGTCGCCCAGGCCGCCGCGGCCCCGGCTGGGGCCCCTGTGCGCAAGGCACGGCCGAAGACCATCGCCTACATCCCCAGCGAAGACCTGGCGCCCGCGCTGCATGCCGCGACGGCTGCCACCCAGCCCGCGCAGCCGCAACCCGTCGCGCAGGCGCAACCCGTCGCGCAGCCCCAGCCCACCATCATCGGGGCGGACGCACCGCTCGCCGCGAAGAGCAACAAGAAGAAGATGGCCATGACCATGGCCTACATGCCCGGCGACGACCTCCCCGTCGCGCCTCGGCAGGTCGTCGTGAGCGGCCAGGCGGACGTGGGGACGGCCGACACCATCCAGGAAGAGGCGCCCCTGCCCGTCGCCACGCCACAGGCGTCCTCGTCCCCTGCCACGTCCGCGGAAATCGAGCCCACGCTCACCGAGGTGGACGTCGAGCTCTTGCTCTCACGGGACGCCGAGCCGAACGAGGAGAACCCGCTGCGCTACCGCGAGCGCGCCTACGTGGTGCCGCCCACCCTCAGCGCCGCCGAGGCCGAGGCCGTGGCGCGGGGCGAGCTGGCCGCGCTGCAAGCAGAGCTGGAGCCCTTCCCGACGGGCAAGTACGTCTCCATCGCCGTGTTCGACCACGCCTGGGACGAGCACCCCGCGCGGCCGCCCGTGGTCACGCTCGACTGGAAGGACTGGCACGGCGAGCCCGTGGTCACGTTCCCGCTGCAGAAGGACACCGGACGCCCGCTCTCCGTCGCGCCCGCGCCCGCCATGGACCAGGGCGAGCGCCTGAGCGCGGCGTTCGAGGCCTGCCAGGACCTCTTCTTCCTCGAGAAGCCCATCGACGCCCTCGACTTCTCGGTGCGCCTGCTGGCCGAGCTGCTGCCCACCGACGCCACCATCGCGAGCCTCTACGACATCGACACAAACGAGCTGCGCGCGGCGACGGTGCTGGGTGTGGACGGCGTGGCAGGGCGTGGGGTCAGCGCGGACACCGGGCTGCTCGGCGCGGCAGCGCACGAGGCGGTCGCTCTGCGCGTCCACGACCTCGCCGCCGAGCCGCGCTTCGACGCCTCGGTGGAGGGCATCCCCGGGATGAAGGGGGGCGCCGCGCTGTACATGGCCATCGGCCACCAGGGGCGGCTGTATGGGATGCTGCAGCTCTTTCGCCGGTCTCAGCCACGCTTCTCGCGTCATGACGCCGAGCTGGTGCGCTACGTGAGCGAGCAGGTCGGCGAGTTCATGGGGCAGTTCAAGACGGTGCAGGCGCGCCGCTGAGCACGCCCCCGAGGTCGGGGTTGCCGCGCTTGCGCCACACCAAGCCGTCCAGCGCGTAGTGCGTGGTCTGGGGCAACGACAGGAGGGGGACGAGCCACGTGAGCGTCGCGCGGCTCTCGTCGCGCCCATCCCCGAACAGCCACGCGCGCTCGTGCCACACGAAGCGGTCCCACAGGCACTCCTCCGCGAAGGCGAGCCCGAGGACCAGCAGCAGCGCCACCGGCACCCCCGCCCGCATGACCCGCCCGAGCGCGCTGCCCGGGACGTGCGGGGCGCGCGCCCGACCGTACAGGATGGTCAGGCCGAGGTACGGGATGCCGTGGATCAGCACGTTGGTGACGGTGAACGCGTAGTCGCCGTCCGTGAGGATGATGCCCACGGCCCAGCACGCGGCTGTGCTCAGCACCAGCAGGACCACGCCGGGCTGCGCGTCGCCACGGACGAACCGTTGGGCACCGCGGAGGGCGAAGAGCACCAGCAGGCCTGCGTAGACAGGGCCGGCTGCCGCGCTGAGGGCTGCGAGCCACGCCCCGGAGATCCGCACGAAGTCGCCCTGCATGAACCACGCAAAGCGCCGCGGGAGGTGCGCATGCCAGTAGAGCGCCGGGTAGAGCATGCACGCGTAGAGCGTGAGCGTGTCGAGGCCACGATCGAGCGCGGTCGTTTCGGGCGCCCGCCGGTGGTAGAGCTTCAGCCAGCCCACCTGCTGTCGCACGAAGTGGAACAGGGCGAGGTAGGCCAGCGCACGCCAGAACGTGGCATCGGAGTGCGCGTGCAGCGCGACGCCCAGCGCGTAGCAGCTGACCGGGACACCGACGTAGAGCCCGAGGCGGCGGCGCAGCTCGATGGGGTCGAGGTAGACGCGGTACAGCGTGGACCACACGTGCGCGACGTCCACCCCGAGCACGCACAGCAGCCACACCCACTCGGGCGAGTCGCCAGTCGCGAGCCCGAGCGCGTGGCCGCCGAGCAAGAGCGCGAGCGACAGGGCCGCCGACCCGCCAAAGAGCCAGAGGTCGAGGCGCGCACCAAAGAGCCACGGCGCCTCGCCGAAGACCGCGGGCCGCGCGGCGCTCACCCGGCCTCCACGGCCGTAGCGGCGGGTTGGGTCGCGAGAGCCGCGACGACCTCGTCGGCGGCGCGCGTCCCGTGAAAGAAGGCCTCCTCGAAGATCGCAATACCAGACAGGTCGCTGTGCGCGAAGTGAACGCCCCCGAGCGCCGTGGTCAGGCCCGCCCGCAAGTCCGCGCCGAGCCGCCCAACGCGGGGCTGGATCATCGCGTGGCCCCATCGGAACACGTCCAAGCGCGTGAGCACGTCGGGGAGATTGCGGTGGGCGCGCCGGAGGTCGCTGACGATGGCGTCGCGCCAGGTGCCGTAGTCGGCGTCGAACAGGTGCTGCCGTCCGGTGTCAGCGTCCGCCGTGGCAAGCGGCCAGTAGTATGTCAACACGCCCTGCCCTTGATCGCGGCCGCGCTGGTGCGTCGCGCTCACATAGCCGAGAGAAGGGCTGTCGTAGAGCACGTTGTCCCAGCACTCACCGACCCCGCGGGACGTCGGTCGCTCACGCACGTGCAGGTTCGCGACCATCCAAGCGCCATAGGTGAAGCGCGCCGAGGCAACCCGGTCCCGCTCCCCGAGCCCGCGCACGACCCGCTCCGCGATGAAGCGCGGCATGGCGACGATGCAGCGGTCGGCCGTGACGCGCCGCAGCGCTCCGCTCCGGACGTCCTGCACCGCGATCCGCACGGGGCCTCCGGGGTCGGGCCCCGCCGGGATCACCTCGAGCGCCATCTGGCCTCGCTCGATGCGCACCCCGCGTTGCGCCGCGCGCGCCGCCATGTGCTGCACGAGCGCGCCGTTGCCCTCGGGCCACGTGAGCAGGTCCACCGTGTCCTCCCCCGGCTCCTCGGTGCGCGCGACCCAGTAGAACAGCATGGCCCAGGCGCTGGCCTGCTCGGCGCGCAGCCCGTAGTCGTCGCGGCACGCGTAATCCACCAGCCAACGCAGCCGCGCGGAACGGAAGCCCTCGCGCTCGAGCCACGCGGCAGCGCTGAGGCGGTCGAGGCTGGTGATGGCTTCGTCGCGCGAGCTGAGCGCGAGCGGGATGGAGAACGCACGGCGACCCTGCGCGTCGCGGAAGCGCACGAGCTCGTCCACGCGCTGGCGGAAGCGGGCGAGCTCGGCGAGGTCCTCGGCGCTGGCGCCCGCGTAGGGGTACAGGCCGCGCTCCCAGTAGCCCTGGTGGAACACACGGGACTCGGGCTCGCGGACCAGCAGCTCCTCTCGACCGCGCGGGACACCGTCGGGTGTGTCCTCCTCGAGCGCCCCCATGTCGCGCAGCAGTGCCAGGAGATCCGGGTTGTGCGCCATGGGCATCGGCAGGTAGTGCGCCCCCCACGGATACGGCGTCACGTCGCTCGCGGCGCTGCGGCTGGTCCCGCCGAGCACGGTCTCGAGCTCGAACAGCGCCACACCCTCCGAGAGCGACTGGCTGGCGCGATACGCGGCGCTCAGCCCGGCTGGGCCGCCGCCGAGGATGGCCAGCCTCAGGTGCTCGGTGGGCGCCTGACCCAGCGCGGCCAGGCTCACGCCGTCGCGCAGGCGATGCCCCGCCGTGAGGTCCTGGCCCAGCAGCTCACCCTCGATGCGAGCGACGCGCGAGGCGGAGGACGCTTCTCCCCCGCACCCCGCGAGCCACCCACTCGCGAGCGCTTGCCCCAGCAGCGGCGCTCCCAAAAGCGCGCGCAGCACGTCCCGGCGGGAGCTCACTCCACCCTCGACCACTCGCGCTCGTAGTACCGCACGAGCATCTGGTTGTTGAGGCGGTTGGTCTCCACTGGCACAGCCGCCATGTCGGGACCGAAGACGAACAGCGAAGCGAGCGTGGGCCCGTCGAGGAAGCGCAGGTCGGGCAGCGCGGGGGCGCGAGGAGGTTCGAACGGCGCGCGGCGGGCGAGCACGTAGCCCCACTCGCCGAACGACGGAACCGTGGCGTGGAACGCGTGCGTGCTGAAGCCCGCCTCCCGCATGGTGGCCTCGATGCACCAGAAGCTCTGGCGCGCGTAGAGCGGCGAGGTGCTCTGCACCACGACGGCCGCGTCCTCCGCCATGGCGGTCTGCAGGAGGCGATAGAAGCTGCGCGTGTAGAGCTTGCCCAGGCTGAAGTTGTTGGGGTCCGGGAAGTCCACGATCAGCACGTCGAAGGGCGTCGGGGTCGTCCCCTCGGGAGCGTGCCGCATGCGCTCGTCCAGCCAGACCATCGCGTCGTCGTTGATGACCGTGACGCGCGGGTCCGTGAGGCTGTCGCGGTTGAGCTCGCGCAGGAACGTGTCCTCGCGCGCCAGGCGGGTCATGGCAGGGTCGAGGTCCACCAGCACCACCTCCCGCACGTCGGGGTACTTGAGGATCTCCCGCACGGCGAGCCCGTCACCCCCGCCCAGCACCAAGACGCGCTCGTGACGCGCGGCCGCCGCGAACGCCGGGTGCACCAACGCCTCGTGGTAGCGGTACTCGTCGTTGGAGCTGAACTGGAGGTTCCCGTCCAGGAACAGCTGCGTGCCGCGCGCGCCGCGCGTCATGACGATGCGTTGATAGCGCGACTGCTGGGCGTGCACGATGGGGTTCGGGTAGAGGGCCTGCTCGGTGTAGTCGATGATGCGGTCCGCGTAGGCGAACGTGACGCCGAGCGCGACGGCCAGGAGCAGCGCCGTGGCCCGCAGCCGCGCACGCGCCGCCGCTGGAATGAGGGCGCTCAGGAGCGAGACGCCCATCATGGCGACACCGCAGTTGAGCAGCCCGAAGAAGAGCGACGTGCGCATCAGCCCCAGGTTGGGCACGAACAGGATGGCGAACAGGATGGAGCCGAACAGCGCGCCGATGTAGTCGAAGGTGAGGACCCGCGCGACCAGCTCGTCGAACTCGAGCTCCTCCTTGAGGATGCGCATCAGCAGTGGAATCTCGAGTCCGACGAGCGTCCCGATGGCGATGATGGTCCCATAGAGCAGCAGCGCGAACGCGTCCGTGTAGCCGGCGCCGAGCTGCAGCAGGGGCACGGAGCCGCCTCCCACGAGGGCCGCGCCGAGCTCCACCTCGATGAAGCGCCGGGCCACGTCGCGCTTCACGAAGCGTGACAGGTACGACCCGATGCCCATGGCGAACAGGTAGACGCCGATGGTCGTGCTGAACTGGCGGACGGAATCGCCGAGCACATAGGACGAGTACGCGCCCGCCAGCAGCTCGTAGACGAGCCCCGACGTCGACACGATGAGCACCGTGACGAAGAGGAGCGGCGTGCGGAGAGGCGAAGGGGCTGGGGCGTCTGCGCTCGTCGGGTCAGCCATGCATCGCAGCAGACACGATCATCGCGACGCCGATGATGACGGAGCCGATGACGATGCCGAGCGCCGTGTTCTGGTCTTCTTCGATCTCCTTGCGGATGGAGAACGGCGCGACCTTGTTGATGATCAGGAAGGCGATACCGAAGAACACCATCCCGATGATGCTGAACACCACCGAGGCGACGATGGCGTTGACGAACGAGTCGATGCTGCCGCTCATGATTCAATCCTCTCGAAGTGAAGCCCTTGCTATCACGAATCGGGCGTCGAGGGAACGTCGCGTGTCGGGGCCCTTGGACGCAGGAGACCCGCGATGGCGGGCGCCCAGACCAACACGCACGCGAGCAGCAGCGGCCACGGGGTGCGCCGCCCACCGGTCACCCGCACGTGCACGGTGGCGGGCGCGCTCGCGGCGTCCGTCGCGCCTTCGACGCGCAGCAAGTAGCGCCCCGGGGCCACGTCACTGATGTGCGCGCGTGCCAGCGTCTCCCCCTCCAGCAGCTCGAGGGGGACCTCCCGCACGTCCGCCTCGGTGTCCCCCTGGGGCACCACCCCCAGCAGGACGCCAGCCCACCCCGTGGGCTCCTCGCGTTCGAGCGCGACAGCCAACGCCATGCGGTCCTCCACGGCGAAGGGCTCCCCGTGCGTGACCGAGCGCGCGGCCCCCTCTTCGCCGTCGATGGCCTCCTCGAACGTGTGCAGTGTCACCTCCGTCGCGTGATCGAACGCAGGCGCACCGAAGTCCGCGACCCCTGCAGCGACCGCGAGGGCGACGCTGAGCACGAGTGCGACCCCGACCCGCTGCCGGTCGGGCGCGTCCATCAGATGCGGCGCTCGATCAGGGCGGACCGGCGGAGCTCGGTGAGGAAGAGCTGCTCCTGGCGGGCCATCGCGGTGTCGAGCATCTGGCGGAAGATGTGCTCGCGCACGTCCTCGTAGTCGGGCACGTCCGCCTGCCCCTGCTCGCGCTCGTGCAGCAGGAAGATGTGGTAGCCGTTGGGCCCGCGCACGACCGAGCTGATGCGGCCAGGCGTCATGGCCAGGAGCTCCTGCTCGAGGTCCTCGGGCAGGTCCCCCTGACGCAGCCAGCCCAGCTCACCGCCCCCGAACTCGGCGATGGCGTCCTGGAAGTTGCGCGCGGTCAGCTGCGATCGCAGCTCCTCGGCGCGTTCACGCACGGCGGCCACGTCGCTGGCGCTGGCGCCGGCGGGGAGCTCCACGAACACGTGCGAGGCGCGGAAGCGGAGCGTCCGGTTCGAGCGGCGCACCTCCTCGTCGTAGCGCGCGCGCACGTCTTCTTCGGTGATGTTCACGCGGCCGCGGGCGCGCTGGTTGAGCACCTTGAGGCGCAGCAGCTGACGCCGCAGGTCGTCGCGGTACTGCGCCGGGGAGAAGCCCTGCCCGCGCACGGCCTCCCAGAACTCGGCCTCGCCGAGGTTGTTCTGGCGGCGCACGTTGGCGATGGCGCGCTCGACGTCCTCGCTGGAGACGCGCACCCGCATGCGTGTGGCCGCTTGGCGGATGAGCTCTTCGTCGATGAGGCCGTCCAGCACTTGCGTGTAGAGCTGCTCACGCAGCGCCACGCGCTCGGCCTGGCTGGACGCGGCCATGATCTGCGGGACGTAGGGCGCGGCGCGGCGACGCACCTCGCTCAGCCAGATGGCCTGGTCGTTGACGACCGCCACCACGCGCTCCACCACGTCGGCCTGCGCGCTCGGCGCCGCGAGCCCCAGCAGCCCGAGCAGGGACAGGAGGCCCGCCGTGCGGGCGCGACGAGAGGCTGGACGCATCGGCGACTTGGTCATGGCGCTTGGGTCTCCGTCGTCTCGCTCGGCGCGTCTGGCGCATGGGGCACCGGGACCTCCTCGCGTGGCTCCAGCTGGAGGCTGTCGAGCACGTCGAGGTGCTCTTCGATCTGCGCGTCGCCGCGTAGTTCGTCCAACAGACGCTGCCGCGCCTCTTCGCGCTGCGCGGCCCAGAGCGCGTTTCGGATCGGCCCCTCGACGTCGTCGAGCGAGCGCTCGAGTGCAGCGCGACGACCGGTCAGGCGCACCACGTGGAAGCCCATCGGGCTCTCGATGACCTCGGGGCTGACGTCCCCGATGCGCGCCAACGCGAACGCGGCCTCGCGGACGGGCGCGGGCGGACCGTCGCCCTCCATCCCGAAGAACAGCAGGTCGCCACCGCGCTCGCGCGTGTCGTCGATGTTGTGCTGCTGCGCTAGCGCGCGGAAAGGCGCGATGTCGGCCTGGTCGCGCACCTGCTGAAGGTAGCGTTGAGCTTCGGCGCGCGTGCGCACGACGATGTGCACGGCGCGCACCTGAGCTGGCTGGTTGTACTCGCTGAGGTGCGCTTGATAGTAGGCCGCGATGGCCTCGTCCGTGATGTCGGAGCGCTGCACACGGGCGTCCACCAGCTCACGCAGCATCTCCTCGCGCATGGCCTGTTCGCGAGCTTGCACCACCAGCGGGTCGTTTTGGTATCCGAGGCGCTCCGCCTCGGCGGCCAGCAGCGCGAGCTCGATCATCTTGTCGAGGTACTCGCGGCGACGCTCGGGGCTGGCGAACCGCGCCTGCGTGTAGCGCCCCTCGGCCGCGAGGCGGGCGGCCAGCTCACCCGCGGTGATCTCGCGGTCACCGACGCGCGCCAGCACCAGCGCCGCCTGCTCGGGCGTCAGCCCGTTGGTGCGACCGTTCGCGTTGGGATCTTGCTCCGCGCTGGTCGCCGTCGCGGACGCCGTGGACGTGCCCTCGGCACCTTGTTCGCCGGAGCAACCCTGCCCGCAACCCGTGCAGGCGAGCCCGAGCCATAGCCCGAAGGTGCCCGCGAGCAGATGCACGCGCACGGGGGAGGCGGGGCGGACCCGCAGACGGTTCGGGGCGAGCATCGCAGCCGAGCTAGCATATGCCCGCAGCGTCATCAACGCTGCGCGCCGTGCGTGAGACTGCACGCCGGTTCACCCCTGGGGACGACAGCCCACCAACTCCTCGATCCGATCGCTGAGATCGTCGAGATCGAAGGGCTTGTCGAGGTAGGCGTCCGCGCCATACAGGGGGCTGGTCATCTCGTTGAGCCGCTCACCGATGCCCGTGAGCATGATGACCTTCGCGCCCGCGAGGCTCTCTTCCTCACGGATGGCGCGGCAGACCTCCCAGCCGCTCATGCCCGGCATCATGACGTCCAGCAGGACGAGCGCGGGGCGCTCGCTGCGCGCAAGGCGCAGGGCCTCTTCTCCGTCGGAGGCTTCGACGACCGTCGAACCTTCGATGCTCCGCGCATGGGAAGAGATGAGGTTCAGCAGCTCGGGGTCGTCGTCGGCTACCAGGATCTTGATGGAGGGGGCAGTTGTCACAGAGGTTCCTCTCGCCGCGCGATGGTCCGTGTTCGGCGCGGGGAAGTCAACCTGATGCTGCCCCAGTCGGCGCGGATCTGCCGAGTCCGGCGGGGCTCCCTGGGGCGCGGTGGCGGTGGCTCCCTGGGGCGCGGTGGCGGTGGCGGGATCGCTGACGGGAGGGGAGATGGCCGGCAACGGGCCCGGTCGCGCAGGCGCTCCCTGTGGTGCCTCCCCCGTTTCGGCGCGCCAAGGCGCTTGAAACGGGGCCCCCCCAACACCCGTCGCCGGCCATCCCCCCTCCCTCGGCGACGTGTCGGGGCCCGGGGCGCGCGGCTGGGACTCGGATGACTCGGGATCCGCTCTGGGGCCGAGGAGCTCGGGTGAGCGCGGCTGGGACTCGGGTGTACGCGGGGTTCCCGCTCGAGGTGGTGCGTGGGTGCGGGACCGAGATGTGGGGTGCGGGACCGAGATGTGGGGTGCGGGACCGAGATGTGGGGTGCGGGACCGAGATGCGGGGTGCGGGACCGAGATGTGGGGTGCGGGACCGAGATGCGGGGCTGGGCGCGGGTCAGCGGGGGATGGCGCGGGCGACGAAGGTGCCTTGGGCCGCGGACATGACGGCTTGCTGGACGGTGATGTCCATGCGGACGCGGCGATCGTCCAGGATGCGGAAGCAGGCGGCGGCGTCGTCGGGGGCCTCGTGGGCGACGCGGGAGCAGGTGGTGTCGTAGCGTTGGTCGGAGGTCGCGACGAGGGCCCCGACCCCTCCCGTCGTGTGGGTGAGCATGCGGTAGTCGTTGGTGACCGTGACGCTGCCGACTTGCCCGCGTCGCACGACCCCGCGCGCTGGGACGCGCTCTACGACGGCGCACTCGTCGTTCGTGGTCCCGCAGACCAAGAGCAGGCAGTCGCACACCAGCGGGATGGCGCGGAGGTGGTGCACGGCGCGCTCGTAGGGGAGACGCGCCGTGAGCGCCTCGCGCAGCACGAGCGCCACCGGCGCGCCGAGGCCGGGGGCTTCGTCGCTCACGACGGCGTTGAGAGACACGGAGAACGCGCCGGGGGACACGCCCGTGAACACGCCGATGAAGCCGGGCCACGCGAGCGAGCGGCAGACGACCTCGCCGCCTCGGACGAACTCGTGGATCTCGGAGTGGCGCCGGAGCGCGTCGCGCGGGCTGTGCCAGTCGAGGTTGCGCGCATGGACCGGGCCGTGCGCGGTGTTGCTGGCGAACGCGGTGCACGCCATCGCGTGCTTGAACGCGTCGTAGTAAACGTTCACCAGCACGAGGGCCAGCGGGTCCACGTCCGTGCGCGCCGCGATGGACTCCAGCTCGATGCGCTGTTCGTACGGCACGTACGCGTCGCGGTACAGCGTCAGCAGCTTGAGGAAGTCGCCGAGCGGCCCAATGTCCTGCTGGTAGACGTCCACGAGCTCACGCACCGCGTCGGCCCGCACCTCGATGCCCGCCCAGCGCTCCGCGGGAGAGCTGTCGAGGTCGACACGACGTGTGGGGAGGGTGTCCATGGCGGGCTCATCCTGGGGTCCCGGGGTACGTCGTCAAGCATGCCGCGTCAGGGACACGGACGCGCACGCCGAGATCCGGGGCGCGGGCTCAGGCCGAGAACGCGACCGCGCTGGCGACGCTGGGGACGACCACCCGAAACACGGACCCGCGGCCGACCTCGCTCGAGACCTCGATGGTCCCGCCAATGGCCTGCACCAGCTGCCGGACCAGCGCGAGCCCGAGCCCGACACCTCCGTGTTCGCGCACGAACGAGCCATCGTGGACCTGCTGAAACGGTTCGAAGATGCGCTCACGGTCTGCCATCGCGATGCCTACGCCGGTGTCCTCGACCTCGATCACCACGGCGCCGCCGCGTCTGTCGCTGTGCGCGCGCACGAGCACGCGCCCGCCATCCGGCGTGAACTTCACGGCGTTGGTCACCAGGTTGGTGAGGATGTGCTGCAGCATGGCTGCGTCCGTGGTGATGTCCGACACGCGCCCAGCGACCTCTACCTCGATGGGCAGATCGCGGGTGCCCACCATGGCCTGCACGTGCGCGACCGCCGCCTCGATCTGAGCACTCACGTCGACCCGCTCCAGCTTGGGGGTGATGCGCCCGTCCTCGCTGCGCGCAAGCGAGAGGAGGCCGTCCACCAACGCCAGCAGCGAGCGCGCGCTGCGCTTGACCTCGACGTGGGCCTTGCGTTGGCGGTCGGTCACGGGACCGTAGATCCCAGCCTCGAGCAGGTCCGCCAAACCGGAGATACCGTGGATCGGCGTGCGCAGCTCGTGCGTGAGGTTCGCGATGAAGCGGGCCTTCGACTGACTGGCGGCCTCGAGGTCGCGGGTACGCTGCTCGAGCGCGCGAGACTTGGCCCGCAAGTCCGAGAGGATGAAGGTGGTGAACACGGTCGGGATGCCCAGCACGACCCCGTACGCGAACAGCACCACCATCAAGTGTGTCGCGTCGAGCGCGTCCGCCGCGAAGTGCGGCGGCGGGAAGGACGGGATGGTCTTCGTGTAGATCAGGCACGCCATCGCGGCATGGAGGCCCATGGCGAGCCCCATGATGGTCAGCGTCACGCCCACGTTGGAGAGCAGCGCGACCACGGTGAGCTCGATCGCGTAGACGGCGAAGAGGGGGCTCTCCAACCCACCCGACAGATAGATCGCGAAGGTGAGCGCAAGCGTGTCCATGGCGACGTTGAGGCTCGCCGCCTCCACCACGAAGCGGTCCGCCTTGAGGGACCACCACGCGAGCGTGTTCGTTACCAGCTTGAGGCCTACGGGCGCCCAGAAGAGCGGCGTCCACGGGATCAGCCCGGTCTGCATGGTGAAGAGCCCGAACACGGTGAACGCGACGACGATGGTCAGGCCCGAGCGGACGCTGAACCACAGCTTGCTGCGGTGTTCGGGGAGGCCGACCTCCTCGACGTAGGCCGGAAAGCGCACGGGCCGCTCAGGCCGAGGCCACCAGCAAGGACTCCAGCTCGCTCAGCATGGCGCGCATGTCGAACGGCTTCACCAGGTACGCCTGCGCACGCAGGTCCTCACGCGCGTACTTCTTCGCGTGGTCCTCGTCGCGATAGACCGCGCTCATGAGCATGAGCGGCATGGTGCGCCCCTTCTCCGTGCGCTTGACCTCGAAGCACACCTCGAAGCCGCTACGCTTGGGGAGCATGACATCCACGAGCATCGCGTCCGGAGACACGCGCTCGAACTCGGTCAGGGCGTCCACGCCGTTCTTCGCGACCGTCACCTCGTAGCCGTTGGCCTCGAGGAAGTCCCCGATCACCATCGAGCTGAGGGCATCGTCTTCGACTACCAGGATCTTCTTCATGGGGACCTCGGGGGAATGGATGGAGCGTCTAGCTGTGTGAATATTGCACAACCCCGTTATAGCACCGACGGAACCGAAAAATCCACCCCCGAAACATGTTCTAGTGCATCCACAGTGTCCAGCCCTCGTAAGGTCCTACACAAAAATCACAGAATGTCAGCGTAGCTGTCCGACATCCGCCGTGCGGGCCCATCCTTGCCGCGCGCCAAGTCGCAAACGCACGAACCCCTCATACTCGTCGAGGACGACGCCGCGTTCACCAGCCCGCGCTGGCGCGTCCAAAACGGGACTGCGAGCGTCAGGGGACTGGTGGAGCGGCACTTCGTCCTCGAGCACGACGGCCGGCACGCCATCACGCAGCCACCCCTGCTTCACGACGAGTCCGACCGCCGCCACGACGCAGAGCACGAGCGCAAACAGCGAAGCCACACCCGCGGCCACGCGCGGCACCTCGTCTTGCGCCCGACGCCGCGCGACGAGCGCGAGACACAGCAGCGCCACCGTCGACAGCAGCGCGATGGCGAGCGCCTGCTCGCTCACGGAGCGGACCATCGCGCGCACGAAGTGCTTGTCCGTAGCGAGCTCCGCCTCCCCCTCCGCCTCGGCGCGGGCCCTGGCCAGGGCATCCTCGACGGCGGCCAGGCCCCGCTCGATCCCCTCGTCTCCGGGGCGTAGCAACAGAGCGCGCTCGAAGTGGAAGATGGCGCGCGCCAGGCGCCCAGTGCGGGCGTAGCAGACCGCGATGTTCTGCTCGACGTCTGGATCCACGATGCCGACGTCCGTGAGGGCGCCGTAGACTTCGAGCGCGCCCGCGTAGTTCTCTGCAAACGCCAGTTCGTTCGCCCGTCGGAACAGAGCGTGTACCGTGTCCGCCTCGGCGCGACTCTGGTCCGTCGCCCCCGTCGCGCGCATGCTGGACTCGGTCGCCGCGTCCTGCGCACGAACGGGGGACCACGGACGTCCTGCGACTGCCACGACCACCAGCAGCATCAGCGCGACGCGGCGCAAGAGCCCTGTCCCCGTCATGCGCGGCCCTCCCCACTCGCGACGGCAGGTGTGAAGCGCTCCAGGCGCTGCACCATGGCGCGCACACGCGAGAGACAACGCTCGAGCTCTTCGTCGCTGCCCGCCTCGGCGCTGAAGCGCGCGAAGTCGCAGGCCTCGAGCTCTTCCACCAAGCGCTCACGCAGCTCGGCGCTCATGCCGCGTTGTTCCAGGCGTTCGCCGAGCTGCGCGTGCGTCAGGCTGCCCACCGACTCGCCCAGCCGTCCCTCCAGCGCCGCTCGGAGCGCGGCCGCGACCGCAGGATAGAACGCGCCCGCGTCCGCCGTCTTCAAGGCACGCTTCGCCGTCTCGAGCTTCTCGCGCACCAGCGCCGCCGCCTGCCGGTCGGCGCGCTGGTCGTGTGCGCGACGCCGGGCGCGCTGCGCGAGCACACCCCAGCCGAGAGCCAGCGCGAGCGGCATGGCCAGCAGCCCCAGCCAGTAGGCCCACGAGCTGCTCAGTGGGGACCGCGCGCGCAACAGCTCGCTGCGCGTACGGATCTCGCCGATCGTGCTGGCGTCGACCACGGGGGGCTCTTCGGGAGCGGTGCTCGTCGTCGCCGGTGCTGGCGCGGGAGCGACGACCGGGGCACCCGCGACGGTGAGCGTGAGCGGCTCCGACCGCACCGTGTCGTAGCGCTCTGCGAACGGGTCGAACACCACCTGCGTGAGGGGGGGGATGGTGTACGTCCCGGGTTGCTCCGCGACCAACAGCCACTCCATGCGCGTCGTGCCTCCGACGCGTACGCCCTGCGCCCTGATGTCGTCTTCTCGCCGCGGCGGGTGGACGCGCAACCCAGGCAGGTCAGGCAGCGTCAGGCTCACATCACGGAGATTGCCTTCGCCCTCGACGAACGCCGTCAGCGTCACCGCGTCGCCCGTGCGGATGGTGGTGCGGTCGAGCTGTGTTCGAATGGTGTAGCGACCCACCACGGCGCCGCGCGGGGCGGGCGCGGGCAAGGGCCGCACGTGCACCGTCACCGGCACCCCCTCGCGCACCAGCTGCTCGGGGCGTGAGCCGAACATGAAGCCGCCCCCCGTCTGGATCGCCATGCGCGGCGAACCGAGCACGAGGTCTCCGGACTCCAGAGGAAACGCCGCGAAGTGACGCACCACGTGCACGTCGTAGGGAACCCCCTGCACGACCTCGCGACGGGACTGCGGTGGGGGCGCGTTGGGTCCGATCAGGTCGTGGACCCAGAAGCCGTCGGTCGCGATCTCTCGCTCGGGCTGGAGGTTGCGCGCTGCGACGCGCGTGTAGAACAGAAGCGTGACAGTGACCTGCTGGCCCACGACGGGGTCGACGGGGTCCGCCACCGTGCGCAGAAACGCGACCGAGTCGACGTTTGCCCCGTCGAGCACCCCGTTCATCGGAGGAGGCGCGGGCACGGGCGGCGGCGGCGCCGGGCCGACCTGCCCACCAGCGGCGGGGAGCACCTGGAGATCGACCGCGTTTCCCGCATGGCGCTGACCAGCGACTACCGCCACTGCAGGCTCGATGCGGACGCGCCCGGGTTGCCGTGGACGCAAGCGCAGTCGGTGGATGACCGACTCCTGCACGCGCGTGCCGTTGGGCCCCATCTGAACCGAGGTGGGCCGCATGAGGCTGCGGTTCACGATGTCGAACTCCACCAGCGCGGGCAGCTCGAGATTCTGCACCTGGCAGCTGTCGCAATCCGCCCGCACTTCGAGCGAGAAGTCCGTGCCTACGGTGACCTGCGGCGAGCTCGTGGTGGTCACGACGGTCACGTGCTGGGCATGGGCGACGGCGACGAGCGCGTCCAGCGGGAACGAGCCGAGCAGCACGACGGCGAGGAGCACGACACGCTGCACCCGAGCGAGCGGCCCGCGAGCGAAGCGGCCCGACCCACTCACGCACACGCCCGGCCGGCATGAGCGCGTGATCGCGACGCGCGAGCCGAGGGTCGAGTCCGAGCCGCGTAGCCTCGGGTGCGCGTGTGGGATGGGGGTCGTCACCAGTCCTGCTCCACGCGCCGGTTCTCACGCTGTCCGCGCTGCGCCGCGCGATACTGCTCGAGGCTCTCTTCGCCGTCCTGGAGGGCATCCAACACGCGCTGCGCTTGGTTGGGCAGCTGCTGACCGTCGGCCTGATCCTGGCTGTCACGCGGGTCGTTCTGCTCGTCGCCGGAGGAGCTCTCCGGCTCCTGCCCCTGTTCGGGCTGGCTGGGCTCGTCCTGCCCGTCCTGCCCGTCCTGCTGCTGTTGGTCCTGCGAGTCCTGCTGGTTCTGGTCCTGGTCCTGCTGGTCCTGGTCTTGCTGGTCCTGGTCTTGCTGGTCCTGGTCCTGCTGCTCCTGGTCTTGCTGATCCTGCTCGTCCTGGTCTTGCTGATCCTGCTGGTCCTGGTCCTGCTGGTCCTGGTCCTGCTGCTCCTGCTCTTCGCGCTCCTGCTCCTCGCGCTCTTCGTTCAACCGGCGCAGCGCGATCTCCAGGTTCCACGCCGTGTTGTGGTCCGACGGCCGGGCGCGCAGCGAGCGACGATACTCGTCGACGGCGTTGCGAAAGGCGGTCTGTGCCGTCTGGTGGTCGTCCTCCGCGGCTGCCGCCTCTCCGTCTTGGAAGTAGGAGAGGCCCAGGTCGTAGCGGATGTCCGCGACGAGATCCGGCGGCGTCTCCGGCCCGATGGCCAGCAGGAGGGCCTCGCGCGCACGCTCGCGGTCGCCCTTGTGCAGGAAGGCGATGCCGCGGTCCAGGTGCACCCCTGGAGCCGACGGGAGCTCACGCGCCGCGCGATCGTACGCCTCGAGCGCACCGTCGTAGTTCTCGGCGGTGACGCGGGCGTTGCCTTCCTCGACGTTCGGGTTGGGTCGGTGGAACGGGTCCCACCCGCCGAACAGGGAGGCCAAGAAGACGAGTGTGAGCGAGACCAGCGCCTTCATGCCCGACCAGCCTCCCGCTCATCGCTGGTTCGCGCCAGCCGTCGGCGCCGACGCAGCAGCCACGCTTCTGGCAAGAGGCCCTCGAGCACGAGCAGCAAGAAGCC
The DNA here is from genome assembly GCA_020633055.1 of Sandaracinaceae bacterium. Lineage (NCBI taxonomy): Bacteria > Pseudomonadati > Myxococcota > Polyangiales > Sandaracinaceae > Sandaracinaceae bacterium. Next base: position 864,978 of record JACKEJ010000006.1, on the reverse strand, counting down.
TGGCAAGAGCGCCAACGCATAGCGGTTCTCGTGGACTGTCACGCGTCGTGACTCGCGCTCCCCCTGCTGCAACGTGCGAATCTCTCGCGCGACCTGATCGACGCCGACTCCGCCGTCCTCTGCGCGTAGGTAGCGCCCGCCGGTGGCCTCGGCGATGGCCTGCAGCTGTACTTCGTTCTCCGCCGTGAGCGCGGTGGTCACGACGTTTCCGTCGCGATCGCGCATGTAGCCCGTCCACGTACCATCTTCGCTGTAGGTGGGGATGGGCTCTCCGGTGCGCGACCCGATGCCCACCACGAAGACTTTCACGCCTTCGGCGGCGAGGTCGCGCGCGGCCTGGACGGGGTCTCCCTCGTGATCCTCCCCGTCGGTCATGAGGACCACGACGCGCGCTGGGCGCGTGTCGGCCCACTCGGCGTCGGTCACGCCCTCTGGAGTGCGACTGCTGCGCTCCAGCAAGCGCCCGGCGGCTACCAGCGCGCGCCCGATGGCCGTGCCCCCAACGGGCATGTCGAGGGGCGTCAGGTCGCGCAAGAACAGCTGCACCGCCGCGTAGTCGGTCGTCAGCGGGAACTGCATCGTCTCTCCCGCGAAGGCCACCACGCCCACGCGGTCGCCGCCCAGGCCCTCGATGAAGCGGGTGAGCTCCACCTTCGCGCGCTCGCTGCGGTTCGGGCTGACGTCGCGAGCCAGCATGCTCTTGCTGAAGTCGAGCGCCACCACGACATCGATCCCGCGCTGCCGCAGCACGCGCGTGCGGCTACCGTACTGGGGCCCCGCGAGGGCGGCCACCACCAACAACAGGCCCAACACCAACAGCACGCCCCGCGCGGCGCGTAGGGGCCCCGACCGCCCGACACGCAGGCTCTGCAACGCGGTGGGCTCGCCAAAGCGGCGCGTGGCCCGTTCGCGCAGGCGCCACCCCGCGAGCAGCACACCCGCCACGACCAGCACGGCCAGGACGAACCAGAGGACCACGGGCGAGTGCCACGTCATGGCCACCTCCGCAGGACGAGCGCCCCGAACACGGCCTCCAAGAGGAGCAGCAAGAGGCCGGGCCACACGAACGCGGGGTAGAGCTCGCCATACACCTGACCGAGGTCTTCGATCTCGCTACGCTCGAGCTGGTCGAGGATGCTGTGGAAGGTCCGCTCCAGGGCGCCCCGATCGGCGACCGAGTAGTGCTGCCCGCCCGTGCGGGCCGCGATGCGCTGCAGCAGCTCGGGGTTCACCGGCTGGTTCTGCATACCGAAGATGGTGCGCCGCGTGAGATCCACTCCCTGCGCGACCGGCGCGTCGTCGCTCACCCCCATCAACACCGTGAAGACCTTCACCTGCATCGTCGCAGCCAGCTCCGCCGCCTGCTCTGGAGAGACGTTGCCTGCGTTGCTGTCACCGTCGGTCAACAGGATGACGACCTTGCTGCGCGCGCGGCTCGGGCGCAGGCGGTTCAGGGCCGTCCCGATGGCGTTCCCGATGGCGGTGCCGCGTCCCTCGATGAGCTCCAGCTGGAGCTCCGAGATGACGGTCTGGAGGGCCTCCTTGTCGGTCGTGAGCGGCATGAGCGTGAAGGCGTCGCGACCGAAGACCACGGCGCCGATGCGGTCGTTCGGGCGTCGACGCACGAAGTCCTGCACGACGATCTTGGTCGCCTCGAAGCGGTTCGGACGGATGTCGGCAGCCTGCATCGACAGGGACATGTCCATCACGAGCACGATGTCGATGCCGTCTACCTCGGTACGGTCACGGGCGTGGATGCTCTGCGGGCCCATCAGCGCGATGCCGAACAGCCAGAGCGCGGTGACACGCAACCCGAGCGGCAGGTGCTTGACCCACACGCGATAGCCCGGGCGCACTTGCGCGAGCGTCTTGCCGCGGCTGACCAGCAAGCGCGGGGCGGCCGTCTTCAGCAACCACACTCGGGCGAGCCACACCAGCGGCGCCGCGATGAGCAACAGACCGGCCCACGGGCGTTCGAAGCGGAAGCTGTCGGCGCGCAGCGGCACGCCGTACACACCCTCCACGAGGTAGGCGGACACCCACAGCGCGGGCACCCCCAAGAAGAGGATGTAGAGAGCGGCCATGGAGCGACGGACCCACGCGATCACGACGCGCCTCCCGACGAAGGTTCGTCTGACCCCGAGTCGCTGGCCGCTTCCGAGTCCATCGCGTCTGCAGAGGGGTCCGATGACGCCGTGGGTTCGGACGCGACCCACGGTGACGGTGCTGCCCGTGCGGCCGCGCGCGCGGCTGCCGCCGCCGCCGCTTCTTCGGCAGCTGCAGCGGCTTCCGCGGCAGCCTTCGCCGCCTCACGAGCGGCGCGGGCCTTCTGCGCCAGCGCCGCGGCTTCGTCGTCATCCGCGAAGCCGGGCAGCGTCGGCACGGACTCGTGGGCGTGGACGCTACGGGTCGGAGAAGACGTGGAAGACGACGAGAACGCGGTGTCCGTGGGACTGCCGTCACCCGCGCCGAGCTCGGCCGAGGCGACATCTCCGCGGGCGTCGGGTGAGCCGCCCTCGTGTGAGGGACCCGCCGTGAGTCCGACGCGCGCCCCCAGCGGGAAGGGCTCCATGCGCGTTCGCCCTTGGTCCCCCACGTGGGTCGGCGGGATGACCTTGGCGGTGTAAGGCCGAGGCGCGGGGAGGATCTCGTCGTCTGCGCCGGGCACGCCACCGAGCGCGCTCGCGGGCTCGGAAGACGAAGTCCCCGCCGCGCCTGCTGCCTCGTCGGTGACCATCGAGTCGGCCGAGACGGGCTGGGGCGACGTCGCCTCGCGGGCAGCCAGCCGGTGTGCCGCGTCGAGCGGCGCTTCGTCCCCATCGGGCGCGGCGTGCGTGTCCTCCGTGGCGGGGGCCTCATCCTCGGGATCACGCGGCATCCAGCGGGCGTTCGGGTCTTCGTCCGGCGTCGGCGCGCGCTTGACACGCGATGGTCCGACGCGCGTGTCGGGGATGGGAATGGCCGTGGGCTCCGTCGGCATGGGCGGCAGCGCAACGCCTCCGACGACGGGGCGCGTCTCGCGCACCATCACCAGGGCAGACGCCAGCATCTTGTCGGTCTCTTCGTCGCCCGCGGGCGAGTTCGCGAACTTCACCAGGTCGCACGCGTCCATCAGCTCGGTGACGCGCTTGACCAGCGAAGGGTCGGTCTTGCGCGCCTGGAGGTGCGCCACCAGCTCGTGCGTGGTGCACTCGAGGCCATCGAACTCGTAGCGCGCGCCGAGGTAGCCGCGGAGCACGTCGCTCAGCTTGTCGACCCACGCATCCCAGCGGCCCTCTTCGATGTGCTGACGCCGCGTCTGCGCCAACCACGAGAGCTCGCCCGCGGCGATGTCCCAGGGCGGCAGCGGCGGCGGTGCGGGCTTGGGCGCCTGGGCGCGCTTCTGGAGATAGCGGCGCAAGAGATAGCCGAGCAACAACCCGACCAGGAGGACGCCCAGCGCACCCATCACCCAGTACGGGCGGTCGTCCTCCTCCATCACGCTCACCGGGTCGCTGGGCGGAAAGGGCTCGGCGTCGGGCTCGTTGCCCAGTACGGAGGCCACCGACAGGTGCTGCGCGTCCGCCTCCACGACGCCCACCTGCCCGGACGCGGTGAGCACGCGCACCCGCAGCGGGCCGACATCGTGCTCCCCGGGTTCGAGCAGGAGCAGGTCCAGCTCGAAGTGGAAGTCGCGCCCTTGATCCGTGCGCGTCTCGACGCGCACACGGCTGTCGACCAGCTCGATGGGATCGGGCGTGACCGCGCTGGTGCGCTCCCCGAAGTGCTGTTCTTCGGGGAGCGTGATGTCGTCCCCCGGGGCAGCGTGCACGGAGAGACGCACGGTCGTCATGTCCCCGGTGTGCAGGCCGTCACGCGGTTCCACCGAGATCTCGATGCGCGGCTGGTGCTCGGCTGGGAGCGGCGGCGGCGTCGGACGCGCGACCCCCGCGTCGGACTCCGCCACCCCAGCGTCGCCCGCGCTGGGGACCCCAGCATCTGCGGCAGCGACGGGCGCCACGGGCGCCACGGGCGCGACGGGCGCGACGGGCGCAGGAGCGACGTCTGCGGCGGGAGGCGCGACGGTCGGCGCGTCGGGGGTCGGTACGGGCGTGGCAGGGGACCCGGGCGGCGTTGCCGGAGGCCGCGGGGGTGCAGCCGCGGGACGCGACGTCGCGGGCTCGGCCACGGGGGGCGGTGCGATGGGCGTGGGCGCGGGCACAGGCGCGGGCTGCGCGGCCAGCCGGGTCGCGGGCCCCACGACCAGCAGCGCCAACGGCACCCAGAGCACCGCCTGAGCGGCCCCTTGCCAAAGACCCTCGTACCGGCCCCGCGACCTGGTCACCGGAACCCCATCATGCGCTTCTGCCGAAAGCGAAAGAACTCGGCGATGGGCCGCACGTAGTCCTCGTCCGTGTGCACCGTCAGGTGGTCCACACGCAGCTTGCGGAACAGCCGCTCCCGCAGCGCGCGCTGCCGCAGCACCTCGTGCGCGAAGGCCTGCCGCACGCGCGGGTCGCCCGTGTCCACCTCGACCAGCTCACCGCTCTCGAGGTCTTCCACCAGCGCGAGCCCCACGTCCGGGAGGTTCTCTTCACGCGGGTCCACCACCTGCACGGGGATCAGGTCGTGGCGCTTGGCCGCGACCCGCAGCTGCTTCTCGTAGTCGTCCGCGATGAAGTCGCTCAGCAAGAACGCTACCGAGCGGCGCTTGCGCAGGCCTCCGAGCATGTCCAGCGCGGAAGCGAGGTCGGTGCCGGTGCCCGCGGGGGAGGCGTTGAGGATCTCCGTCACCACGCGCATCACGTGCCCGCGCCCCTTCTTGGGCGGCACGAAGCGCTCCACGCGGTCGGTGAACAGGATGAGCCCCACGCGGTCGTTGTTCTTGATGGCGCTGAAGGCCAAGAGCGCCGCGATCTCGGCCACGGTCTCGATCTTGGGCTTGCCGACGCTGCCGAACTTCTCGGAGGCCGAGAGATCGACCAAGAGCATGACCGTCATCTCGCGCTCTTCCGTGAACATCTTCACGTAGGCGTCGTTCATGCGGGCGCTGACGTTCCAGTCGATGAAGCGCACGTCGTCGCCCGGCTGGTACTGGCGCACCTCGCTGAAGGCCATGCCGCGGCCCTTGAAGACGGAGTGGTAGCTCCCCGCGAGCTGATCGTTGGCCAGGCGCGCGGTGTGGATCTCGATCTTCCGGAGCTTCTTGACGAGCTCGCGCGAGATCATCTCAGGGGACCTCCACCGCCTCGAAGATGCGCCGGACGATGTCGTCGCTGCTGATCTCCTCGGCCTCGGCCTCGTAGGTGCGGATGATGCGGTGCCGGAGCACGTCGGGCCCGATGGCCTTGATGTCCTCGGGGGTCACGTAGCCGCGGTGGCTCACGAACGCGTGCGCACGCGCCGCGATGTTGAGCCAGATGCTGGCGCGCGGGCTGCCGCCGTGGGCGATCATGTCTCGCATGTCCTTGAGCCCGGCTCCGGCCGGGTTGCGGGTCGCCTGCACCACGGAGATGATGTAGTCCTTGATCTTGTCGTCCATGTAGACGTGCCCGATGCAGCGCCGCGCCTCGATCAGCTGCTCGGTCGATGCGACCCGCTGGACGTCCATCGTATTGGGTCTTCCGTCGCCCTCCTTGGGCCCCTCCAGCGTGTGCTGGGCGATGCGCTCCATGATGGTGCGCTCCTGCTCCGCGGTGGGGTAACCGACACGCACGTGCATCATGAAGCGGTCCACCTGCGCCTCGGCGAGCGGGTACGTGCCCTCCTGCTCCACCGGGTTCTGCGTGGCCATCACCATGAACGGCTCCGGCAGCTTGTACGTGGTGTCGCCGATGGTGACCTGCTTCTCCTGCATGGCCTCGAGCAGCGCGCTCTGCACCTTGGCCGGGGCGCGGTTGATCTCGTCGGCCAGCACCAGGTTGGCGAAGATGGGCCCCTGCTTGGCCGTGAAGTCGCCGCTCTGCTGGTTGTAGAGCACCGTGCCCACCACGTCGGCGGGGAGCAGGTCCGGCGTGAACTGGATGCGCGAGAACTCGGCCGCGACGGTCTTGCAGATGGTGTTGACGGTCAGGGTCTTGGCCAAGCCAGGCACGCCCTCGAGCAGCACGTGACCGCCCGTGAGGAGCCCGATGAGCACGCGCTGCACCATCTCCTCTTGTCCTACGATGACCTTCTTCACCTCGTGCAGGAGTGGGTCGATGAAGGCGCTCTCGCGCTGGACCATGTCGTTGATGGCGCGGACGTCGATGCTCATGAGGGACCACCCTGGGGAAACGAAGGAAGTGCGAGCGAAAGAACAGCGGGCGGCGGTACTAGCACGCCGCCATCGGCCCCTTCAACCGCTGGAACGCTGGATTATTCGGGGCGCGCCGGGACCCGCGGGAGGAGAGCGGAGATGGAGGCCGTCAGCCGGGTGCGTGGGTGATGGACACAGCCGCGAGTTGACCCGCGAAGAGCGCGAGCTCCCCGTACGTCCCACCACCGCCCGCGGCGAAGCGCGGCACCGCGAAGAGCGGGGCTTCTCCGGTGCGCTCGGCGACGGCTTCGCGGAGCTTGCCGTAGAGCGCGACGACCTGCGCTGGCGCGTCGAGGGCGGGCGTCTGGCTGGCGATGACGAGGAGATCGTCCGCGAGGCGTTCACAGCGGCGGGCGAGCGGGGGGACGTCTTGCTCGGAGGACATCGCGCGAGGCTACCTCATTCCGAGGCGCTTTGCGCGCGCACCGCCTTGAACGCCTGCTGCGCCGCGCGGAGCGTGGTCGCGAGCACCTCCGCATCGTGCGCCGTGGACACGAACGCGGCCTCGAACTGGCTCGGGGGCCAGTAGACGCCGTGAGCCAAGAGGCTGGCGTGGAAGGCCCCGAACGCGCGTCGGTCGCAGCGGTCGGCGCTGGGCCAGTCGCGCACGGGCGCGTCCGTGAAGAACACGGTCAGCATGGAGCCCACGCGCTGCACCCGTGCGACCACGCCAGCGTCGGCGGCCGCCTGCACCAGACCCGCTTCGAGGGACGCGGAAGCTGCCTCGAGGCCCTCGTATAGCCCCGGTTCGCGCAGCAGCCCCAACGTGGTGAGCCCCGCCGCCACGGCCAGCGGGTTCCCGCTGAGCGTGCCCGCCTGATACACGGGGCCGAGCGGGGCGATCTTCGACATGATCTCACGCCGCCCGCCGTAGGCGCCCACGGGGAGGCCGCCCCCGACGATCTTGCCCAGGCACGTCAGGTCCGGCGTGATGCCGTACAGAGCCTGGGCGCCACCGCGTGCCACGCGGAAGCCCGTCATGACCTCGTCGAAGATCAGGAGCGCCCCGTGCTCCAGCGTCTCGGTGCGCAGCGCCGCGAGCCACTCGGGATCCGGGGGCACGCAGCCCATGTTGCCCGCCACGGGCTCGATGATGACGGCCGCGATCTGCGCTCCCTCGGCGGCGAACAGGGCGCGCAGCCCGTCCACGTCGTTGTACTCCACGAGCCTGGTCGTGGCGGCGATCGACGCGGGGACGCCACCGCTGTCGGGCTCCCCCAACGTCGCCAAGCCGCTCCCGGCCTTGACGAGGAGGTAGTCCGCGCCGCCGTGATACCCGCCCACGCACTTCACGACGAGATCGCGCCCCGTGAACCCGCGAGCCACGCGCAGGGCCCCCATCGTGGCCTCCGTCCCGCTCGACACGAGCCGCGTCATCTCCATCGACGGGAACGCGTCGGCGATGGCCTCGGCCATGTCCGTCTCCCCGGCAGTCGGGGCCCCGTAGCTGCATCCGAGGGTCGCAGCCTCCTGGATGGCCGTGACCACGTCGGGCTGGGCGTGGCCCAGGATCATGGGTCCCCAGGAGCCCACGTAGTCCACGTACGCCGTTCCGTCCGCGCCATAAAGGAAGGGGCCGTTGGCGCGCTGGACGAACACGGGCTCACCGCCCACCGCACGGAACGCGCGGACAGGGGAGTTGACCCCCCCGGGGATGCGTTGCTGAGCGGCGGCGAACAGGGCCTTGGAGGTGGCGTCGGTCATGGCGCGCAGCGTGTCCTCGCGGCGGGCACCCGGTCAACCCAGAAGCCCCCACGAATCAGGTGTATTGCAGCGTTCCTGCGAGGTGCCGACCAGCCTTGACCCCCCCTAGGGTGCGTGCTAGATGCCGGCCGCGTTCGCACGGGGTCCCGTGCCAGCGCAGCTTTGAAAGGAACGGTGCGAAGTGCCCTCGATGTTTCTGGGTCCAGAAGGCCGGAAGCAGCTGAAGGCCCTCGGTGACGTCTCCACCATCGGTATCGAGATGGCGGTGTCGGTCATCGTGGGACTGGTCGGGGGCCGCTGGTTGGACGACACGTTCGCCACCGGCCGAGTGTTCGAGATCATCGGGCTCCTCGCAGGTCTTGCCGCCGCCTTCCGAAGCCTCTACAGGGTCGCTCGCAAAGTAAAACAGCAGCTGGCAGTGACCGACCCGGGGGACGACCCCACACTCTCCAAGCCCGGCTCTTCCAAAGACTCCTCCGAGTCTCCCGCCACCCCCCCGCCTACCTCCCGCCCCTCTTCGCCGAAGCGCCCCTAGCTCCCCATGAACGCCCTCCTCCGCACGACCACCCACACGACGCTCGGCTTCGCTGCCGTGCTCGTGCTGCTGTCGTTCGCGGCCATCGGCGTCCCCACGGGCATCGGCGCCCTGGTCGGCTCGGCGGTCGCGGTGGCCAACTGGTTCCTGCTGCGCGTGAGCCTCGCCAAGCTGGTCGAGGCCCGCGTCGAGCAGCGCGGCGGGATCACCCTTCTTCTTTGCCTGAAGCTCGGATTGACCGGGGTCGTCGCGTTCATCGCGATCCGTCGCCTCCACGTCGATCCGCTGGGCTTCATGATCGGCTTCGGTGCCCTCGTCCTGGGCATCCTGACGGCCTCCATCCTCTTCAGCGCCGAGGCGGCGTCCGCAGACCCTGCGGCCGAGGCCCCCGGCGAGGAGTTCTGAGCGATGCCTCACGGTGAATCGTGGTTCAGCTTGCTTCCCGGATACGCGCACTGGCTGAGTGACGCCCGGCACAGTCACGGCGCGACGTGGATCGCGCACGGCGACGTGGGCATCCAGCACATCCTGCACTGGATCTTCCTCATCGTGGTGCTGGCCGTGGTCGGCCTGCTGGTGCGCTCGAAGGTGGCCGACACCCAGGCTGCCATCCTGCCGGACGGGCACTTCTCCCTGCGCACCCTGATCGAGGGCTTCGCGGGCCAGGTCTACGGCACGCTCGTCGACATGATGGGCAAGAAGGCCGCCAAGTTCTTCCTGCCGCTCATCGGCACCTGCGCGTTCATGATCTTCTTCTCGAACGCGTTCGGCCTCCTGCCCGGCTTCCAGCCCCCCACGTCGAACCTCAACACCACCATGTCCATGGCGCTGGTGATCTTCTTCGCCACGCACATCTTCGGCGTGAAGGAGAACGGCCTCGGGTACTTCAAGCACTTCCTCGGGCCCTTCCTGCCCCTGGCGCCACTGATGCTCCCCATCGAGCTCATCAGCCACATCGCGCGCCCCATCACCCTGGCCGTTCGCCTCATGGCGAACATGACGGCTGACCACTTGGTGCTCGCCATCTTCCTGACGCTGGCGCCGTGGTTCATCCCCCTTCCGCTTCCCCTCTACTTCCTCGGCTGCATCGTCGTGGTGGTTCAGACCATGGTCTTCTGCTTGTTGTCCACGGTCTACATCTCCATGGCCATCGCGCACGACCACTGATCCCTCTCCCAACCCCAAACCCACAGATTCTGCTTTCTCTCCCCTCGATTAACCCTGGGTGGCCGGAGCGCCGCCAAAAACCTCGAGAGAAAGCCTAGGAGGCACTCCAATGAAGAAGACGGCACTTCGACTCGTTTCCCTGCTCACCCCCCTCTTCGTCACGGCCACCGCGTTCGCGCAGGACGCCGCCGGCGGCGTGGACAAGTCCTCCCTGGCGTTCGCCGCGGGTGGCGCCATCGGCGTCGCCGCGTTCGGTGGCGCGCTCGGCCAGGGCAAGGCCGCTGCGGCTGCGCTCGAGGGCATCGCGCGTAACCCCAACGCGTCCGACAAGCTCTTCACGCCGATGATCCTCGGCCTCGCGCTCATCGAGTCGCTCGTCATCTACGCGCTCGTCATCGCGTACATGCTTCAGGACAAGATCTGAGCAAGCCCCGCGTTCGCGCGGAACCATGATGCAACGCCGGCCCCTGGGTCGGCGTTCGTCGTTTCAGCGCCCTGAGCTGGAGGGCTGCGCCAGCCCTCCAGGGTTGGTGCTCGTCGTGTGGGGTGCCTACATCAGCCCCTCCGCGGCCAGCGCGGACACGAGCGCAGGGGCCACGAGCCACGCGCCAACCCTGGCACGCGAGGGAAGACGCCCCCATACTCCGGTGAGATGAGCGCCCCCACTGACACGCCCAGCCTCGAACCAGCCGACTCGTCCGTCGGCGATCTCCCGATCGAGGCCGGCGCCCCCGCACACGCTGCGCGCGAGAGCTCGGGCGGCCTCGGATCCGGCCCGAAGATCATCGCGGTGTTCGCGCTGCTGGGCGCGGCCATGCTGGTGCTCGCCTTCGGACAAGCGTCCGAGGTGGCCACCTACTCGGTGACGGTGGGTGAGGCCCTCGCCCACGCGCAGGGCGATCGCCGCATCCGCGTGGAGGGCGATCTGCGCCACGGCTCCATCCAGTTCCGCGAGTCTCCCTGCGAGTGGCGCTTCACCATCGAGCGCGACGGCCACGAGATGCCCGTCCAGTTCCCCCGCTGCGTGGTGCCCGACACCTTCCGCGACGACTACGACATCCAGGTCGTCGTCGAGGGGCGCGTCGACGAGCACGGCACCTTCCTGGCGGACCAGATCATCCCGCGCTGCCCGTCCAAGTACGAAGAGCAGGCGGCGCAGCTGCGCACGGCGGGTTCTTGAGCTGTCGCGACTCCGGCGGGGTGCGCTGGGGTACTGCGGCTGGAAGAGGCGGTCTCGGGAGCGCCGAATATCCCCGATTTGGTCGGCTCGCCGAACTGGAGAGGCTGTCTCGGGGTGCCCCTACTGAAGCGCCGCCTTGATCGCTGCGGCGACCTCGCCCGCGGGTAGCTCGGTCTGGGTGGAGGCGCGCAGGTCCTTGACCTGCACGGTCCCCGCCGCGACCTCGCTCTCACCCAGCACCAGCGCGAAGCGCGAGCCCAGCGAATCCGAACGGCGCATCTGGCTCTTGAGCGACTGACCGCGCAGGTCGTTCTCGACGCGCAGCCCCGCCGCGCGCAGCTGCTTGCCGAGCAGGAGCGCAGCCGTGCGCTGCTCTGGACGAAGCGCGACGATGAACGCATCCGGGGCGGGCGCGCTCGGCTTCTCTGGCATCGCCAGGAGCAGGCGCTCAACGCCCATGCCGAGACCCAAGGCGGGCACGTCCGGGCCGCCCATGCTCTTGACCATGCCGTCGTACCGGCCTCCGCCCAAGAGCGTGTTCTGCGCGCCGAGATCTCCACCCAACCCACGCACCTCGAAGATCGTGCGTGTGTAGTAGTCGAGCCCGCGCACCACGGACGCGTCCACGACGTAGGGCGTCCCCAGCGCGTCGAGCGCTGCCTTCAAGCCGTCGAAGTGCTCGCGGTCTGCGTCGTCGAGGTGATCCAACAGAGAAGGCGCGAGCGCCGCGATGGCGGCACACGCCGGCACCTTGCAGTCCAGGACCCGCAGCGGGTTGCGCTCCATGCGCCGCTGACAGTCCGCGCACAGCTCCGCGCGCCGCGGCTCGAGATAGGCGAGCAGCGCCTCGCGATACGCCGCCCGGCTCGCCCCGCTCCCGAGGGAGTTCACGCGCACCTCCACGTCCGTGATACCGACCGCTGCCAGGAAGGACACGGCCATGTCGATCATCTCGGCGTCGACGAACGGACCCGGGTCGCCATACACCTCGAGGCCCATCTGATGGAACTGCCGCAAGCGGCCCTTGGCCGGACGTTCGCGTCGGTACATCGGCCCGATGTAGAACCACTTGGTGATGGGGCTCTGCGCGTGGACCGAGTGCTGCACGAACGCGCGCACGGCCGACGCAGTTCCTTCGGGGCGCAGGGAGAGCTGCTTCTCACCTTGGTCTTCGAAGGTGTACATCTCCTTCTCGACGATGTCCGTCGTGTCGCCGATGGAGCGCACGAAGAGCGCTGTCGGCTCGAGCAACGGAGTGCGTACCTCCCCGTAGCCATGCGCCGCCGCCACCGCACGGAAGGTCTCCTCCAGGTGCCGGAAGGCCGAGACCTCAGCGGGAAGGATGTCATTCATGCCCTTGACGGAACGCAGCGTGCTCATGGTCGGGACCTCATAGCGCAACCCTCGTCCCCACGCGACCTTCGGCAAGCCCCGCTCCCATGACGACGTGCACCCCCGGTCGACGATAGCCGTAACATCTGTACACTGCCTGCGTGATGACCGTCCCCCCCCTCCTCCGACCTCGCGCTCGGTCGCGTTCGCTCGTTCTACTGGTCGCGCTCGCGAGCTGCTCCTCTCCCGCGGGCACCCCCCTCGGAGGCCCCGCCCCCGTCGCCTACGCCGGCAAGGCGCAGCCGCCAGCCATCCTGCGGGACGTGTCGATGGTCGACGACGACAACCAGTGGAACAACCCGTTCGTCCCCGGACTACGCACCACCATGGACGGGCGCGTCGCGCTGCGCGTGCAAGGAGGACCCTCGACGCTCTCCTTCTACCTGTTCCGGCCCGAGTCACTGGACGAACCCATCCTGACGAGCCCGGCGGGCGCGCACTTGCTGGCGGACACGACCCCCGTGCAGGTCGTCCTCCCACCCGCGGCCGAACCGAACCTGCTACGCGTCGGACACCACGCCATCTGCGACCCGACCCAGGAGTTCCCCGTGGACGGCGAGCAGCCCAACCCCTATGCGTGTGGCGCAGACCTCGCCAACGACTGCTACGACATCACGGTCATCAGCTCCATCTCGCAGTCCTTCCGCGCGGTGCGCATGTGGGGCACGCCGGTCACCGTCGAGGTGGCCTCTCCGAAGACCCGGGACGCGAACATCGTGCGCGTCGAGCTGGGCGCGTCCGTCCAGGGTGTCGAGATCTCCCTCTCGCCCGAGTTCGCAGAGGTCGCCGTGACCAATGACGGTCGGCTCCTGACGGGCCGGGTCGGCGGTGCGGCGCGCTACTGGACGAACCCCAACACGGGAGAGGAGCTGCTCCGCAGCTACGACCTCATGTACTCGGTGCTGCCCAGCGGCGCAGACCCCTGCGACATCACCGCATGGACCGACTTTCACCCGATGAGCCACGCCCCATTCGACCCGAACATGCGCCACTACGGCCTGGCCGCGTACCCTTTCCGCGACACCGAGGGGCGCCTGATCGGCGACGGCGAGGACATGGGCGGCAGCTACCCTTGGGTGGACCGCGAGGGGTCGAACATGTTCATGACCGGCGTGCCCGGCTACATCACGGAGCAGTCCGAGGAGGACTTCCCACGGCGCTGTGTGGTGGAGGGATGTGAGCAGTTCACGTACGCGATGGACTTCGACCGCGGCTTCCTCGTGGCGGGCCTCTGGACACACGGCAAGCTGGTGCACCTGGACGCACGCATCAACAACGTGGACTGGTCCGTGGGTTCGCGACCCGACGCTCACTACCTCGTGGATCTCTACGAGGACGAGCAGGGGGACCCCGTGGCGGTGCGCTTCGGCGCCGGGCGCGGCCTCGGGACCAGCGCGCCAGGCTACCCAGGCAACGAGAACATCCTGGACTCGCTCCAGAACATGCTCAATCACCACCCCGCCGCGCGGCCCGTCACGCCACGTGACGTGGTGTGGGTCATGAGCAGCGGCGTGGCCACCGACGAGGTGGTGTTCGACGACTTCCTCGACCCGCGGGCCTTCATCGTGTCGAACATGCAGGCCAGCGTCACCCAGCTGCTGGACTATCGCGGGTTCTCCACGGGGGTGCCCGTGCACTGGAACGGCCAGCACCGCGACATCGGCGTCAACCTGGGGATCAGCAACCAGCGCTCGTATCGCCTGGACCACGCGGTGGACGAGGACGTCCACATCCAGAACGCCGCCACGTCGCTCGGCTTCCAGGTGCCGCCCTACGGTCTCGTGGAGGCCGGGACGGGCCGAACCGAACCCGTGGCGCTCGGGGGGTTCTACGGGCGTGGCTTCTGGCTCGATGGGACCAACCGCATCGCCTACGAAGTGCCCGCCCAAGCCGAACCCCTCGAGAGCGACTGGTACATCGGACTCTTCGTGGACGTGCGCAGCGCGGACGGGGCCACGCGCTCGCTGCTCTCCTTCCCCGACGGTAGCTCGGTGCGCCTGGTCGACCGGGACACGCTGCAGTACGTCCGCGACGAGCGCGTCATGCACGCGGTGACCCTCCCCGAGAGCTCGGCGGGCTGGGTCCACCTCGGCTGGAACGTCCGTGACCGCAACCGTGAGCTGACGCTGCTGGTGGACGGCTTCCCCTTCGACCGCTTCGACTCCGGGCGCCCGTTCTTCCTGCTGCCAGAAGGCACGCTCGCGCTCGGGCGTGGGCCGGACCGCCTCGCTGGCGACGCCGACGCGGGTGTCCGCGGCTGGGTGGACGACTTCAAGGTGCTGGCCCACGACGTGGACCTCGAGATCGCGTGCAACCACGCTGGCGGGACGCTCGTCGCGCTCAGCGGCGACGCGCTCGCGAGCACGGCGGCCATCTATCCGGAGTGGGCGCACGCCGAGGTCGCCCAAGGCGTGGGCCGCGAGGCCGGCGGGCGCTACGCGTGCTTCCACGACTACAGCGCCGACAACGCGGCCACGTTGGCCAACATCCCAGCAGGGGCCGAGTCGCTGCGCAACACCATCATCTTCCCCGAGGGCCCGCTACGCGCGGGCGTCCCTCGTCCGGACTCGTCGGACAACGCCTTCTGCCTCAGCTGCCACTCGTCGTCGGGCGTCGGACCGATGGGGCTCGAGGCCCTGGCGCTGCACCCTGGCGTGAACCTCGAGGACGACCCACGGAGGCAGCCACACCAGCCCCCGCGACGGGTCTTCGGCAACATCCCGGGGGGTTGGATCCCTGCCGGCGAAGGCGAGGGGAGCCCCGACGAACCGATGCGCGCGCCGCCTGAAGGGGTGCTCATCGACCGCTGGGTGCTCGCCCACTGAGCCGCCGCAAATGCGACACAACGCCGACGAAGATCCCATGGACCACAGCAACCCGACGACCTCGCGCCCTACCCCTCGCGTCTCCCTGCCGCTCCTCGGTCTCTGCGGCGCGCTCGCGCTCGCCGCCGGGGCCTGCGACGACGACTCAGTCACCGGCACGGCGCCCCCCATCATCGATCTGATGGCGACGGCGGGCGCGCTCCAGGAGAGCACGACGTACACGGTCCCTGGGACGGGGGAGGAGCGCACCCTCCCACTGACCATCTGGTATCCGACCCTCGACACCAGCGGAACCACGACGCGCTTCAACCCCATCCAGCGTGATGGCCTCAGCTTCCTGAATGCCAGCGTGGCGGCCCCGCGGCGCCCAGCGCCGCTGATGGTGTACTCCCACGGTGACCGCGCCTGGGGCGGATCGGCGCACCGCCTGGCGCGGCAGTTCGTGAACAACGGGTGGATCGTCGTCGCTGCGGACCACATCGGGAGCACCCTCCTCGAGAACTACGATCCACGTCCGGGCGAGTACGAAATCGTGCGGGCGTACGACGTTCAAGCGGTGATCGACTACATGGAGAACCTCCCCCCGGAGCACCCGCTGCACGGACTGGTGCGCACGGACGAGGTCTACCTCACCGGCCACAGCTACGGGGGACGCACCGCCTGGCTCAGCAGCGGGGTCACGCTCGACATGGACGCCATCGCGGCGGACTGCGCGGGCTGCACCCAAGGCCAGCTGGACGCCTTCGCGTTGTACCGGCCAGACGAGCGCATCATCGCCATCGCCCCGTTCGCAGGCGACCTGCGCACCAACCGCGCCTCTGCGGCGGGCTACGCGACCGTGGAGATGCCCGTGCTCTTCATGACTGGCACCAACGACGGCGACGGTGGCATGCCGATGTTCGAGCGCGCCGCGCTGGCAGACGTGACCTGGATCCAGTTCCAAGGTGGCTGTCACGAGTCGTTCACCGGCACGCTGACATGCGACACGCTGGACCTCGACGCCAGCGTGGAGGCGACGGCAACGTACCTGATCGCGTTCGGGGAGGTGCACGTGCGCCACTCGTCGAACCCCGCCATGCAGGCGATCGTGGACGGCACCACGGAGGTGGCCAACTTCGCCACCTACCAGCACAGCCCCACGCGTCGCCCCTGACCGTATGGTCCCCGCACGGGGCCGGCCGTGGACGTCGCGGACGAATTCGTGAGCCGCTTTCCGCGGTAGAACCTACAAGCGCTCCGACAGGCCACACATGAGCGCAGCGGAGCAACGAACGGT
Organism: Sandaracinaceae bacterium; assembly: GCA_020633055.1. Taxonomy (NCBI): domain Bacteria; kingdom Pseudomonadati; phylum Myxococcota; order Polyangiales; family Sandaracinaceae; species Sandaracinaceae bacterium. The sequence continues at coordinate 848,622 of JACKEJ010000006.1, read as the reverse complement.
GACGACCGAGGTCCTGAGACTCCCCGACCGCGAGACGGACGCCCAGCTGGTGCTGGCCGCCCAGGACGGGGACTCGGGGGCGAGCGCACAGCTCTTCCGCCGCCACGTGCGCGCCGCCTACGGGACAGCGTACCGGCTCATGGGTCGCGACCAGGACCTGGAAGACATCGTCCAGGAGAGCTTCACGAAGGCCTTGTCCACCATCGACCAGCTGCGGGACCCGCAAGCGTTCCGGCCTTGGCTGATGCGCATCGTCGTGGGGGTGGCCGTGGCGAACCTGCGACGGCGTCGACTGCTGGCTCGGCTCGGGATGCTACGTACGCGGGCGATCGCGCCGGACGAGCTCATCTCACCGAAGGCTCCGCCGGACGTGGTCGTCGAGCTGCGCGCCATCTACGGCCTGCTCGACCAGCTCCGCACGGATGAGCGCGTCGTGCTGGTCCTGCGGCGGGTGGAGGAGATGACGCTGCCAGAGATCGCGGCGTGCACTGGCAAGTCGTTGGCGACCGTCAAACGCCACCTGGCCCGCGCCGAGACACGACTCGCCGCTGCGCTGGAGGACCCGCGATGAAACATGCGCCCAACCGACACCCCGCTGCACACGTCGAGCCCGAGCTCTCGGAGGCGCGGGTCGAGCGCATGTGGCACGCGGTCTCGGCGCAGCTGGATGCGAGCGGGCAAGGCAGCGCGCGCGGCCATGAGCCCGCGACGCGGTGGCGGTGGCGGCTCCGGCCCTCGCTCACGCTGGTGCTGGGTCTCGCAGGCACGTGCGCTGCCGCCTGTGCTGTCTGGTGGAGCCGCGCGACGCCCACGTCGCCTGGCCCTGCGCCGGCGCTGGTGGCCACCACGGCTCAGGGGGAGTGGGTCGCGACGGCGGAGGTGGGGCGCGTGCTCCACTTCGACGACGGCTCGACGCTCACGCTCGGCCCTCGTACGCAGCTGCGGACGCTCGCCGTCTCCCGCGACGCGCTGCGCGTGCGCCTCGAACGGGGCGGCGTGTCCTGCGCGACGGGCGGGCGCTCGCAGGTCGTCGTCGAAGTCGCAAGCGCGGAGGTCGCGAGCGCGGCCATGGGCGCCGAGCCGTCGCCCGGCGCGACGCGCTTCCACGTCGGCCTCGACATCCCTGGGCGTGAAGGGCCGACGCTGACGGTCGGGGTCACGCGGGGCCGCGTCGAAGTGCGACACGACGGCGCCAACGCCACGCTGGGAGCAGGCGAGACTTGGACCCGAACCCACCGCGCCGCTTCGAGCGAGCCCGTCATGGAAGAAGGGCAGAGCGCCGACTCGCCGACCGAACATGCGAGCCGAGAAGCGACCTCACGGACGTTCCGCGCGCGCGCCGACATCGAGCGTGGCGAAGGGCCTCGGCCCGGTCGGCCGACACGCGAGCCCGCACGTCCGCGCAACGCAACGGAGGAGGGGAGCGCGGAGTCCGATGGCGCGACGCAGCTCTTCGAGGAGGCCTTGCGGGAGCGCCTCGCGCATCGCCCCGCCGAGGCAGCACGCGCCTACGCCGCCTTCGGGCGCGAGCACCCCACGGACCCTCGTGCGCCCCTGGCGGCCTTCGAGCTGGGGCGCCTCCGGCTATACCAGCTGGGCGACGCGCAGGGCGCGCTCCAAGCCCTGGACCAGGCGCTGGGAGGTGGTGGAGGCGGCTTCTTCGCCGAGGACGCCGCCGCGGCGCGCGTGGAGGCGCTCTCGCAGTTGGGCGACGCCGCTCGCTGCCGCGCTGCTCGGACGCGCTTCCTCGCCACCTACGCGACGAGCGTCCACCGCCAGCGCGTGAGCGCGCAGTGCGGCGCGTCCAGCGGGGACCGCCCCTGATGCGCGTCGCCCTGACCCTCCTCGCGTGGGGTGTGGGCCTGTCCTTCGCCCCCACGCTGGCGCGCGCACAGAGCCCCTGCCCCGCGTCGGATCGGCCCCTGGTATTGATGTCGGCCGACGTGTTGCCCCCCGACCAGGTCATCGCCGACGCGCTGCGCGACCACCTCACGGCAGAGCTGCAAGCGCGGGCCGTCGACCTGTGCGTGGCGGAGACCTCCGAGCGCACCGTCATCGCGCACGTGTTCCTGGGAGTCGCCCGCCACGCGGACGGACGGGTGGTGGCGACGATTCGGCTGGGCGACCACATCACCGACAAGCGCGTGGAGCGCGAGCTGGACCTCACCCAGATGCCGAGCGACGCTCGCCCGCTGGCTGTGGCCGTCGCCGCCGACGAGCTGCTGCGTGCGAGCTGGGCCGAGCTGGCCATCCTGGATGCGCCGCCGCTCGCGATGCCCGCGCCCGACGCGGTGCTCACGGCCCTGGCGGAGACCATGGGACCGCCGCCTCCGCCCCCACCTCCGCCCCCAGAACCGTGGACCGTCGAGCTGCACGCGTCCGTCGTTGGCCTGCGCTTCCGGCACCTGACCGCGCTCGGCCCGGAGGTCGGCGCCCAAGCCTGGGCGAGCCATCGTCTGGGCTTCTTTGCCCGGGCGCAGCTCCTGTCGGGCGCCCGCGAGGACGCGCCCACGGGCAGCGCACGGTCCACGCGGCGCGGAGCCCAGGTGGGCGCGGTCTACGCGCTCACCCCCCGCGACGCGCGCATCGGGTGTGCCCTCGAGGGTGGGCTCGGCCTCTTCCGCATGCGCTTCATTCCATCGGCCGACTTCGGCGCGCTCGAGGCGGCGTACCAGGACGTGAGCGTGGAGGCCGTGCTGGTCGCGCGCGCGTGGATCGACGTCGGTCCGCTGCGTCTGTCGCTGCGCGTCGGGGGCATCGCGGGGCTGCGCGCAGCGTCTGCCGTCGATGAGACCATGCGCGTGGTCTCCACCTACGGCGTGGGCGGCGAGCTGGCGCTCGGGCTCGGGCTGCGCTTCTGACCGAACGCCATCGCGAGACGCGTGAGCCGAATGGGCGCCGTCGAACTACCCAGTGCGTATGACACAGCCGAAGATCGCCGTGCCCCCTCGGGGCTCCGAGAGCTCCTCCCCACCACGCGCCAGCGGCCTCACCCCTTCATGGCGCTACGTGGCCGTCGTGTGCGCGGCATGGAGCGCACTGACCGCGGCGAGCGGCTGCGAGGGACGCCGCGAGGTGCTCACGACGCGGCCGCCGGGCGACACCGACGACGTGATGACCGTAGATGCAGAGGGCAACGTGATCCTTCACGTCCCCTACCGCGACGAGTACCCCGGCGCCGGGTCCGCCACCGTCGGGCGACACTGCGTCGCGCGCATCAACGCCTATCGCGCGCGCATCGGCCTCGATCCCTACCAGCGCAACGAAGACGGCGAGGCATGTGCCGCGCGCGAAGCGCGTGACGCGGTGCTGGCAGACGTCGCGCACGTGCTCGACTGCCCTGGCGCGCGCTCGCAGAGCGCCGGGGGCGGCTGGGGCCACCCGGTACGCAGCGCGCTCAGCCCTGAGCTGGACTACCGCGAGGGCCCCAGCGGCGGCCACTACCAGGGCATGCACCGCCCCGTGCCGCGCTCCGTGAGCTGCGGCTACTACCGCTCCAGCACGCTCGAGACGGACGAGGCCCGCGACAAGATCCTGTACGACTACTACAACGATCAGGATGCCATCCTGGGGCTCGCGCAGCCGGGCCCAGCGCTGGCGCCCCAGGGTTCGCTACGCGCCGTAGCGGTCGCCGCTGGCGGCCTGCATACCTGCGCAGTGCTGGAAGACGGCAGCGTCCGCTGCTGGGGCGCGCGTGACTGGGGACAGCTCGGAGACGGAGACTTCGCGCCGCGGGTGGGCGAGGTGGTCGATGGCGTGGACGCGCCGAGCACGGCCGTCCCCCTCGCGGGGCCGGCGACCGCCGTCGCGGCGGGCTACCTGCACTCGTGCGCCCTCCTGAGCACGGGCGAGGTCCAGTGCTGGGGCGCGGGCTTCAACGGTCAGATGGGCAACGGCGTGCTCAAGAGCGGTACCACGCCGCCCGCCGCGGCGACCCCGGGCCGCTGGGACTCGACGGCCTGGCAGGGTGTCGTGGAAGACGAGCGCTCCCTCTTCACCGAGCCCGAGTACGTGCTCTTGCAGGACGGCTCACGGCTCACGGGCGCAACGCGCATCGAGGCGGGGCACAGCGTGACGTGCGCGGACCGCGGAAACACAGGCGGCGTGTGCTGGGGCTGGCTGGAGCGCCCCGTGCGCGGGCAGCACTTCCCCGGAGCGGACGCGCCCGACTGGGTGGGTCCCAGCTCTGTGAACGACTACCCGGGGATCGACGTGGGCTACGCCGCGCCCATTCGTGGACTCGAGGCGGCGGTGGAGCTGTCGCCCGGGGGCATGCACACCTGCGGGCGCTTCGCCGACGGGCAGGTGCGCTGCGTGGGCCGTGAGATCCACGCGCAGGCAGGCGACGGCGTCAACGGAGGAGAGTCGGTGGACGCAGGCGCGTGGTGGCAGAAGGCGGACCAATACGCGCCGCAGTCGGCGGTGGGCCTGACCAACGCCACACAGGTGAGCGCAGGCGGCAGCCACACGTGCGTGCTCGCAGGCAACACGACCGTTCGGTGCTGGGGCAACAACAGCATGGGTCAGGCGGGCACCGCGAACGCCGGGGAGGCGGCCCTGACCGAGCCCCAGACGCTCACGCTGGACTTCGCTCCCGTGTACGTGGCGGCCGCTGGCGCGCACACCTGCGCCATCGACGACGGCGGAGGCGTGCATTGCTGGGGCAGCCCCTACTACGGCCAGCTGGGGAGCGGGGGCACCCTGCCGACCGCCCCAGGCACGCCTGTTCAGGTCAGTGGCCTCGGCGATGTGGTGGCCATCTCCTCGGGGTTCACGCACTCGTGCGCGCTCACGAGCGCAGGCCGCGTGCTGTGCTGGGGCTACAACGAGTACGGTCAGCTTGGTGCTGGCGACACACTGCACCGTTCGACGCCGGTAGCGCCCGTCGGGTTCTGAGCGCGCCGAGCGCCGGGACGCAGGCACCGAACCTGCTACCACTCGCGCATGAAGCCACACCGTGAGACGCATCGCGCGGAGCGGGCCAGCTGGCTCCGGGCCGCGGTGCTCGGGGCCAACGACGGTATCGTGTCCACGGCCAGCCTCGTGCTGGGGGTCGCCGCCTCCAACGCGAGCCCCGAGGCGGTGCTGACCGCGGGCCTCGCGGGTCTCGTCGGCGGCGCACTCTCCATGGCCGCGGGGGAGTACGTGTCGGTCAGCTCGCAACGCGACGTGGAGCAGGCGGACCTCGCGCGGGAGCGGCGCGAGCTCCACGAGCAGCCGGAGCACGAGCTGGTGGAGCTGACGGAGATCTACGCCAACATGGGTCTCGACCGCGCGCTCGCAGCCCGCGTCGCCCAGGCGCTGACCGAGCACGGCGACCCACTGCGCGTGCACGCGCGCGAGGAGCTGGGGCTGGATCCAGACGACCTCGCCCGCCCCGCCCGCGCGGCGCTGGTCTCCGCGCTGTCGTTCGCGCTGGGCGCCGCGCTGCCCCTCGCCGTCATGGCGCTGACCCCTGGAGACGCGCGCGCCGCCGTGACGCTGGCCTCCGCGCTCGTGACCCTCGGGGCGTTGGGCGCCGTCAGCGCTTGGCTGGGAGGCGCACCCATCCCCAGGGCCATTGCGCGCGTCGTCGTCGGAGGCGCGCTGGCCATGGGGCTCACGTCGCTGCTGGGCACGTGGTTCGGCGCCGTCGTGTAGCCCTTCGCGCCTGGACGCCGCGGTTCATGGCGACGCGTCGCATTCTGCCCCGGTTCCGCGCGTCGGGTGTTGACCCGCGCGCCACCGTGCGGAAGAGTGCCGGGCGCTCATGACGACCGACCCGCAGCCCCGCGTCTCCATCATCATCCCCGTGTACAACGAGGAGGCCATCCTCCAGACCGCGGTGGTGGACCTGATCGACCGCCTGCAGGCGTTCGACTGGACGTACGAGCTGTGCCTGGCCGAGAACGGCAGCACGGACCGCACGGTCGAAGTGGGCGAGGAGCTGGCGCGGCGTTTTCCGCAGGTCAGCATCCGCAGCGTGGGAGAGCCCAACTACGGCCTCGCCCTGCGCCGCGGCATCATCGCCGCCCGCGGCGAGTACGTCATCTGCGACGAGATCGACCTGTGTGACACGGACTTCTACCGGCGTGCGCTCGAGGCCCTCGAGACGAAGCAGGCGGACTTCGTGGTGGGATCGAAGGTCATGGCGGGCGCGAGCGACGAGCGCCCCTTGTTCCGGCGCCTCGGCACCGTCGTCATCAACGGGATGCTGCGCGTGGCCCTCGGCTTCCGCGGCACGGACACCCACGGGCTCAAGGCCTTCCGGCGCGCCTCCGTGGTCGACGTCGCCAACGCGTGCCTGGTCGACAAGGACCTCTTCGCCAGCGAGCTGGTCATCCGCGCCGAGCGCGGCGGCGTGCGCATGCTGGAGATCCCGGTGCGCGTGCTGGAGAAGCGCCCGCCGAGCATCGGCCTCACGCGCCGCGTGCCCAACGTCCTCAAGAACCTGGCGCGCCTGTTCATCGCCATCCGTATCCGCGGCTGAGCGCACGAGTCGACGAGAGCGAGGAGCGCGAGCGAGACCATGCGGGGCAGGCGGAGAGGAACGAGGGGTGTCGCGGCCATCAGCGTCGACCTGGACGAGATCCCCTGTTACGCGGCCATCCACGGACTGCTGGACGACGCGGCGCTGCGCGAGGCTGTCCTGGCGTCGCAGTCGGCCATCTACGAGCGCGCGCTGCCGCGTCTCGTCCGCCTGTTCGAGGAGGAGGGGCTGCGCGCTGCGTTCTTCGTCGTTGGTCGCGACGTGAGCACGACCGGCAACGCCGCACGCCTGCGCGAACTGGTCGACGCTGGCCACGAGCTGGGCAACCACACGTTCCACCACCTGTACGACTTCTCCCGTGGCTCCCCCGCCGAGATCGAAGCGGACGTCGCCGACGCGCACGCCGCCATCACCGCCGCCACTGGCTTCGCCCCCCATGGGTTCCGGGCGCCGGGCTACACGCTCAGCGACCTGGTCGTGGAGAAGCTCGTCAAGCTCGGCTATCGCTACGACTCGAGCGTCTTCCCGTGCCCGGCGTACTACGGCGCCAAAGCCCTCGCGATGGGCGCCATGCGCGCGCGCGGACGTACGAGCCGCAGCGTGCTGGACGATCCACGCGTGCTCGCGGCCTCGCCGGACCCGTACCGCATGGCGCGCCCCTATCGCCGACGTGGGCGAGGCATGCTCGAGCTTCCCATCGGCGTCACACGTGCCGTGGCCGGACGCCTGCCGTACATCGGCACCAGCCTCGTGCTGGCGGGGCCCGCGGGCGCGCGGGCGCTGTCACGGGGCATGGCGGGGCGGCCGCTCATCAACTTGGAGCTCCACGGGATCGACCTGGCGGACGCCGAAGCGGATGGGCTCGGGTGGCTCACGCCGCACCAGCCCGACCTACGTGTGCCGTTGGCTCAGAAGGAAGCCGCCCTGCGAGCGGCCATCCGCGAAGTGCGCGCGATGGGCTACCCCTGGGTGCGGCTGGACGACGCGGCCGACGAGTTCGCTGCTCGCGGCTGAGGACCGAAGGAACCTCGACGCCGAATCACGCCGCCGCGTCCCATCGAGTACGACTGGCGACCACTCGGGGCTGCTTCGTGCGCCGCTCGGGAGGCGCCCCTCACGCGTGCTCACATCCCGGGTGGTCGCTCTTCGTCGCGCATGCCGGGCGGGGGCAGCGGGCGCGGCGAATACTCGGGGGTGTCGTCGGGGTCGTCCTGCTCCGACTCGAAGCGCTCGGAGTCGTCGCGTGGCGCGTCATACCCACTCGCCGGCGCGGGCACGGGGGCCGGCCCTTCGACGTACGTGCCCGGCGGGAAATCCACAATCACGAAGTGGTACCCGTTGGCACCGGCCTGCTGGCTGACGGTCGGCATGACGTCCGCGCGCATGTCGAACACGAACGCCAGGTCACGGGAACGGCGCTCCACCCGTGCGCGCGTGACGGGCGTGTTGAAAAAGCGTGTCTCGAGCGGGCGGCGTGTGTTGCGGACGTGGGTGGTGGTGGCACGCACCAGCAGCTCCAGGCGGCCCTCGGTGCGCACGAGCTGTGTCTCGGGTGCGTGGCTCACCTGCAGAAAGAAGCGTGATCCCCCGTCGCGGCGCATCTGGAAGCCAGGCCACGTGATCAGGGTGCGGTCCGAGGCGCGCTGCACCGCGCCATGCCGCGGCGGCGTGTGCCCGTTGTCCGGCGCGACCCCTGCGTACTCCCCCGTCTGACGCGCTTCCCGCACCTCGAGGCGCGGCTGCGCGAGGACCGGCGTGGCCATGACCGCGAGGGCACCCAGAACCAGTGACCAATCGTGCTTCACACGGAAAGGGTAGCGCAGAGAGCGCCCCCGCCGGCAAGTTCGCGACGAAACAGCCGGCTGGCGCTCCCGGGTCTTCGTCGTGCGAGGCGCGACGACGAGTGGATGCCACCGCATCGGCGAGGACGCACCACACCAGCGGCGGCCCGTCGGACGAGCTGGGGCTTCCGCCGCCCCGGCTCCGTGCTCTATGCTCGGGGGTGTCGCCGAACTCCCCCCGTCGCGCCTCCCGGCGAGCCTCCGCATGAGCGGCGCCATCGCGCTACGCGTCGCGCTGGCCTGCGTGTTCGGATACGCGGCCCTGTACCATGGACTGCTGTTCCGAGGCCGGGCACGCGAGCGTGAGCACTTGTGGTTCGCCATCGTCGCTCTGGGGTTCTGCTCGCTCGCGGCCTCCAACGCGCTGGTGCTGGCGTCGGCAACACGCGAGGCGGCCATGCTGGGCACCCAGATCGGCGGCGCAGCCGCCATCATCGTGCTGGGCGGCTCCTACGAGTACAGCACCCTGGTGCTGGGGCTGCCGACGCACTTCCTGCGAGCCCGGCTCACCTGGTATGCTGCTGGCCTCGTCCTCGTCGCGGCTGGCGCCTTCGTGTCCCTCACCCCGCTGCCGACGCTGATCGACCTACCGGGTCCCTCCGCGCCCTACCCGCACATCTACATCACGGTGCCTGGTCAGCTGTACTTCAGCGCGACCTGGGCGCTGGCGCTGCACGGCTTCAGCAGGCTCCTGCGCGCCGCGCGCGCGCATCCCGAGCTGGTGCGCGTGGCCGTGGCGTGGGGGGTCACCTGGCCGATGGCCTCGCACGACATGGCGACCAGGCTCATGGGCGTGAATTCGTTCATGCTGACCGAGGTGTTGGGTCTGGCCACCATCGGCGCCATGACCGCGGCCGTGCTCGACCGCTTCGTCAACGCCGAGAGCGCGTTGCAGCTGCGCACGGCCGAGCTGCACCGCAGCCACGAGGAGCTGGTCGGGATCCAAGAGCGCTTGGTGCACCGCCAACAGCTGGCGGCGGTCGGCGAGCTCTCCGCGGTCATCGCCCACGAAGTGCGCAACCCCATCGCGGTCATCAAGAACGCCGTGTCGGGACTGCGACGCGAGCGCACCCGCGACGAGGACCGTCAGACGCTCCTGGGCATCCTCGACGAAGAGACGGACCGGCTCAACCGGCTGATGCACGACCTGTTGGCGTACGCGCGGCCCGTCGTCCCGCAGTCCGAGTCCGTCGACCTTCAAGCGCTCATCGACCTCACCCTCGAACAGGCCCTCGCAGGACAGGAGATCGATGCGCCCGCCACGCAGGTCGAGGTCGACATCCACCCGCTCACGGCCACTGTCGCGGGCGACCCCAAGCTGCTACGCCAGGCCCTGTCGAGCCTGCTCGAGAACGCGCTCCAAGCCATGCCCGAGGGGGGCACGCTGCGCGTCGAGGCGGGGCCAGCGAGCCTACGCGACCACCCCGCGGTCGCCGTCCGTGTACGCGACACGGGCCACGGCATGGACCCCGAGGTGTTCGGGCGCGCCAAAGAGCCTTTCTTCACGACACGTCCGCGTGGCACCGGCCTGGGCTTGGCCATCGTCGAGCGCGTCGCGCTGAACCACGGCGGTCAGATGGCGATCGACAGCACTCCGAGCGAGGGCACCTGTGTGTCGCTGCTGCTGCCGACGGAGCGCACGAGCGTCGCCCCCCTTCCCCCGCTCGACACGGGTCGCCGCAGCGCACCCAACGAGGCTCCGTGACGCTCTACGCCACGCTTCCGCTGGGGTGGGCTGCGGTCCATACGTTCATCGCAGCCTCGTACTTCTACCTCCTGTTCAAGCGACGTGGTGGGGACGAGTACCTCGGCTTCGCGCTGTTGAGCGCGTTCCTGGCGCTGTACGCTGTCGGTGCGCACTTGTACGCCACGGCGACGGATGAGGCGGAGCTGGTCGTCGCGTTGAACACGCGGCTCTATGCCATCGGCGGCACTACCGCCGCGTTCGTTGCCTTCGGACACCAGCTCATGGGCCGGCCGCACGACCGCGTCGTCACGATCGCGTGGGTCAGCTGCGTCGTGGGCATGGTCCTGACCCTTGGCGGGCTCTTCGTGGACCCTGCCAACAACACCTCGTTCCGCGCGACCTGGGTCGACGTCCCCCCGCCGTTCGCCGTGGAGGGTTCACCGCTGATCGCGCTCTGGGCCCTCTCGACGGGGACGTGCGGTCTGGTCACCAGCATCCGCGCCCTGCGGCGCCCCCCCGATGGCGCCGACCTCCGCCTGCTGGCATGGGGAGGCATCATCACGGTCCCCTCGTTCGTCTTCGACATCGTGGTGAGCGCGCTGCGCATCCGGACGCCAACCCTGTTGGAGCACGCCTCCGTGATCGGCACCGTCCTCGCCAGCTGGATGTTGCTGGAGCGCTCCTTGCGCACGGGGGACGAGCTCGCCGCACGCACGGACGAGCTGCTGCGCACCTACGAGGAGCGACAGCACATCCAAGAAGAGCTCGTTCATCAAGAGCAGCTGGCGGCGGTCGGCGAACTCTCGGCCATCATCGCCCACGAGGTGCGCAACCCGCTCGCGGTGCTCAAGAACGCCGTGGCGACGCTACGACGCGCCAAGCACCCCCCCGAGGTGCACGCGACGCTCCTGAACATCTTGAACGACGAATCCGACCGCCTGAACCGCCTGGTGGGTGACCTCCTCACCTACGCGCGCCCCGTGGCCGTCCAGGCCCAGGCCATCTCGCTGAGTGCGCTGATCGAGGACGCCCTCGACCGAGTCCGCCGCGCCAACCCGCGCAGCGAGCAGGTGCAGTGCAGCCTCGCGCTCGACGACCTCCCGAGCACCCTCGATGGTGACCGCGACCTGCTCGAGCGCGTGTTCATCAACGTCTTCGAGAACGCCCTCCAGGCCATGCCAGGTGGTGGGTCTCTGTCCATCACGGGCGGACGGGAGCTGTTGGATCAAAGCGACGCCGTGCGCATCCGCGTGCAGGACTCTGGAGAAGGGATGGACACCCTCGTCCGCTCCCGAGCAAGCGAGGCGTTCTTCACGACGAAGGCGACGGGCACGGGGCTCGGCCTCGCCATCGTCAGCCGCATCGTGACGGCCCACGGCGGCAACATCGAGTACCTCAGCCGACGCGGCGAGGTCGGCACCACCGTGAGCATCGTGCTCCCCGTCCGCAGCCCGGCGACGACGACTGCGGCCGAGGACCCCGACGGCACCTGAGCCTTCTGGGCATCGCGAGACGAAAACGCCGAGCCCCCCGAAGGTGACCCGGCGATTCCATGCGTGTCGGCCAGGCGCAGCGCGCGCGTCAGTGGGCGTAGCCAAGGGCGCGGAGCTGCCCCTGGATCTCGTCGTCCATGACCGCATCGCCGCCGCGCAGCTCGGTGCCGCGCCGCTGCTGGGAGCCCGTCCAGTTGCCCCGCTCGGTGGAGCCGAGGAACTGAGAGAGCATCACGCGGCAGAAGCGCTGCGCTACCGGGCTCGAGCCGGCCGGGAGCTGCTGACGCTCGCGCGGGTCCTGCTGGAGGTCGAACATGGTGGAGGTGAGGTTCCCGCGCAGCAGGAACTTCCAGCGCCCGGTGGTGATGACACGCCGCTCGTCCTGGAAGTCGCTGAAGGCCACCTGCGGGCCCGGCTGGTTCACGCCCAGCATGAGGTTCACCAGGCTACGCCCCTCCTGCGTGGGCATCGTGGGCACACCCAGCAGGTCGGTCACGGTGGCCGGGATGTTCAGCGTGCTGACCGCCGTGCCGACGCGCGTGTTGGTCGGGATGCGACCCGGAAGGCGGAACATCAGGGGCACGTGCAGCAGCTCTTGGTAGACGGAGTGGCCGTGGCCGTAGGACCCGTGGTCGTTGAACTCCTCGCCGTGATCGGACACCACCACCACCAGTGTGTCCTCCGTCAGGCCCAGCTCCTCGAGGCGCGCCAGGAAGCGGCCGAAGAAGTGGTCGTGCTGCGTGATCTCGGCGTCGTGCAGCGCCTCCAGGCGGCGTCGGTCGCTCTCGTCGAAGGTGACGGTGGGTGGGTTGCGCTTGGCGCCGACCAGGAGATCCGGGGTCATGCGCGCACGCACCTGACCGGCGTAGTTGGGGCGGGCATCGTAGCGGCGCAGGTACTCCTCGGGCGGGTCGTAGGGCACGTGCGGGTCGATGGTCTGGATGTACGCGAAGAAGCGCTCGCCGCGGTTCTGCTCGATCCACGTGGCCGCCTCGCTGAAGACGTTCTCGGCCTCGGTGCTCTTGTTCTCGCGGATGTAGTTCGTGTAGTGGTCCCAGCCCTGGTTGAAGCCGAAGCGGTCCGACACGTAGCCGTTCGCCAAGAAGCTGCCGGTGCGGAAACCCTGCTCCTTGAGGTGCTCGCTGAGCAGCACGGCGTCGGGTGAGAGCGACGAAGACTCCGTCTTCTGGCCATGCGTCATGGGGTAGAGACCCGTCAGCACCGACGCCACGGAGGGCTTGGTCCAATTCTCGGCCGACTGCGCCAGCTCGAACACGGCACCCGCCTGCGCCAGCGAGTCGATGGTGGGGGCCTCGACGCGGCTGTTCGAGTTGAAGGGGCGCAGCTTGTCGGCGCGCAGCGTGTCGATCAGCACGACCACGACGTTGCGGGCCGGCTCGATGGTCGGCCGCTCCACGTGCGGCACCAGGATGCGCGGCACGCTCCAGGCCACGCGCCCGGCGCCGGCGCTCTCGGAGGCGAGCTCGAGGCGCACCACCTGCCCGGCGAACGCGTTCAGGTCGACCACCTGGTCGTTCCAGCTCCCTCCGGCCGTGCCCGAGAAGACCTCCTGCCGGGTGCCGTTGTCACCCGTGACGAAGACCTTCACCGGTGCGTCGCCCTCGCCCTCGAGCCCCACGCCGAAGCCCAGGCGCCCGTTGGCGGGCACCTGCACGTGGTAGCGCAGGCTCATCGGGCGACGCGTCACCACGGCCTGACGCTCGGTTCCGCCCAGCGCGACCGTCGCGACGAGCGCGTCGAAGGCCGGCGCGTCGAACTGACCGTCGGGGAAGCTGCCGCGCACGACGCGCACGGACTCGATGGCCGCAGAGACATCCTCACCGCCCACCTGCGTGCTGCCGCCGAAGACCAGCTGGATGTTGTTCTCGCCCACCACCAGCTTCGAGCCGGGGAGCGTCACGTCGTAGTCGGCGAACTCGCCCTGGCGGATGGTGAGCGACTGCACCGTCTCACCGTTGAGGTACGGCGTGAGGCGCTCCGTGCCGTGCGCGCGCAACCGAATGCGCAGGGTGTGGTCGCCGGCCTCGTCCACCGGGAAGTAGAAGCGGGCGCGGGTCCCTACGAACGAGAAGGTGGCGTCGCCCTCGGCGGCGCGGGCGCCCCAGCCCGAGCGCCAATCGCCGACGCTGTACTTGGCCTGGGCGGCCGTGCCGAAGTCCATGTAGAGGCCGTGGTGGTAGACGTCCGCCAGGTGCACCAGCTCGATCAGGTCCAGCTGGGTGTCCAGGTCCTCGAACACCTCGGACACCGGCGCCTCCGCGCCTTCGCCCGTGCCCGACTCGCCGTCACCGCCGCCGCAGTTGCAGCCCGCTACGCCGAGGGCGAGCGAGAGCAGGAGGAGGGCCGGGATGGGCCGGAGGGGCTCGAGGGGGGTTGTGCGCTGGGTCATTCGCGTTGCTTCTCCTTCACCGCGCTGAACGAACGTTTCCTGCTCAGATGAGCGGCTGTGCACACGTCCAGCGAGAGCTGGCACCTAGCACGCTGCCTGGGAAGGGGTCAAAAAAGCGCCCCTTGACGGTGGCGCGACCCGGGCGCTAGGAACCGCACGTGTTCCTGACCCCCCTCACCCCCACGCCCGAAGCGGCGCTGCGCGACGTGCACGCCACGCGCGCGGAGTTTCGCGTGGCGGCGGCCCGTGCCCTCGGGAACGTGCCGGCCGAGCACCTCGCCGCGGCCCTCGAGGGGCTGCGCACGCTGTGCCGCGACACGGACGCCCGGGTGCGCCTCGAGGCGCTGGCGGCGTTGGGACTGGTGGGCGACGCGACCGTCCTGCCGGACGTGCTGGCGCAGCGTCAGGACCCCGCCCCCGCGGTGCGCGCCACCGCTCTGCTGACGGCGGGTGCCCTCGGATGTGACGAAGCCGTGCTGGTCGAGAGCGTCACGCGGGCGGACCCACCGCTGCAGATCGCGGGGCTCGAGGCCCTCGCCCAGCGGGTCGCGGGCGAGTCCGGCGCGCGCGGCGACGCCCCCGAGCCGTGCCACTCGGCAACGAGCGGCGCGCGGCAGGCCAGCCCGACCGCGCTCCACGCCACGCTCCGCGCGCTGGACGACGTGAGCGAGGCCGTGCGCGCGACCGCCGCCGCCGCCCTGGCCGCGCTCGACGCCCGCTCTGCCACCGACGCGCTGGCGGGGCGCCTCACGGACGTTCCGCGCGTGCGCGCCAGCGCCGCCCTCGCCCTCGCCGATCTGGGCGACTCCCGCGGCGTGCCCGTCTTGATCGAGCAGCTGGCCCGCGGCTCGTTCGAGGCCGCCGAGGCCCTCGGCACGCTGGGGGTCGACGCGGCGCGCGAGCCGCTGGCCGCGTCCGCGGGGCGCCTCTTCACACCCCTGCTCACCAAGGCGGCGGCGGGGGCTGCCCTCATCCGCCTGGGCGATCCGCGCGGCGAAGACGCCCTGCGCGCCGTACTGAAAGCCTTCCGCCCGGACGGCCGCCCCTACGCGGTCACCCAGGTCATGCAGCTGAAGCTCTCGGGCCTGCGCCCCGAGCTGGAGGCACTGGTGAAGCGTCCGCGCGGCGTGGACCTGGACCTCCTGCGCGACGCGCTCTCGGCGCTCGGGACGGGGAGCCCGGCATGACCCTGTTCGACACCCACTGCCACCTGGACGACAAGCGCTTCGAGGGTGACTTCGAGGCCGTGCTGCAGCGCGCACGAGACGCGGGCGTCACCCGCATCGCCACCATCGGCTGCTGCAGCGACGTGGAGAGCGTGCCGCGCGCGCTGAACGTCGCCCGCGCCCACGCGGACTGGGTGGTCGCCTCGTCCGGCGTGCACCCGCACGACGCGAAGAGCTGGAGCCCTGCCCTGCGGGACGCGATCGTCGCCGTGGCGGCAGACCCGCTGCTCGTGGCGATCGGCGAGGCCGGCCTCGACTACCACTACGACAACTCGCCGCGGGCCGAGCAGCAGCAGGCCTTCCGCGACCAGATCGCCCTCGCCCGCCAGGTGAAGAAGCCGCTCATCGTGCACACGCGCTCGGCCCCGGAGGACACCCTGGCCATCCTGCGCGAGGAGCACGCACGGGACGTGGGGGGCATCATCCACTGCTTCAGCGAGACCCCGGACTTCGCCAAGCAGGCGCTCGACATGGGCTTCGTGTCGAGCTTCAGCGGCATCGTCACCTTCAAGAACGCCACGGAAGTGCGGGAGGCGGCGCGGGTCCAGCCCCTCGACGCGCTCCTGGTGGAGACCGACGCGCCCTACCTCGCGCCCATCCCTCATCGGGGACGGCGCAACGAGCCGGCCTACGTGGCGCACACCGCCGACTGCATCGCCGCCCTGCGCGGCATCGACCCCGCCGAGGTGCGTGAGCGCTCCTTCGCGAACGCCCTGCGGGTGTTCGGGCTGCCCCCCGTGGCCGTCGCGGACGCCGGGACGCGCCCGGGATCATAAAAATTGCGCCGTGCGCCTTGACCTGACCCCCCGCGCACGTATCCTTCGCACCCTTTTCCAGACCCTCTGTGTGGGCCTGCCGCGGCGAGAGCGACCAGGCGGAACGCCCCCAAAACGAACTTCGCGATCATGAACACGAACTTTGGTCTCATCGGCAAGAAGCTTGGAAACACCCAGATTTTCCAAGAGGACGGCGAAGTCGCCCGCGTCACCGCCATCCAGACCGGCCCCTGCGTGGTGGTCGGCAAGCGCACCCAGGCCAAGGACGGCTACAGCGCGCTGCAGATTGGCTTCGGCACCAAGCGCAAGAAGCTGGTGAAGAAGCCGCAGCTCGCCGTGTACGAGAAGCTGGGCGTCGAGCCCCCCTCGGTCGTGCGTGAGTTCCGCGTCCCGGCCGACGTGGCGGACAAGTACGAGGTCGGCCAGACGCTCAAGCCGTCCGACGTGTTCTCCGAGGGTCAGTTCATCGACGTGTCCGGCACCAGCAAGGGCCGCGGCTTCGCCGGTGTCATGAAGCGCCACAACTTCTCGGGCGCCGGCACCGTGGGTCACGGTACCCACGAGTACAAGCGTCATGGTGGCTCCATCGGCATGAACATGACCCCGGGCCACACGCTCAAGGGTCAGCGCATGGCCGGTCAGTACGGCAACAAGACCATCAGCATGCTCAACCTGAAGGTCGCCAAGGTCATGGACGAAGAGGGCATCCTCCTCGTCGAGGGTGGCGTCCCCGGTGCCCGCAACGGCATCGTCACGGTCCGCGGCGCGGTGAAGAAGAACCCGCAGCCGCGCGGCTGAGAGCAGCTCGTTGTCTGGTCGACGTCGCAGCGGCGGCGGCAACCGGCGACTCCAGGACACCTATGGCCGTCGCGCGAAAGCCGACGGCTTTCCTGCTCGTTCGGTCTACAAGCTGGAGGAGATCGACCAGAAGGTGCGGCTCTTCCGGCGCGGTCAGCGCGTGCTCGACCTGGGCGCGGCTCCCGGCTCGTGGACCATGTACGCGGCCACCAAGGTGGGCCTCGAGGGCAAGGTGTATGGCGTGGACATCCAGCCGCACCGCGCGGCCCTGCCCCCCAACGCCGTGATCGAGGTACTGGACGTGCACGACCTGCAGCTGGACACGCTCGGCGCGTTCGACGTGGTCATCAGCGACATGGCCCCGAACACCAGCGGCGTCCGCGACGCGGACATGTACCGCAGCTACGAGCTGTTCATGACGGCGCTCGACGTAGCCGACCGCGTGCTGGTGCAGGGCGGACGCTTCACCGGGAAGATCTTCCAGGGCAAGGAGTTCCCCGACGCGCAGCGCGCCGTGCGGGAGCGCTACGAGGAGTGCAAGGTGGTGCGCCCCAAGGCCACGCGCGACGAGAGCTACGAGGTGTTCCTGGTGGGCCTGAAGAAGCGCGCCGCGCCGCCTGACCCGGCCGCGGCGGAGCCCCCGGAGGCGCCCACGCCCGCCGAACCCGTCCCCGAATAGGGGCACACCGGACTGAGGAAGAAGGCGGGACAGATCCCCGAATATGGGCACCCCGGACTGAAGTCCGGGGCAGCAATCTCAGGTGATCGCGTGCTCGAAGTCCGCCCCCTGCGGAGGCGGACTGCGTCTCGTGGATTGCTGTCGGGTGGTCGGTGGGACGGCTGCGTTCTCGGATTTGCGGTGGCGCCGAGCAAGACAGTCCTCCCCCTTGTGGGTAGGACTTTTCCGAGTGCCCGGCGGTAGCCGGGCGCTCGGAAGGATGCTGCCCCGGACATCAGTCCGGGGTGCCCCTAATTCAGGACGGCTATCAGGAGGCCGGTTTCGAGACAGCCTCTTTAGTCCGGGGTGCCCCTAATTCGGGATAGCTAGCCGTTCTGAGACAGCCTCTTCAGTCCGGGGTGCCCCCTCTGCGGCGGGATTTCGCAGCCAACCTCAGCCCGGGTGGGCCGCCAGCCACGCCCGGGCGCTGTCTGCTGCAGGACCATTCGGGTCCAACTGCAGCATGCGGGTGAGCGCCCTGCGCGCCGTCGGCACGTCGCCTTGCTCCGTCGCGATCCGACCGAGCAGCATGTGCAGCGTCGGGTCGTTGGGCGCGCCCGTGAGCGCCTGCTCCACCGTGCGCCGCGCACCCCCCGTGTCACCCCCGCCCAGCTGCGCCAGGGCCAGCTCGGCGGCCAGGGCTGGGGTCTGACGGTCGTCGTTGGCCGTGATGGCGTCGCGCAGCGCCTGCTGGGCGCCCGTGAAGTCTCCCAGCTGACGCAGGGCGGAGCCGATCTCCAGCAGCGTGGCCGCGTCGCCCTGGGCCAGCGAGCGGGCGCGGTTGAGCTCCGTCTGCGCGGCGGTGGTGTCGCCCTGCGTGGCCAGCAAGAGGCCCAGGCTCACGCGTGGGTAGGCGTCGTCGGGCGAGAGACGCGCGGCGCGGCGGTAGGCGTCCAGCGCGCCGGTGGCGTCCCCCTGCGCCTCGAGCGCGAGCCCCAGGTTGAGCGTGGCCTCCGCGTAGCGCGGACGCAGCGCGACGGCGCGGCGCAGCAAGGTGGTGGCCTCGGCGGCGCGCTCGGTGTTCAGCAGCAGCAGCCCCAGGTTGTTGAGCGCCTCGGGGAAGTCCTCGTCGATGGTGAGGGCGCGGCGATAGGCCCGCTCGGCCTCCTCGTACGCTTCGCTCAGCTCCAGCACGAGGCCCAGGTCCAGGTGGGCCCGCGCGTCGTCGGCGTCCTCTGCGATGGCGGCGCGGAAGTCTGCGAGCGCGCCCTCGAGGTCGCCGACCACGAGCTTGGCCTCCCCCGCCCGCACGTGCTCGCTGGCCGGGTGGCTGGCGTCGCCGTCCTCCTCGAAGTCGACGTCGTCGCTGAGCCGTGTGTGGACGCTCTGCGTCGAGCCTCCGCTGCTGCAGCCCCACGCGACTGGCACCGCGATCCCCGTCAGCACCCACAGCACGATGGCCGGGCGCACCCCTCTCGTTCGATGCATCACGCGCGCTTCTCTCCCTGCTCGGCGTGAAACGCCGCCACGCGGTTGCGCAGCGCGTCGCGCAGGGCGATGACGTCCTCGCGCTCGCTGACCTTGCTGCCGTCGGGCCGCTGCACGTAGAAGACGTCGGCCACACGCTCGCCTTCGGTGTTCACCTTGGACAGCACGATGTTCAGCTCGCGGTCCGCGAACACGCGCGCGATGACGGACAACAGGCCCGGCCGGTCGCGGGTGAACACGTCCACCACGGTACAGGTGGACGAGACCTCATTGTCCACCGAGACCTCGGTGGGCGCGTCGGGCACCTGGCGCGTGGCCCACTGCGGCGGCTTGGGCGGGCGCGAGATGAGCTCTTTGGCGCTGACGCGGTTGGCCAGGCGCTCGCGGATGTCGTGCGTGAGCCGCGCCGCGGCGTCGGCCGGGATCGCCCCCGTCCCCGCGGCGCGTCGCACCAAGAACGTGTCGAAGGCCCGCACGGCCGTGCCCGTGTCGCGCGCGTAGACCTCGGCGCCGATGACACCCAGTCGGTGGGCCGCCAGCACCGCCGCCACATCGGCCAACAGGCCGGGGCGGTCGTCGGTCATGACCACCAACTCGAACGCATCGTCCTCGGGGCCGGGACCCAGACGCACGGCCACGTCGTCCGCCTCGTGCGCGATGGCGAAGCGCGCGTGCGCCACGATGCTCTCGACGTTGTTGGCGAGCATGTAGCGCTCGGGCATCTGCTGGACGAAGGCGTCGAGGGCCGCCACCTGGGCAGAGGTTGCCTCGCCGAACGCACGCCGCACCTCGTCGCGGATGTCGGCAACGCGCTGCCGTGGGTCGTGCCCCTCTTCGAAGTAGTACATCAGCGCGACGTACAGCTCCTCGAGCATGCGCGACTTCCAGGTCGTCATGGCCGTCGTGTTGATGGTGCCCAGCACGCAGACGGTCATGACGTAGAGGTCGCTGAGGGCCTCGTGGCTGGCGATGGACTTGGCCACCTCGGCCAGCGTGGCCCGGTCGTGCACGTCCCGCTGCGTGGCCATGCGGTAGAAGTTCCAGTGTTCGCGGATGAGGAAGCCCACGCGCTCGGCGTCGGCCTCGCTCAGCCCAAAGCGGCGCGCCACGTCGTGCGCCATCTGCGCACCACGCGCCTGCTGCCCGCGGCCGTACGCGCGGCCCAGGTGGTGCAGCAGCAAGGCCAGGAAGATGGGCAGGCGGCGTGGTGCGACGGCGGCCAGGCGCGAGGCCATGCCCATCTCCGTGTGGTCGCCGCGGATGAGCGAACGGAACTTCTCGGCGGCCAGGATGGAGTGGATGTCCACCGTGTACACGTGGTAGGCGTCGTGCATGACGCGCCCCACCAGGGGCCCGAACTCGGGGACCATGGCCGTAATGAGGCCCACCTCGTGCAGCTCGGTCAGCGCGCCGCCGCGGAAGGGCGCGTCGCCCACGTCCTTGATGATCTCGACGAAGAGCTGGGTGGCCTCCTCGGAGCGGCGCAAGCGCTCGCGCCAGGTCTTGTTCGCGGCGGAGCGGGCGATGACGTCGCGCGTCTGCGGGTGCGGCGTGAGCTGGTGGCGCAGCGCGCGGCGGTACAGGCGCAGCGCGAGCGCCGGGTCGTCCTTGAGCGACTCGGGGCGCTCGAGATCCACGCGCCCGCCCACCTGCACGGTTCCGTCGCCGAACACGCGGATGCCGCGCGGGTGCGAGCTCTCGCGCACCGCTCGGGCGCGGTCCAGCATGCGTTCGGTGGTCTGGGCCACCACGCGCGCGTGGCGGTAGTAGGCCTGCATGAACTGCTCGACGGCCAGGGAGATGCCGTCCACGAAGCCCAGCTGCTCGGCGATCTCTTCTTGGTCCGCGAAGGTGAGGCGGTCCTGCTGCCGGCCGGCGCGCAGGTGCAGCAGGTTGCGGGTGCGCCAGAGCATCTCGCGCGCGGCCTCCAGGCGCTCCACCTCGCGCTCCACCAGCGCGCCGCAGGTCACGTACTCGGAGACGTCGCGCACGCCGTGACGGGCGCGGATGGTCCACTCGGCCACGTCCAGATCGCGCAGCCCGCCGCGCCCCTGCTTCACCTCGGGCTCCAGCAGGAACAGCGAGTCACCGAAGCGACGGTGACGCGACTCGGTGTCCTCCGTGAGGGCGTCCAGGAAGCGGTCCAGGTTGGACTCGAAGACCTCCTCCTGCCCGCGCTTGTGGAGCTCGTCGACGATGTGCCGGTCACCCGCCACGCAGCGCAGGTCCAGCAGGGTGGTGCTGGTGCGGATGTCTTCGAGGGCGAGGCGGATGGTCTCGTCCACGCCGCGCACGGCGTGCCCGATGTCCACGCCCAGGTCCCACAGGGGGTACAGCAGGCCCTCGGACACGCGCCGCACGTAGGGCTCGGACGGGTCGTCGCACAAGAAGAGCACGTCCACGTCGCTGTGGAGGCCCAGCGTGAGGCGGCCGTATCCACCGACCGCCACCAGCGCGAGGCGGCCGACGGGCTTGGCCTCGAGCCGCGCGGCCGCGTCGGCGGCGCAGTAGAGCGCGTTCAGCAGGCCGTCGATGGCGCGCGCGTGCTGGCAGGCGCCGGCCACCCCGGGCGTGCCCTGACGGACGGCCTCCTCGAAGCGGGCACGGTACGACTTCAGGTACCCTCCGCAGGTCGGGCCGAGTGTGGGGGCGAAGCGGCCGAGATCCATGGTGGGGGAGGACGTTACGTCGCGCACGGTGAGGGAGTATGAGAAGCGGTGGGGGGTACCGCAAGCAGCCGACCTGGGCGGGAATCCGCTTGTCCTCGGGGTTCGCTGGTGTGTGATCGCTAGCTGGTTGCTTGGCGGGCGGGGGGTGGCCTGGTCACGGGCCCGGTCGCGCAGGCGCTCCCTGTGGTGCCTCCCCCGTTTCGGCGCGCCGAGGCGCTTGAAACGGGGCCCCCCCAACGCCCTTTGACCAGGCCACCCCCCGCCCGCCGGCTACGTGGTCGTCGGTGCGGAGCGTGCGCGGCCGAGGTCGGCGGGGTTCCCTGGGACGGTGAAGGGCTCGACTGGGCTGGGAGTGGACGGGTGGGGTCACGTGGGTCACGTGGGGCTGTTCGCAGACCACCTCAGGGCACCGAACGTGGTTCACCCGGCGTGTGCTCATGCTGACGTACAGCGATAACCCACGAATACTGCGCGCGACCGTGGGTGACGACCAGTACATGCGCTCGCCCATCCAGCCCCAACTTCGTGAGAAATCGAGTGGGCGCCGGCGCGCGCGCGGAACTCGAGCGCATGGTCCGCTACATCCTGCGCCCGCCGCTCAAAGAGAAGCGCCTCTCCCTGACCCCCGACGGCGTAGTCCTCGAGCTCAAGGCTAGCGCGACGGTACCACCCACATCCGCATGAGCTGCGACCGCTTCATCGACCGTCTGGTGGCGCTGGTCCCCCCGCCCGCCGCGAACAACCTCCTGTACGGGGGCATCCTCGGCGCCAACGCCCGCCTGCGTAAACAAGCCGTCAGCTACCAACGCCCCTCCGTCATCGGCTCCAAGAGAGCGGTGAAGTCCGCCTCCTCCCGCGCCCGCAACACCGCGTGGGCCGAGCTCATGCGCCACAGTCTTGGTCTAGACGTACTTGCCTGCGAGTTAGCGAGGTTCGGATCCCGTTCAAATAGAACCCCGGTTCTGTGAAATGGCGCCCAGCGCGTCCCACAATCGGGGGATAGGCGTGGCGGCTGAACAAGTGCTATTGGTTCCACCTTCACGAACCGACCACGAGGGAGTTTCCGATGACTCAGGGAATGACCCCCCACCCAGCCCTCCAGGCCGCCCTGCCCCAGCCTGGCGCTACAATCGCCGGTAGATACATCGTCGAGCGCGAGATCGGCCGCGGCGGAATGGGCGCAGTTTTCGTCGCCCGGCACAACGTCACGGGGCGCAGGGTCGCCATCAAGTGGCTGCTCCCGGGCTTCGCCGACGGTGAGCAGGCGGTGGCCCGCTTTCTGCGCGAGGCGCAGCTGGCCGCCTCAGTGGATCACGAGAACGTCGTGGATATCTACGACGTCGGCCGGGACGAGAGCGGCTTCTATCTGGTGATGGAGTTCTTGAAAGGGCGCTCGCTCGCCGACCGCCTAGCCGAGGGCCCGATGTCTGTGCGCGAGCTCGTGGACGTGATGCGCGGCGTGTGCGCGGGGCTCGCGGCGGCGCACCTGACGGGCGTGATCCATCGAGACCTCAAGCCGGAGAACATCTTCCTGGCGGAGGCCCGAAACCAGCAGGGTGGTGTGGTCCCGAAGCTGGTCGACTTCGGCGTGTCCAAGACGCTGGTCACGGGCGAGAGTTACGTGCGGCTGACCGGCACGAACGTCGCGATGGGCACTCCCTACTACATGTCCCCCGAGCAGATCCGGTCCGCGGCGGACGTCGGCATCGAGGCCGACATCTACTCCCTTGGGGTGATTGCCTACGAGGCGCTGGCGGGCGTCCTACCGTTCGTCGGGGACTCCGTGGCCGCCATCATTCTGAAGGTGGGGATGGAAAAGGAGGCGCCCATCCAGACCCACTGCCCGGACCTCCCGGCGCACGTCGCGAACGCCGTCCATCGGGCGCTGTCAAAGGACGCGCAGCAGCGCTTTCCGTCCGCCGGCGCGTTCTACGCCGCCTTGGCCGAAGGCTTCGACGTCGTCTCGTATCAGTCGTTCCCTCATCCTGCTCAGCCACACACGGCGAGCCAGACACGGGCCGTCATCGGAGGCGCCGGCGTTGGGCTGCTCGCGCTAGCGGTGGTGCTCGGCGGCGGGTTCATGAGCTGGTCGCAGCGCGATGTAAGCGCGCACATCGACGGGAGGGGTGGCTCCGGCCCCGGCGGCGGTGCCCCGGCGCATGGCACCCCGGGCACGCCTCAGCCCGGGGTGGAGGGCGCGGGCGGGACCCAGCACCGAGCCTCGCTGTCGCTCGCGGACGCGGTGCGTCCGATCGCCGCGCCGCCGCGCTGCCGGGACGGACAGGTCTTGATCCCAGGAACAGGAACGGAGGCGGCCGGCTCCGGCCCCTTCTGCCTCGACCGCACCGAGGTCTCCATCGCGGCGTTTCGCGAGGCCAACAACTGCGCGAGCACGGGCTCCTGCGCCGCGCTGCCGACCGAGGCGGGCTGCACCAGCGACGAAGGCCTAGACCTAGCGAGCGGTGTCCCGGTCCTCGACAGGCCAGTCTCGTGCGTGCCGTACAACGCGGCCGTCGCGTACTGCGCGAGGCTAGGCGAGAGCTGCCGCTTACCGAGCGCGGCGGAGTGGGAGCGAGTCGCCTCCGCTGCGGGGCCGACGGCGGCATTCCGCGTGTTCGCCGTCAACGCGCCCGCAGACAGCGCCAACACCTTCGGGCTCTTGCACACGCAGGACAACCTGCGGGAGTGGGTGGCAGGCGACGAGCAACGCGACGGCCTCCGTCCTATTCGCGGCGACGGCTGGTTTCGGCGTGAGGCAGACCCCAGGTTCGAGTCCACGCTGGCCGACGCCGCGCGCCCGGCGAGTGATGTTGGATTCCGCTGCGCGTGCGGGGTCCCCATGGGAGACGAAGGATGAGACACATCGGCCACCGGCAATGGACGGTCCGTCGGACGCGGGTCGCGGCGTGCCCGATGGCGCTTCGATTCAGCGCTCTGTTTGCGGCCCTGGTGACCGCGCTCCCCGCCGCGGGCGCCGCCCAGCAGACCGGCACGCGCAGCGCTTCCTCCTGCATGCAGTGCGCCTCTGAGTCCCGCGACCCGCGCTGTTGCCGGACCGCGCCCGCGGCGGAACGTCGCAGCACGAGCCGCGCTGGCGGCAACCGCCTCGGCCGCCTGCGCGCGACCTGCGAGCGCCAGCGGGACGCCACCGACGCCTGCGCCGAGTACGCGACGGCCCTCTTCGAGCAGCGGGGCAACCCCTCGGCGTCCTCGCTGGCCGTCGTCGAGCGCGCCTGCGGCACGCACCACATTGGCGCGGTGTGCACGATCCTCGGAGTGAACGCGATCGCGGGCCTGGCGGGCGCCCAGCCCTCGTGGCCCGAGAGCGCGCGATACTTCGGCTTGGCGTGTGACGAACATGACTGGGAGGGGTGCTCCGCTCTCGCGAGCCTGCTCGAAGAGGGTGGGCCTGGGCTGCCTCGCGACACGTCGCGAGCCGTCGATCTGCGCGCGCGAGCATGCGCCGGTGGGTTCGGCGGCGCGTGTCACGACCTCGCGCTCATGTACCTGAACGGCATAGGCGTCCGGACCGACAACGACCGCGCCCGTGAGTACTTCAGCCACGGCTGCGGGCGCGACTACGGAGACTCCTGCTTTGCCATGGCGATCTTCGCGCGGAGCGGCGGGGCGTCGCTGACCTCTGCCGAGGTGGGGCGTTTCGCTCGACAGGGTTGTGCGCACAGAAGCGCGGACGCCTGCGAGATGGTGCTTGAGCGCGGCGTTCAGGCCGAAGTTCGCGCGGCCTTGACTCAGCTGCGGGCGGGCTGCAACGCGGACCAGGCGTCGGCCTGCGCGGTGCTCGCCGGCCACCTCGCGACGCAACCCCGGGAGCGTCGGGCCTTCGCCAACTTCGCCGCGCGCGGGTGTGCGCTCGGCGCCCCGGACGCCTGTCTGCTCCACGCCGGCGCGATGCTGCGAGGCGAAGGCCGACAGCGCGACCCCTCCGGAGCGGTCGAGCTGCTTGACACGCACTGCACCGCCGGGCTCGCGGGGGCCTGCCTAGAGCTCGGCCGCGCGCTGCTCGGGGTCGCTGGCGTACGCGCCGACGAGCGCCGCGCGCAGCGCGCCTTCAGGGCCGCGTGTGAGGGCGGCTTGGAAGACGGCTGCCGCGCCAGCCGCGCCCTCGAGCCGACCACGGACCTCGAGCGGCGCGAGTTCCCGCAGGCCTGCGGCCAGGCGGCCGGACAAACCGACTACGGCACGCTCACCGCCGGGCAGCAGGTCACGCTCGGGCGCCACCGCCCCTACGCCGGGTCCGACAACTGGTCCCCCGAGATGGACGCCTACGTTGGGCGCGTCGCGCGCGTCGTCGAGCTGCCGGGGCGCGACCTGGCCGGATGCCCCGTTGTCCGCGTGGACGTCGACGGACAGCGCTTCGCGTGGCGCATCCGCGACCTGTCGTCGCGCGCGGCGGCCGCCGTCGACCCGCGCGCGTCGGCCGCGGACCGCTTCTCGCTGACCGCCTCCGAGACGCGGCGCGGCGTGGGTGGCGGCCCCGTGTCGGTTCGCTACCTAGGGGCCTCCTGCGTGGGCTACGTCAACACCGCGCCGTCGCACACCATGACGCTCACCGCGGCTGGCGAGGTGCGCTTGGTCGCCCAATCCACCGGCGATACTACCATAGCCGTTCTGACGCCCGATGGGCGCTGGCTCTGCAACGACGACTTCGACGGCCTCAACGCCGGGGTGCAGGAACACCTCGTAGCGGGGAGGTACCAAATCTGGGTGGGGGCCTATCAGCGCGACGCGAACCCCGCGTACTCGCTCGTAGCCACGCGCACCCAAGAGGCCTACGCGCGAGGTCCCCAGGAGTGCGGACAGGAAGAGGCCAGCGCCAATTTCGGCAGCGTTCGGCGAGGGGCGCGCGTGGTGCTGCGCGCTCACCGCGCGGTCGACTCTGACCCCAACTGGGCGCCCTCGATGGACCGCTTCGTGGGCCAGTCCACCACGGTAACGGACGTGCAAGGAGTCGACAACCAGGGCTGCCCCGTCGTCCGAGTCGCCGCCGACGCCGGCGAGTTCAACTGGCGCGTGCGCGACCTGGAGGTGGTCTCCGCCGCCGCCGCGTACGGCTGGCAGGACTGCGGCCAGATCGAGAGCGCCATGGAGTTCGGACCCATGAGCGCCGGCGCCCGCGTGCGCCTCGGTCGCCACCGACCCGTGGGGGGCGACGACAACTGGGCTCCCGACATGGACGCCTTCGTGGGGCGCCCGGCCCAGGTCGTGCGCCAAGGGACCATCGACAACGCCGGATGCCCCGTTGTCCGCGTGGACGTCGACGGGCAGCGCTTCGCGTGGCGCATCCGCGACGTAGCGCTGACGCAGGGGGCGCCGACCGTGAGCCCCACCGCGGCGTCGTGGCGCATGTGCGGCCAGTCGCGCGACAGCATCGACCACGGACCCTTGCGCGTGGGAAGCGTCGTCACGCTGCGCCGCCACACACCCATCGACGGAGACGCCAACTGGGCCGAAGACATGGACGCCTTCGTCGGCCGCCGGACGCGCGTAACCGCGATCCGCACGTTGGATGACGCGGGCTGTGCGATGGTGGAGGTCGAGGCCGATGCGGGTCAGTTCGTCTGGCGTATCCGCGACCTGGACGTCGACGGTGCCGACAGTGCGCCCACGCCGCCCCCCGCTCCCACGACCGCCCCCTCCCCGGTCCCGTCGTGGCGCATGTGCGGTCAGTCGCGCGGCAGCGTCGACCACGGCCCGCTGCGCGTCGGGAGCACCGTCACGCTGCGCCGCCACACGCCGGTCAACGGAGACGTCAACTGGGTGGCCGCCATGGACGCGTTCGTCGGGCGGCAGACGCGCGTTTCGGAGCTCCGCACCGTGGATGACGCTGGCTGCGCCATGGTCAAGGTCGAGGCCGACGGGGGTCAGTTCGTCTGGCGCATCCGCGACATGGACGTGGAGGGCGCCGCCGGCGTCCCCACCGCGACCACGGACACGCGAGTCATGCGCTACGTCTCCGGGCAGACCGAGACGCTCGTCGTGCAGGCGCGCGGCGAGGTCTCGCTAGCGGGTATCGGCCCGTCCTGCGTCGGCTTCTCGCCGGACCTGGCGCACATCGAGATGGAGGTCGCGGGAGACGCTGGCACCGTGCGCTTCGCGGCGACCTCCGGGACCAACCTGGTCATGGTCGTGCGGCTACCGGACGGCTCCTTTCGCTGCAACGACGACTTCGCGGGCACCAACCCGGCCGTCGACGTGCGGGCGACGTCGGGCGTCTACCGTGTGTGGGTCGGCACGTTCAGCCAAGGCGCGAGCGCCCAGGCCAACGTGACGATCAGTCCGGTGGCTGGTTCCATCTGAGCGCCCCCCACAACGACGCGCTTGACAGGCGAGAGCGATGGAACGTGACCGGGCCCATGAGCACCTATACTGCCTAGGAGGTCGCGCAGCACTACGCGCAGCAGCAGGAGCTGGCCACATGGCTGGCCGCGTCGTTCGAGGAGCCGCGCCGGACCTGCCTCACGGACGAAGCCAAGTTCCACGCCGAGCTGGAATTGGGCCCACCACCGACAGGAACGACCTCTTGTAAGCACGCGAATTGTTTGCCACAAAAACAATGACCGTTCGGTGAGGCGCGCCCTGAGCGCGAGACAAGGCGATGGTATGTTGGCTCAGCCTGAAGGTGACGCGGGTTGGACTCACTACATCGACATGCAGTGGTGAGGGTGCTTCATGTTTCCTTCAGTGAAGCGCCACATGAAGTCAAGTGACCGCACGTTGTGTGTGTGGCGCTTCACAGAAGCCGACATGAACGCGCCTTCGGCTATGGTCCGGGTGGGGGCTGCCGAGGGGGGGGCGTTCCGGCGAGTGCACACTCCCCGTTCGCCTCCTTTCGCAGCGTCCTGCTTGACAGCAAGAGTCGAGGCGAAAGTCATCCGCAGTTCGGAGATCCCCTGTTTGGGGGATTGTTCGACGCGTGCGCCGTCGCTATCAGAACTCGTGCACGATTTCGTCACGACGGCATGTCGTCTGACCACTCGAGGGGGGACATAGCGATGTGCCCTCAAAGGATTCCGATGCCCGCTCACTCCCACCATCTACGACGTCCACAATCCATTGCGTTCTCGCTCCTGGGACTCTTGGTTGGTGTCACCACGGGGTGTGGCGGGGGCGAAGGCACTCCGGCCTGCGTCGATGGCCAAACCTCCATCTGCGCTTGCGCCGGGGGAGTGTCTGGGGTTCAGACGTGTAGCGCAGGGAGCTACGGGGCGTGCGACTGCGGCGGCGGGGGCGACGCTGGGAGGCCTCCACCGGATGGAGGGAACTCGCAGCTCGACAGCGGAACCGCGCCGGACTCCGGAATGATGACGGGCTCGGGTGAGAGCGTGACGATGATGGTCGGAGCGGCCGGCGCGACAGTCGCGCTCGGATCCGCGGAGGTCGTGATCCCCTCGGGCGCGCTCGCGCAAGACACGATGATCACGATCACCGAGACCACGATGCCGACACCAGCCGGCTATCGGGCGTTCTCGCCCCTCTACCAATTCGAACCAGAGGGGACGGCCTTCGCCCAGCCGATTCAAGTGACCCTACCATCGAGCGCGGCCTCGGCCGACGTCCCGCTCGCGACCCTCTTCTGGTCCCGCAACACCGCCGACGGTGGCGGCTGGCAGCGACTCGGCGGCATTCCCACGACGGGCGCGGTGACCGGGGAGGCGGAGCACTTCAGCTACGGGTTCATCGCGGATGGCGTCGACTACACCGCGAACGCGGATCGCTCGTGCGTACGCACTCGAATCCTCGACAATCGCACCGCCGATCCCTCCGGCGTCGCGCTCTTCTTCGCGATGGAGGATTGCTGGGGCCGCCCCATCACGGACCTCTCCCAGTCGCAGCTCGACTCCGGCGAAGTGGTGGTCGAGGAGAACGGTATCGCGACCAGCTCCGAGGCCCAGACCACGCTCCTTGAGCGTCGTGGCCTTCAGGTCTTCGTGACCCTCTCCATCGACATGTCGACCTCGACCACGGCCGTCCTCTCGGATGTCATCGCTGCTTCGAGGCAGTTCGTGGAGACCCTTCAGGAGCCCGCGCGGGGTCTCGTCGACAAAGTTCAGGTGGGCATTCAGCTCTTCGCCGGCGAGGCCACGCCGACCCTGTGGCAGCCCCACACTCTCGATCTAGCGCTAGTGCTGACCCAGCTCGACGCGCTCAGCGGGTACACGGTCCCCGACCCGGGCTCGACGAACCTTCACGGCGGGGTGGTGGACGCCCTCGCGCGCAGTGGCAGCGCACAGCAGGCTTTCCGGACTCGCAACGAGGGCGGGGCCTTCACCTCCGGCTATGTCGTGCTCTTCACGGATGGAGCGGACACGGCAGGGCTGCTTCCCGCGAACGCCGCCGTGGCTGCGATCGGAGCCACGACCGACGAGGTCTTGGCGGTCGGTCTGGTCGGTCGCGACTACAGCGCGTCGGCACTCGCGAGCCTCGTCGGAGAAGAGCACGTCATCGACTCCCCGGACCCCGTGACGCTCGGCCGCGACTTCTCCCACCTTGCGGCCCGAATCGCAGGTCAGGTGCGGCGCACCTATCTGCTCGGGTACTGCTCCCCGAAGCGCTCGGGCACACACACCGTCGTCATCAGCCTCGATGGCGCCACGTCTCAGACTTGGGGTGACCCGACGACGTTCGATGCGACGGGCTTCGGTCCTGACTGTACCACGGCGTCGTTCACGGACGCGTGCTCGGGCATGGAGTGTGGCGGTCTTGGGTGCGGCGCGTGCGATGATCGCGTCGATCTTTGCTCGAGCGGCACATGCGTGGACCATTGTGACACAGCAAATATTTGCGGTGGTGATTCGTTCACGAATTCCCTGGGGTATGACCAAATCTGCACCGACGCCCCTGGTCGAATGTTGTGCGATGCTGCCTGCCGCGATGAAGTCTATCTTCGTCCGATGGGCGGAGCGTGCATGGACATTTCTATTGTCGATCAGTTCGGAACAAGTGGTCAGGCTTCACGACTAACTGTTTCCACAGACAACGCTGGTGCCATCATATTTTGCGGAACATTTCCTGCTCGCGGAGGAGCTGGAGGTAACGTGGGAATTATGCACAGATACCTCCCGAACAGATCCCTCGACTGGGCGCAAGATGTCGGCGACGATTTGGTTCGATGCGTATCATTATCTGATGGAAGCATCGTCGCTCTCGGACTTCAGATCCACGCGTCGGATGGTCTGAAGCACCCATTCTTGGCCCGATACTCGGCGTCAGGTGCCGAGATGTGGAAGGTGGACCTGGCACAGTCTATTTCCGAAGTTCAGGTACAGCATGTGGCGGCCAGCAACGAAATTCTCGCTGTCGTGGGTAGTACCAATGTGTCGCTGAACGGAACCCCAATCAGTGGGACGACCGACGCGTTTGCAATGTTCTTCGACGCTTCGGGAGACCTCGTTCGCACGCTTCAGTTCGGTTCGAGCTCGGGAGACGATGCGCGACGCATTGAATTCTATGGGGATGGTGGATGGATCGTGTCCGGCAACGCTGGTGGATCCATTGGAGGAACGGGAAATACTGCTTCACGCGGTGTCTATTCGAGGCGATATTCCGCAGATAATTCCGAGATTTGGACGGCCCAACACACTTTCTTTGGTACCTATATTGGGAAACAAGTTACGGGGTCTTGTGCGCTTGATGATGGGGGAGGAATCGAGGTAGGTATACACGACAGCGACCACGGATCGAACTCCTATATTCGCCGTTACGATGTGGCAGGATCGGTTCTTTGGAATCATACATTTGGTCTCACTGGAGACGAGGCTCGCTCAGTAAGATGCAATGGCGAAAGCGTCGTTGTGACCGGTGAAACCGGGTCGAATATTGGCGAAACAGGAAGCGATGCAGAACGGTATATGTTCCTGAGGGAGTATGACCTGTCAGGGAGTGCCGTTCGGACGCGTCAATTGAATGCCAACGGTACATTCGGATACGATATCGAGTTCCTGTTCGACGGTAGTGTCGCTGTCGTTGGAACCACTCCGGTCGCACTGGAGGGATTCTCTCAGACCGGGTTGACCGATGCGTTCGTTGCGGAGATCCGACGTCCGTGAAGGGTGCAGATCACTTCCTGAGCACTCCGCGCTGTTAGTTGCCGTCACGCCATGTTAATGGTGGGTGAGCGCAGTCGCGAGAGCGTCGCGCGAGCCAGCCTGCCTGCAGTGGGGTTGGTCAGGAAGCGGGCGGTCGCGGTGCTGGTGAGCTGACGTCGCGCGAGCACCACAGCACCGCGCTCAGTACGCCGAGTCGTGGTACGCATGCGCCCGGATGGTGGCGCCCACGTCGCGCTGCGCGGCGCCGCTCGACGCGCTGCGCGAAAACGACGACTGCCTGCGGTACGTCGCGGCGCGCTCGTTGAGGCGGGCACGGGCTGGGGCGCTGGGGGCTTGGTTGGCTGCGACCTCCAGGCGGGCGGCGGCGGCGTCGAGGGCGGTGGCGGCGGCTTGTTGGTCGCCGGTGCGGAGGGCTTCGACGGCGCGTTCGTTGTCGCGCAGGGCGAGCTGGGTGTGGCTGATGACGTAGGCGCGCGAGGAGACGCTGCGCGTGGCGGCGCGGCGGTCTTGGGTGACCGTGTAGGTCACGGGGCGCTCCTGGACGCGCGCTTCGCGGGTGCGGTTGGGCAGCTCGTAGCGCAGACGCGCCACGCCGAGGGGGTGTGCACCCAGCGTGTCGGTGGGCAGCTGCACGTGCACCAGCAGCTCGACGCGCCGGCCCGTGTAGAGCGAGCCGATGGAGAGCTGGAAGCGGCCGGCCGTGACCTGGCTGCCTTCCGTCACGCCCTCGAGGACACGCACGCCCACGGCGGGCTCGAACTCCACCACGGCGTTGGTCGCGAGCGTCTGAGACAGCGCGGCGATCTCCTCGGCCACCACACCCGCGAGTTGGTGCGGCTCGGCCAAGTGATAGAAGCGCCCGGCGCTGCGCACGACCACCTGCCCCACCGTGGCCGGGTCGTAGTCCACACCCACGCCGATGCCGGTGACGTGTACGTCGTGCTGCAGGCCGGTGGCCGCGAGCGCGCCCAGCTGCTCGGCCGACGACGGACCCACGTTGGCGTGTCCGTCCGAGATCAAGAAGAGCCTGCGCACCGGGTGCTCGGAGCTGGCCTGCGACAGCGCGGCGAGGCCCGCGGCGAGCCCGTCGTACATGGCCGTCCCGCCGCCTACGTCGATGCCCTCGATGGCCCGGACGATGGCCCTGCGCGAAGCCTGAGTCACCACGGTGGGCGCGACGTGCTGCCAGACCTGACTCTCGAAGCCCAAGACGCTGACCACGTCGCCGTCCCGCACGGTCTCCAGCAGCTGGAGCGCGGCCCGGCGAGCCTGTTCGATCTTGGTGCCCGCCATGGAGCCGCTGGTGTCGACCACGATGGAGACCGCCATGGGAGGCCGCCGGGTGGCGCGGGGCGCCGCGGGGACGTCGAGCCAGATGGCGACGTAGGTCTGGCCGTCGTCACCGACCATCACCTGCGTGTGGACGGGATCCGCCTCGATCCACGTCCCGTTCTGCGGTGGAGACGCCTGGGCGCAGACGAGCGAGACGCGCGTCGTGGTGGCGCCGAAGAAGGCGCACGCAAGGCAAAGGGCGGCCAGCGCCCGGTTCGAGAGCCGAGTGGGTTCCATGATCACCTCGTGCGGACGAGGCCCAGCCGAGAGAGCCGGCGCGTGCCCGCGTGCTTCCCCGAGACGCACGACCCCGCGCGATGGTCTCTGCACCGCGTAGAAACTTCAGGACCCGGACACGTAGCGCGTGATGCCCGCCGCGATGCCTTCGGCGAGGGCCTGCCGGTAGCGCAGCGTGCCCAGCGCCGCCGCCTGTCGGGCCTGAGGAAGGAGGCCTCGAGCAGGATGGCGGCGTATGCGCGCGCCCACTGTGGAACTGCCAGCACCCCGCGGTCGGGCAAGCGGGGGAGATCGGCGCCCGCCCGCGAGGTGCCGCGGCTCCTGCCAGCTCGCCGCGAGAGGGCTATCTGTCGCGCTGATGCAAGCCCGCGAGCAACCGCTGCATGTCCGTGATCGCGCGGAGTGTCCGTTTCGCGCGCGGCCCAGGCGGGTTACCTGACGCGCCGCTGGTAAAGTGCCGAACGTAGTCACGCCACCGTGCTCCACCGGCTCGTCGGCGGCGTTGAGGTGGATGACAGCGAGGTCGGCGCCCACGGCGCGGCTATGGCGGTGCGCCCCGAGGAGAGGGGTCACGTCGGCCTGACGCGTGAGCAACACCGCACCCCAGGGCGCGCCGCAGCAGGATGGCGACGCGTGGCCGGTCCAGGCCAGCTGGTCTCGCGGCGCCCTGCCGACGCCCCGCGCCCGGTCCTGCCGCGGCCTGGGTCCAGCATACGATGCGCGCGGGTGCGGCGCGCCCCTCGGGAGCCGAGGCTGCACTGCGCGCGCGACGCTGATGGGCGACTCGATGTCCACCACCAAGCGGAATGGCTCGGGGAGCGCGAACACGCGGTGGCGGGCGCCCGGCATGAGGTCGAACAGCACGCGCACGCCGCCGCTCGCCGTGGTCAGCCGCCGCACCTGCTGGAGCCCGCCCGAGGCGACCCGCCACGTCTCCCCGAGGGTCGGCTCCGCGACCACGTTGGCGATGTCCAGCCATGCGCGCGGCGGCTCGTCTGCCCCGCCTCGGGACTGGCCCACCGTGAAGGTGGGGATGCCGTCGAAGCGCAAGACGGCCCGCGCGCCCTCTTCGCCCCCGGAGTACACCGCGATGTCACGCAGGGTGGGCGCGTCGCCCGAACGCGCGGCCTCGTCGCCCGGCGCGCCTACGCCCGCACCAGCCGGCCCACCCGCGCCGGCGCTCTCCGCGGTCCCGCCATCGGCCACCTCCGAGCCGTGGAAAGCGTGGGGATCCTGCGGACCACCGTCGAGCTCCGCCGCACCGTCCAGCGAGGCGCTCATCCGACGCGCGCGGCGCAGGCAGTCCAGCAGACGCAGCTGGTCGGCGGCGTGCTCGGGCGCGGCGTCCGGGCGCTCGTCGGCCACTGCGAAGCGCTCCACCAGCCCGGCGGCCACGCGGCGCGCGGCGGCCAGGTCGTGCGCCTCGATGGACTCGAGCTTCACCAGCTCGTCGCCCGCCTCACAGCGCTCCGCGTCGAGCGACCACGACGCGACCTCGTCGGCTGGAGCCGCCAGCGCCGACGTGAGCCATGCGCGCGCCTGGTTCAGGTCTGCGGCGTCGCCGGTGCGCGCGGCCAGCATGCGCGCCAGCTGACCTCGCTGCCGAGCGAGTCGGGCGCGTGTGACGGCGTCGCGCGCCTCCTCGACCTCGGCCCCCAGGGCCTCCAGCTCGCTGCGTGTGCGCTCGAGGTCCCAGTCACCGGCCCCCTCCAGGCGGTCCACCGGCTGCTCGTGCTCCTGGGACGAGGCCTCGTCGCCCGCGCCGGACCCGCAGCCAGAGAGCAGCGTCACGGCCAACAGCAGCGCGAGCTGGGCCGTGGCGCACGGTGCCGCTCGCCAAGCTCCGCGCACCCTGATACGTTCCGACCAACTCGGGGGGCCGCCTCGCGCAGGCCCCCTCAACCGCCCTCCCCCGTGAGCCGTTGACCCAGTCCCCACTGTTCCAAGACCGACCGAGCGGGCGCGCCTACCGAGACGCTCCGGAGATGGTGAACGACTACCTCCGCCGCTTCGGCGATCAGGTCGGCATCGCCATCGCGCCGCTGGACCGGGACGGGTACACCGAGGTGCAGCGCGGCTCGGCGACGGTGGGCATCAACGTGCTGGTAGAGCATGGAACCTTGTTGCTCCTGTCGCGCATCATGGACGTGCCGCGCGAGGGCCGCGAGGAATTTTATCGCCGCCTGCTGGAGCTCAACTTCTTGGTCACCAGCGATGGCGCGTTCGCGATCGACAAAGACCGCGACGCCTTGTATCTCCGGGCGCTGCGCCGCCTGGGCGGGCTCGACTTCGAGGAGTTCGAGGACCTCATCACGACGGTGGCGGCGGTGGCCGACGAGTGGGATGACCGCCTGGCGGAGCTCTTCCCAGGCAACGACTGAGCGGGGACCGGCGGTCTTCGGGAGACACGAGTGGCGAAGAAGAAGAAACGAAACAAGGAAAGCACCGCACCGGCGAAGTCGGCGTCCATGGCGCCGGCCGCCAACGACGCCGGGAAGAGCAGCGACACGGGCTCCGCTGCAGCCAGCGCGGTCGACGCTCCCGACACCCGAGCCGCTGCCGCGGACGCCGCGGGCCCAGCGGGTGACGCCCCGGCCACCGCCAAGGCCGGTGCCGAAGACAACCCCAAAGACAGCCCCAAAGACAGCCCCAGAGAGTCCAACCGCCAGGGGGACGCAGCCCCAGCCAGCGCCGAAGCAAAGTCGTTCGACGCGGCCGCGCACGACCGCTTCGCCAGCAGCTTCAAGCCGTCGTGGCAGGTGGCCAACGACGGCGCCGGGGCCAGCCCCGCCGAGGTGGCGCAACGTGAGCACGCGCTGTCTGGGGAGATCTCCCTCGACGCCATCCCGCTCCCGCCCCTGCCCACCGAGAAGCCCAAGCGGCAAGTCATTGGTGTGGTCGTCGTCCTGTTGCTCATCATCGGAGCCGGCGTCGCGGCCAGCATGCGCGGGTCCGAGCCCACGGCCCCCCAGGCTCCAGCAGACGCCCCCAGCGCGGCCGAGTAGCGCGGGGCGCTTCGCCGCCGGGCGCGGAGCGTGCTACACGCGGCTGCATGAAAGGCCTCACCTACCGCGACGCGGGCGTCGACATCGACGCTGGAGAACGCTTGGTCGACCGCATCAAGCCCCTGGCAGCCGCGACGCGCACGCCGCACGTCATCGGCGGCGTAGGGGGCTTCGCGGGGTTGTGTGGGCTCCCCAGCGACATCGAGGACCCGATCCTGGTGTCGGGCACCGACGGCGTGGGCACCAAGCTGAAGCTCGCCTTCGCCCTCGATCAGCACGACACGGTGGGCATCGACCTGGTGGCCATGTGCGTGAACGACGTGCTCACCGTGGGCGCGCGGCCGCTGTTCTTCCTGGACTACTTCGCCACCGGCAAGCTGGACGTGGACCAAGGCGAGGCCGTGGTGCGCGGCATCGCCGACGGCTGCAAGCAGGCGGGCTGCGCGCTGCTGGGCGGCGAGACGGCCGAGCTGCCAGGCTTCTACGCCGGCGGCGAGTACGACCTGGCCGGCTTCGCCGTGGGCGTCGTCGGGCGCAAGGCGGTCATCACGGGCGAGCGCATTGCCGTGGGGGACGTGGTGCTCGGCGTGGCCAGCTCCGGCCTGCACAGCAACGGCTTCAGCCTGGCGCGCCGCGCGCTGCTGGACCGCGAGAACCCGCTATCGCTGAACGACACGCCGGAGGGCCTCGACGCGCCCTTGGGCGAGGTGCTGCTGCGCCCCACCAAGATCTACGCAGACGTCGCGCGCGCCGCGCTCGCCGCCGGCGACATCCGCGGCTTCTGCCACATCACGGGCGGCGGCCTGCCGGGCAACCTGCACCGCGGCCTGCCAGACGGTGTGGGCATGCGCGTGGACCTCGGCAGCTGGCCCCGCCCGGCCATCTTCGACCTCATCCAGCGCGAGGGCGGCGTGGCCGAGCCCGAGATGCAGCGCACCTTCAACCTGGGCCTCGGCTTCACCATGATCGTCCCGCCCGCCGACGTCGCCGCGGTGCAGGCTGCCCTCGACGCCGTCGGCGAGCCCGCCTACCGCGTGGGCGAGATCATCGCGTCGGACGCGACCGGCGAGGCCCGGATCAAGGTCGTCTGAGTGTCCACGGTCGACATCGTGGTGCTCGCGTCCGGCCGGGGCTCCAACCTGTCCGCGATCTTCGAGGCCATCGACGCCGGCCGTTGTGACGCGCGCGTGGTGGGTCTGGTCAGCGACAAGCCCGGCGCAGGCGCCCTCGCGCTGGCCGAAGCGCGCGGCGTGCCCACGCGCGTGGTGCCGCTCCCCCGCGGAGCCGACCGCGACGCGTGGAACGTCACGCTAGCGGACGCCGTGTCCGACCTGAGCGCGCAGCGCGACGTCTTGTTGGTGCTGGCGGGCTTCATGCGCATCCTCGGGCGCCCCCTGCTCGAGCGCTTCCCCGGCCGTCTGATCAACGTGCACCCCTCGCTCCTGCCCAGCTTCACAGGGCACGACGCGCCGCGGCAAGCGGTCGCCGCCGGCGTGCGCCTCACGGGCTGCACCGTGCACGTCGTCGATGACGGCGTGGATACTGGCCCCATCCTGGCGCAGGCGGCCGTGCCCGTGCTCCCCACGGACGACGCAGACGCGCTGCACGCGCGCATCCAGGTGGCCGAGCACGCCCTGCTGCCCACGGTCATCCACTGGGTGGCGCAGGGCCTCTTGACCCTCGCTCCCCCCACCCTCACCCAGGCGCCCTGCGCGGCGGGCTACTACACCGCGCCGCGCTTCGACGACCCCGCATGAGCGCGAGCTCGTACGACGCGGTGGTGCTGGGCACGAGCCTGCCCGGCCTGTTGACGGGAGCGCTGCTCTCGCGCCGCGGCTACCGCGTGCTGGTGCTGGGGCAGCACCGACTGCCCGACACGTACGAGATCGCCGGGTACACCCTGCCGCGCGAGCGCACCCCCTTCCTGGCTGCGCACTGCCCCGTCGCGCGCCGCATCATGAGCGAACTGGCGCTGCACCAGCTGCTGCGCCGCAAGGCGACCGCGATGGATCCAGCCTTCCAAGTCGCGCTGCCGGGCGTACGCTTCGACATGGCGGCCGAGGCCGAACTGCTGGAGCTGGAGATCTTGCGTGAGTTCGGCGACGTGAGGCGCCCGGTCGCCGAGGCGTTGCGCACCGTGACGCACGTGGGGGAGCGGCTCGACGCCCTGTTCGAGCGCGAGCTGGTCTGGCCTCCGCAGACCTTCTTCGAGCGCCGTGAGTTCGCACGCGCGACGGCGCACCAGGGCTTCCGCGAGCGCAGCGGGGACTGGGACCCGCTGGACGAGCTCCCACGCGACCACGCGTTCCGACGCGTGATGCAGCTGCCCGCCATGCTGGGCACCGGCCTCGATCCGCAGCAGCTGGACGGACAGGCCATGTGCCGCGTGTTCGAGGCGTGGTGGAAGGGCGCCGCGCACATCGAAGGCGGGATGACGTGGCTCGAGGAGGCGCTGCGCGAGAAGATCGTCTCGCACAGCGGATCCGTGCAGGCGCGCGACGCCGCCGATCGCGTGCTGGTCCGCGGCGGGCGCGTCGCCGGGGTGCGCCTACACGACACGGAGGAGGACATCGGCGCGGACTACGTCGTCGCGTCCGGTAGCATCTCGGAGCTGCTGCAGCTCGTGCCGGACCGCGGGGTGTTCGAGCCCCTGTTCGAGCGCCGGGGCGAGCCTCAGCCGCGCTGGTTCCGCTTCACGCTGAACGTGGTCGTGCGCGCCGGCTGTGTCCCCGAGGGCATGGGCAGCGATGTCTTCTGCGCGCTCGGCGACCCCAGCGAGGCCCCCCTCTACATCTCGGTCGGCCCCATCACCGACGGCACCCAGCTGCTGTGCGTGCAGACGCTCATCGCGCGACGCGACGTGGAGGAGCGCGGCGACCGTCTGGGGACCGAGCGGGAGCGCGTGCTGGCGGGGCTCGCGGAGCTCATTCCGTTCTTGCTGGACGGGCACCGCCTGCTGTTGGTGGACTCACCCCACGACGGGCGCGACGCGTACGACCCGGTGCGGGACGAGCACATCCCGAGCGCAGCCCCGTGGGAGCGCGGCCCCAGCACCATGACCACGCTCTATGGCTACCCCGTGCGTGACGGACTCGGCTTCTGCGGGCTGCCCACGCGCACGCCCATCAAGAACCTGCTGCTGGCGGGCCCGCACAACGTCCCTGCGCTCGGCATGGAGGGGCTCTTCCTCGCCGCGCAGACCGCGGGGCGCGTGGTGGGGCGCCGCGGTCGCGCCCGTCAGCTGCACAGCCGCGCCTGGATCAAGACCGAACTATAGCGCGCGGGTTCCGGGGACTCTGATATCGTCGGCGCCATGGACGAGCAGCAAGAAGGCCCGCGATTCTCCATCCGACAGCTGCTGAAGGTCATGACCGACCGGGGCGGCTCGGACCTGCACGTCACCACCGGGACCCCGCCCCAGATCCGCATCGACGGCAGCCTCGTGCCGCTGCGCACGCCACCGCTCACGCCCATCGAGACGAAGGCCCTGTGCTACGAGGTGCTCTCCGACGAGCAGAAGATCCGCTTCGAGCGGGACAACGAGCTGGACTTCTCCTTCAACGTGAAGGGCATCTCGCGCTTCCGCGCCAACGTCTTCATGCAGCGCGGCGCGGTCGGGGCGGCCTTCCGCGCGATTCCGTTCAAGGTGCGCACGCTGGACGAGCTGGGGGTGCCACCGGTGTTGCGCGAGATCGCCCACCTGCCGCGCGGCCTGGTGCTGGTCACCGGTCCCACTGGGTCGGGTAAGTCCACCACGCTCGCGGCCATGATCGACGAGATCAACTCCACCCAGCGGCACCACATCCTGACCGTGGAGGACCCCATCGAGTACCTCCACCCCAACAAGCTCTCCGTCGTGAACCAGCGCGAGATCGGCGCGGACACGGAGTCCTTCAAGGGCGCCCTGCGGTACGCCCTGCGCCAAGACCCGGACGTCGTCCTGGTCGGTGAGATGCGCGACCTCGAGACCATCGAGGCCGCCATGACCATCAGTGAGACGGGCCACTTGGCGTTCGCGACGCTCCACACGAACAGCGCCGTGCAGTCGATCAACCGCGTCATCGACGTGTTCCCGCCGCACCAGCAGTCGCAGATCCGCGCGCAGCTCAGCTTTGTGTTGCAGGCCGTCATCACCCAGATGCTCGTGCCACGCGCCGACGGTCCCGGACGCGCCTTGGCACTGGAGGTCATGATTCCGAACCACGCCATCCGGAACCTCATCCGCGAGTCCAAGGTGCACCAGATCTACGGCATCATGCAGACGGGCCAAGGCATCAGCGGCATGCAGACGATGAACCAGGCGCTCTATCAGCTGTACACCAATGGCACCATCGACTTCGAGACAGCGCTTGGGCGCTCCGCGGAGCCCGGAGAG
The DNA here is from genome assembly GCA_020633055.1 of Sandaracinaceae bacterium. NCBI lineage: Bacteria > Pseudomonadati > Myxococcota > Polyangiales > Sandaracinaceae > Sandaracinaceae bacterium. The sequence continues at coordinate 808,091 of JACKEJ010000006.1, read as the reverse complement.
CTGCAGTCCATGATCCGCACCCAGGTGCCCGTCGCGCAGTCCGGACAACGGCGCGAGACCTAGCCCCGCGTGTGGCGGAACGGGGCTTTCGAACGGGCGTTGGGAACACCCATCCCTGATTGGGGATATATTTCATCCCCCCGTCACACCAGTCTTGACTAGCCAATAAACCTACAGGCATTCTGGGGGCAGCATTGAAATGGCGAACGCTCGCATGAACCACACGAAATCCATTGCCTTCGCGCTGACGGCGCTCGTCTTCACCATGGCGCTGGCGGCCAGCGCGAGCGCGCAGGGACGTGAGCGCGCAGCGGCGGCGCAGGCCTTCGACCGGGGCACGCAAGAAGCGCTGACCGAGAACTGGGAAGCCGCCGCGCAGTGGTTCGAGACGGCAGACCGTCTGTCCCCCGCGCCAGCGGCCCTCTCCCACGCCATCGAGGCGCGCCGCCGCGCCGGCCACCAGATGCGCGCCGCGTCGCTCGCGCTGCGCCTGCAGCAGACGTACCCGGACAACGAAGCTGCACAGGCCATGGCGGCCGAGGTGCTCGAGGGAGCCGCCGCCCAGTACGTCCGCATCGACGTGACGTGCGACGCCAACTGCGCCGTCGAGGTGGACGGTTCGCTCACGGGTGGCCTGTCGTTCTTCGTGGAGCCGGGCGTGGAGCACGAGGTCGCCGCTGGCTTCGAGCATGGCCGCGTGACACAGACCGTCCGCGCTCGCGCGGGCCAGACACGCGCGCTCTCGTTCGAGGCGCCGCCTCCGCCGCCCGAGCCGTTGGTGCAGCGTGACTCCGACGGAAACCCGATCGTGATCAACGAGCCCTTCCGCTTCCCGCGCGCCACCTTCATTGTGGCGGGCGCGCTCACGCTCGGCGCGGGCGCCGCGATGCTGTGGTCGGGCATCGACACCCAGAACCATGTGGGCGCCTACGAAGACGCGGCGGAGATGTGCACCAGCGCCGGCGGCGACTGTACGGAGGCGCGGCGCCTGCTGCGTGACGGGCAGCAGCGCGAGAAGCGCACCAACGCGCTCATCGGCGTCACCGCCGGTCTCGCCGCCACCACCCTGGTCATCGGCATCCTCACCGACTGGCGCGGCAGCGACGACGACGAGGACGCGAGCAGCGAGGACTCCCAAGGTGTGACACCGACGGTGGGTCTGTCCCGGCAGGGAGGCATGCTCCTCCTGGAAGGTACGTTCTGAGATGACCGCAGCTGCCAACGCTCCGGGCGGAGCCAACGAAGCACGAAACATGGCCGGGCGCGTGCTCGGCCGCTACGAGGTGCTGACCCAGCTCGCGTCCGGCGGCATGGCAGCCGTGTACATCGCGCGCGCCATCGGCGTCGCTGGCTTCGAGCGCCTCGTCGCGATCAAGGTGCTGCACCCGCACCTGGCATACGAGGAAGAGTTCATCTCGATGTTCCTGGACGAGGCGCGCCTCGCCGCGCGCATCCGGCACCCCAACGTGGTGCCCACGCTCGACATCAGCGACTCGGGCGGCGACGGCTACTTCCTGGTGATGGAGTACATCGAGGGTGACCACCTGGGCGCGCTGCTCGGGCGCTCCGCGAAGCAGGGCCGTCGGCTCGACACCAGCCTGGTGATGAAGATCATCATTGACGCGCTGGGGGGACTCGGGGCAGCTCACTCGCTCACGGGGGACAAGGGCGAGCCCCTCAACATCGTCCACCGCGATGTGTCGCCGCACAACATCATGGTCGGCACCGACGGCATCAGCCGCCTGACCGACTTCGGCGTGGCCAAGGCCGAGGTACGCATGGCCTCCACGCGCGCGGGCCAGTTCAAGGGCAAGCTCAGCTACATGGCGCCCGAGCAGGCCTCGACGGGTGAGGCCGATCAGCGCTCCGACCTCTTCAGCATGGGCATCATCCTGTGGGAGTCGCTCACGGGCCGGCGGCTCTTCCGCGGCGAGAACAACGCGGCGACGCTGGCGAAGATCCTCAACGACCCGATCCCCATGCCGTCCAGCCTGTGGCCGGACTTGGAGCCCTTCGACGCGCTGCTCGAGAAGGCGCTGCACCGTGACCCCAACCTACGCTTCCAGACCGCAGACGAGTTCATGGAAGCCGCGGAAGAGGTGGCCCGCCTGAACGGCGGCATCGGCACCACCCGCGCCGTCGGCGCGCTGGCCACGGAGCTCATCGGCGCCAAGCTCGACGAGGAGCGCGGTCGCGTTCAGGAGGCCATCGAGTCCCTGGGTCAGCGCGAGATGGGCGAGGCGCTCATGCCGGTGGCCCGAGACGGGTCGTCCGGTTCCATGTCGCTGCCTGGCGTGTCCGGCCGGCGCATGATCACGGGCATGCACTCGGAGTCCGGCACCGGGATGATGCCGGTGATCCTGAGCGGACAGCACATGCTGCCCACGATGGGTACCCCTGCGCCGCAGTCCAGCGGTGGGAGCGGCATCAAGATGCTGGTCGTGGCCCTGCTGCTCGTCGCCTTCGTGGGTGGCGGTCTGCTGGCCTGGCAGGTAGCCAACCGGCCGTCCCCCGTGGCGCAGCCGCTCGGGCCTGCCACACCGGCGCCCGTGGTCGAAGCGACGCCGCAGCCAGCCACGGCCACGGTCCCCGATGCGACCCCCGATGCGACCCCGGAAGAGACGCCCGAGGTCGCCGAGGCACCCGCTGCGAGCGCGATGGACACGCACGAGGATGGCGCCGACGAGTCGAGTTCCGGGTCCGAAGGCGGCCACATGCGCAGCGTGGGCCGTCGTCGAGGGTCGAGCGAGGCAGCGGCGGCCACGACGACCGCGGCGGCCGAACCCACCCCGCCTCCGGCGATGGAGCCCACCCCACCACCCGCGACGCGGCCCGATCCGCCGCCCGCTCAGATGGGCTTCAGCTTCGGCACCAACCCCTACCTGCAGCAGTAGCCCCGTCGAATGTGGCTGCAATCGTGTAGCCGATTTTGACGGGCTGCCCACGCTTCCGGTAGCATGCTGGCTTCCGAGAGAAGGTTTCCGGAGGTTTCATGGCCGAGTGGGTTTGGGAAGCGAAAGCGCGCACAGGTGAGACCCGCAAAGGGGTCATGGAGGCCGACACCATGGAAGTGGTGGAGCAGCGCCTGCGCACGCAACAGCTGAACCCGGTCAAGGTCAAGAAGAAGCCGAAGGAGATCAACATCACCATCGGCACGGGGGTGACCGACAAGGACCTCGTCGTCTTCATCCGCCAGTTCGCGACGATGATCGACGCGGGTTTGCCCCTGGTGCAGTGCCTGGACATCCTCTCGACCCAGGGAGAGAACGCGATCTTTCGGAAGATGCTGACCGACGTGAAGGGGTTCGTCGAACAGGGCGGCACCTTCTCGGACGCCCTCCGTGAGCACCCCAAGGTCTTCGACGACCTTTTCGTGAACCTCATCCAGGCCGGTGAGGTGGGCGGTATCCTCGACGCCATCCTGCGGCGCTTGGCCGTGTACATCGAGAAGCGCGTGAAGCTGCAGCGGCAGGTGCGCTCGGCGCTCGTCTATCCATCTGCCGTGTTGGTCATCGCGTTCGCCGTCATCGCCATCATGCTGCAGTTCGTCATCCCGACGTTCCAGGACATGTTCCGGCAGTTCGGCTCCGAGGACGGGCTCCCGTGGCTCACGCAGAAGATCATCGGCTTCTCGAACTGGTTCCGCGGGAACGTGATCTGGCTCATCCTGGGCATCATCGCGATCAGCACGTCCATCAGCTACAGCTACAAGACGCCCGGCGGGAAGCGCTTCTGGCACAAGACGATGATCACCGTGCCCGTGCTCGGACCCGTCATGCGCAAGATCGCCGTGGCACGCTTCACGCGCACCATGGGCACCCTGCTGAGCTCCGGCGTCCCCATCCTGGATGCCATGGCCATCGTCGCGCGCGCGTCGGGCAATGTCATCGTCGAAGAGGCCATCAACAAGACCGCGAGTCAGGTCCGTGAAGGCCGGACCATGTCCGAGCCGTTGATGGAGACAGCCGTGTTCCCGAGCATGGTGGTGCAGATGATCGCGGTCGGTGAGCAGACCGGCGCGCTCGACACGATGCTCAACAAGATCGCCGACTTCTACGAAGAGGAGGTCGACGTGGCCGTGGCGGGCCTGATGTCGCTGATCGAGCCGTTCATGATGGTCTTCATCGGCGGCATCGTGGGCACCATCCTGATCGGCATGTACCTGCCCATCTTCACCATCGCCGACAACATCCAGCAGCACTGAGCGTGGTCGCGCAGCCGAGGTCACGAGTCGAGCGCCGCCTGCTGGCGTGGCTGATGGTGCGCCTCGGGGTGGCGCTGTTGATCCTCGTCGGTGCGACGGCCCTCGGCACTGGACGCTACGCGTTCACGCGCGACACCATCTTCGCGCTGGACGTCGTGCTGTTCGCGTCGAGCACCATCGGGCTGGCGGGTCTCGGGCGTCGCGCACAGAGCGCCACGGCGCTCCTGCTGGGAATGGACCTGCTGGTGACCACAGGTCTACTGTGGCTCACGGGCGCGGCCGCCAGCCCCCTCACGTTCCTGTACGGACTCCTGACGCTCGCTGGCGCGATGGTGGCTGGCCCCCGCACGGCGCTCTGGGTCGCGGGGAGCTCCGTGGTGCTCTTCCTGGGGCTGAGCTGGAGCGTCCTGGCTGGCGTCGTCCCGACCCCTCCCGACCAGGTCGAGATGCTGGGCACGCTCTCCACCGTGGAGCTGGCGACGTTCACGCTGAGCAACGTGGTGGGCATCGGGACGGTGGCGCTCCTGGCGACCAACCTGGCGCTGCGCGTGCAGACCGCGGGTGGGCAGCTCGCGGACGCCGAGCGTACCGTCGCGGAGCTGCTCCGTCGCAACGCGGACATCGTACGATCGCTCTCGTCTGGCTTGATGACGACGGATCTATCGGGGCGTGTGGACTCCATGAATCCGGCGGCAGCGGCGATGTTCCACTCCGATCCGGCACCCCTGCTGGGTCTGCCCGCCGCGCAGCTGCTCCCGCTCTCCGAAGCGGACGACGAACGCACGGAGGGGCTCGCCACCCGCCCCGACGGGACGACCTTCCCCGTAGGGTTCCGCGAGGGACCTCTGATGGACGCCGAGGGCCGCGTCACGGGCGCGGTCATCACGTTCCAGGATCTGACGGACGTGAACAAGCTGAAGCATGCGGCCGCCGAGGCGCAGCGACTGGCCGAGCTGGGGAAGCTGGCCGCGAGCCTGGCCCACGAGATCCGCAACCCGCTGACGAGCATCTCCGGGAGCGTCGAGCTGGTGCGGGACAGCCCCACGATGGACGCCGATGACCAGCGACTGCTCGGCATCGTGCTCCGCGAGACCGAGCGCTTGAACAACCTGGTGGCGACCATGCTCCGCGCCGTGCGCCCCTCCGTCCCGCAGCCCCTCCCCGTGGACGTGGGCGCGATGTGCGCCGAGATCGTGTCGGTAGCGCGCATGGAAGCGGAAGATCTGGGCGTGCGCATCGCGCTGGGGGACCCCGAACAGGAGGGAGCCAAGTTCGTGGTCGAGGCCGATGGCGACCAGCTGCGCCAGGTGCTGTGGAACCTGCTTCGCAACGCGCTGCAGGCATCTCAGCCGGGCCAGACCGTCGTGGTGAGCGTCGTGGACGGCGGCGACAGCGTGCGCATGATCGTGCGCGACCACGGGCGGGGGCTCGATCCCGAGGCGCGCGAGCACCTGTTCGAAGTGTTCTACTCCGGCCGCAGCCACGGCATCGGCCTGGGGCTGGCGCTGGTACGCCAGATCGTGACGGATCACGGTGGGAGCATCTCGGCGGAGGACGCGGACGACGGCGCGGGAGGCGCGAGCTTCTGCGTCACGCTGCCCAAGCGAAGGCGCGGAAGCGATCCCAGCGCGGCTGCCAGCCAGGCCGAGCGCAGCGCATAGCGGAGGAAGCCGGCCAGCACGACGACCACGACCGCCACCGCGTCACGGAGGACGCCGGTGAGCGCGCTCGCCGTGACGAGCGCGACGACGCCAAGGCAAGTCGCCAGCGCCCAGCGGACGTAGAGCCCGAACGACAGCGCGCGCAGCGCGGTCGCCAACGCGGCACTTGCGCCCAAAACCCCTGGGCCGGAGGTGCGCTGCCGCGCGTCGAGCGCCAAGGCCTCGCCAGCGGCTGGGGCCTCGAGCACCAGCGCGGCGTGGCCGAGGTCACTGACGACCCTGAGGGGGCTGAGCCCGAGGAGCCCCAGCGTGAGCGCAGCGAGCGCGGCGAGATCGGAGGCGCGGTCCGAGGCCGCGCGGAAGACCAGCTGAGCGTAGACGACGGCGATGACGATGGTCCCAACCCCGAGCGCGGCGGGCACCAACAGCAGGAGTCGCAGACGCAGAGCGGCGCCCAACCGCGCCACGCCCCGCGCGGCGGCCGCCGGAAGATCGGACGCACCCGAGCGCAGCCCAGCGAGCCACACGAGCTGAAGCAGGGGCGCGAGCAGCGCCCACGCGGCGACGCAGGCGAGCGCGGCGAGCCAAACGCGCGGCGACCCGAACACCAACGGCAGCGCGCCCTCGATCAACCACGGCGCACCGGGAGCCTGGGCCGCGGCGAGCAGGCCACCCGCGTTCGCGAACGCCGCGTCGAGGGGCCCCGTGACGCCGAGGGAGAGCAGCGCCGCGATCACGCTCTCGGCGATCAGCACGTACCCCGCCGTGATGAGGACGGCGCGCGCGTTCACGGCCCCCCCAGAGAGAGCAGCAGCTGGAACAGGGACAGCATGCGCGTGGACAGACCCGCGCCACGCGTGGGCGGCGTGCTGGCTCGCGCCGGAAACACCCGCACGTCGTCCAGTCGACGCGGGTCGCTCAAGTTGCGGCGGCCGGGGTCGACCGTGACGCGATGCACGTGCGCGGGGTCTACGACCACAGTCAGCTCGTGAACGTCTGCGGGGAACGGGAGCCGCCGCGTGCCCTCGTCGGACGTGATCTCGATCTGGAGGGGCAAGGGCAAGCACCCACGACGACGGGCCACGAGCTCCTCGCGGCACCCGGACGCGTCACAACGCGACACGGGTTCGCTCAGCTCCGTGTGCAGCGTACAACCTCGCGTGAAGATCGCGTCGAACACGTCCTCGACGAACCAGGCCCCGTACTCGCGCTCGAACGCTGCGCGCAGCTCTTGCGGACCCGGGTGCTGGAAGCGCCCGGCGCGCGCGTAGTCGCCCAGCGCCCGCAGCAGGCGCTCACGGCCCCAAGTCCGCGCGACGCTCTCGAGCGCGAGCGGCACGTACACGTACACCGTACGAAAGTAGGCGTCCGTGTCGAAGTCCGACGCGGCCGACAGCGGGGAGCGCGGGGTCACGCGAGGCAGCGAGTAGCTACGCTCGACCTCGAAGACATCGAACGTGACACGACCCACACGCCCCCCGCTGGCGTGTCCGTCCCGCGTCTGGAAGAAGTCCATCGCCGCCCAGCTGGTGAGGCCCTCGTCCAACGCGGGGTGTCGCACCTCGTCAGTCGCGACGAGGCCTTGGAACCACTGGTGAGCCAGCTCGTGGACGCAGGTCTCGGCCGCGCCCATCCCGAACGAGGGTCGTGCCGAGGCCCACCACGGACCACTCGACACGAAGAGGGTCGGGTACTCCATGCCCGAGACGGCGACCGCCGCCTCGGGTGGGACGACGACGGTGAGGGTGGCGTAGGGATAGTCGCCGTACGCACTCGCCATGTGCTGGAGCGCGGCGGTCGTGAGCTCCAGCTGCGCCTGCGCGGCGTGCTCGTAGCCCGGCGGGTGGGCGACGCGCAGCCGCACAGCCCCTCGCGCAGCGGGTGCGTCGCGCTCGAGTACGGTCAAGTCGGGGGCCGCCGCAAAGGCGATGTCGTGCACCGCACGCGCTTCGAAGTGGTAGACGCGCTCGCCACCCTCTTCGCGTGCTGGGCGCGCGTCTCCTCCCGCGACGACCGTGAGCGACACAGGGACACGCACCTCGAGCGTGTAGTCCGCGAAGTCCGCGTAGAACTCGCCCATGCCATGGTAGGGGAAGTGTGCCCAACGTCCGTTCGGCTCGAGCCGCGCGAGCTTGGGGAACCACTGCGCCACCATGTGGAAGTCCCCCGCGAAGCCCGAGCGCGCGACCGCTTCCGGGAGCTGCGTCACGAACGAGGCGCGCAGCGTGAGGGTGCCCCCGGGGGGGAGCGGCCGGGGGAGCGACGTCTGGAGCTGGGTGGCGTCATCCGGGATCCCGACGTCCAGGGTCGAGCGGGCGAGCAGGTCCGTGCCGTCGTCCAGCGCGAGGGAGGTGAGCTCGAGGTGGCCCTCCCGACCCAGCGCGCGACGTCGAATCGCCGTGCCCCCTTCGCGCAAGAACACGCTGCCTCCGCGCTCGGGGGCTCGGAAGGCGTTGGGATACAGGTGCCAGTACAGCGCTTCGATCGCGCGTCGACTGCGGTTGGTGAAACGCCACGTCAGCGACCCTTCGACGCGGTGCGTAGAAGGGTCGAGTCGCGCGCGCAGGTCCACCCGATCCCTGGGTTCGTCTGCGGTGACGAGCGCTCGCGACCCCTCGGCCGCGGGACTCGGGCGCTGCGCGGCGCCGCGTGACGCGGACACGCCGACCCCGAAGGCGAGCAGCGCGAAGCTCACGAGGTGGGCGCGGCCGACCACGAGGGTGCGACGCCCGCGAGGCGTGAGGGGCACGCGCGTCACGACGGGGGTGCGCATCCGGGGCATCGTCACAGCCAAGCGTCCAGCACGCAAGGCGGGCACGGCTCTGGGCACGGCCCTGGGCGCGGCGGGGGCAGCGCAGTGTTTTCGCAGTATGCTCGCGCGCGATGAGTCCTCCCGACCACGCCGAGCCCGCGTCGTACGTGATGCCACTCCGGAACGAAGAGCACACCCGCGCACTCGCGCGCGCGCTCGCGGGCACCCTGGCCCCAGGCGACCTGCTGGTGCTCGAGGGACCCCTGGGCGCAGGCAAGACGTTGCTCGCCAGCGCGTTGGTGCATGCCCTCGGCGTGCCGGAGGACGAACCCGTCGCGAGCCCCACGTTCGCCCTGGTCCACGAGTACGACGCGCGTCACCTCGTCCTTCACGCCGACCTCTATCGGCTGTCGGGACCAGAGGAAGTCGAGGAGCTCGGGCTGCTCGAGCGGCGCGAGGAGGGCGCCGTCTGTGTGGTCGAGTGGGGGGCGCGCTTCGATGACGTGCTGCACCCCGACGCGCGCTTGACGCTGGCCGTCACAGGCGAGTCCACGCGCGAGGCGCGTGTGCGAGCCCACACGGCGCGAGGGGCCTCCCTGCTGGCGTTGCTGCAGAGTCTGGTGGGCTGAGCCCACGGAGAGCTCGGCCGATGGGTTCCGCCGATGGGCTCGCCCTCCACGCGCTTGCCCTCTATCATCCGCGGCTCATGCCCGTACCCCCCGACGAGCCACCCGCGGATCCCCCGGCGAGAGACGCGCTCGGAACGCGGCCCGACGAGGCCGGGAGACACGACCGCGCCTCCCCGCCGGCAGGAGAGGGTCTGGCGCCGCCGGCTGTGGGGGTCGGGTCGCCGCCCGGGGCCTGGCTGCGCGCCTGGCTGGTGGGCGGTCTGGCGGCCACCACCGTGGAGCTGGCGGCCAGCCTGGACGGTGAAGTCCCGTTCAGCGCGTCGGGCGCGCTGCTCGTCCTGGGGTTGTTCACCCTCGCCGCGGTGCTCTGCGCCGCCGTGACGGCGGTGCTGGAAGCGCTCGTGGCACCCGGTGGCCTGGACCGCGTCAGCGCGTCGGCGCGGGGCGCGCTCGCCCTCCGGGCGGACGAGGAGACGCGAGCGCGCCGCGTGAGTGGCCGGATCCTGTCGTCGGCGGTCGCCACCGTGGCCCTCGTGTTCGACGTGGCCCTGGCCGTCGCGCTCGTGGTGCGGACGACCCGTAGCGACACCTGGGTCCCGCTGGCGTCGGGCCTGCTCGCGCTCCCCGCAGTCGGGGGCGCGCTGCTCGTGGGTCTCGCGGTGCGCCGGGCCTTCGACACGCTCCCGCGGGTCCCCACTCCGCGCGTGCTCCTGGCCTCGCTCGCGCTCGCCGCGCTGCTGCTGAGCGCGCTCCTCGTCGCCACGCACCACGAGACTCTTTCCCACCTGGGCGCCTACGCGCTGTGCGCGCCCACGGCGCTCGTGCTCGTCGCCCTCGCGGTGTTCGTCCGAGCCCCCCGTGGGCTGCGGCGTCCCGCTCCGCTCGGGCTCGCGCTCGCCGTGCTGGCTGCGGCCACGGTCGTGCTCAGCTGGCGCCAGCCCAGCGCGCGTGCCTTCGCCGGCCGCGCCACGTGGAGCACGGGCTATCTCGTCGCGGGGCTCCAAAGCCTCAGCGACCTCGACCGCGACGGCGTGGCGTCGTTCCCCTTCGGAGGCGACTGCGCGCCGCTCGACGCCACACGCAACCCGCTCGCGCGCGAGCTCCCGGGCAACGGCGTCGACGAGAACTGCGACGGCACCGACAGCGTGGTCGAAGCGTCGCCGGCGCGCGCCGCCGAGAGCGCGTTCGTTCCATTGAGCGGTGTCGCCCCGGATCTGTTCCTGATCACCGTGGACGCGCTACGGGCAGACCACCTGGGCTTCATGGGGTACCGCACGCACCCGACCTCCCCCGACCTGGACGCCGTGGCGGAGCGCGGGATCGTCTTCGAGCGCGCGTACAGCCAGGACTCGGGCACGGGCCCCAGCCTGTGGTCGCTCATGGTCGGCAAGACGCCCTTCCAGGTGGAGCTGGTGGCCGAGGGCTTTCCGCCCAACTACGCCGAGAGCGAGACGACCCTGGCCGAGCACCTCAAAGCCGCTGGCTACACCACCCACGCGCGCCTGTGCGGTTCACTCTTCGCGAACGTCGCGTGGAACCTGCGCCGTGGCTTCGACGAGTTCGACGAGGTGTGCCACCGACGCCCTCGAGACCTGGGGCCGTTCGTGCTGGAGAGCGCCCGCGCGTTGCTCGCCCCACCCGCCGACGACGCCGCCCCCGGGGATCTGGAGCGCGCGCCGCGCTTCGTGTGGCTGCACTTCTTCGACCCGCACCACCCGTACGTCGACCACGAGGCGGTTCGCTTCGGAGAGCAGTCCATCGACCTGTACGACGAGGAGATTCACCACGTGCAAGCGTTCGTGGCCGAGGCGCTGCGCCTGGTGCTCGATCCTGCCCACACGCGGCCACGCTACGCGGTGCTCTCCGCGGACCACGGCGAGAACTTCGGCGAGCACGGCCGTGATCCGCACGCGCGGACGCTCTACCGCGAGGTGACCCACGTGCCGCTGGTTTTCCTGGGCTCTGACGTGCTGCCGCGGCGCGTGCCCGAGCCCGTCGCGACGGGCGACGTCTTCCCGACGTTGCTGAACCTGGCGGGCGTCCCGACGCCATCGAGCGCGACGATGGAGAGCTTGCTGCCCACGCTGCTGGGTGGCAGTCCGGCGCCCGACCGGCCGATCTTCCAAGAGAACTCGTGGTCCCGACCCACGCACCACGTGAAGGCGCTGATTCGAGGGCGCTACCATCTCATCCGCGACCTCACGACCGACACGGTGGAGCTGTACGACATGCTCGCGGACCCACGCGAACGCAACAACCTGGTGGACGACGAGCTGCCGGAGCAGCGCCAGCTGATGCAGACGTTGGAGACGTTCATCGGCACGACGAACGTCCCGGAGGCGTACCGATGAGCGCCCGCAAGGTCGCGTTCTCCGCGCTCTCCGCGGCCACCGTGGCGCTCTTGGTGGGGGCGCCCCTGCTGCTCCGACGCGCGGAACACGGCCTCGACATCGCCGTCACCGTGCGCGACCCGGGTGGCGAGTTTCCGGTCTACCACGGCTACGAGCCCCGCCCTCTGTTCGAGACCAAGCACCGCATCAACGCCATCTTGGTACAGCGCTGGAACTTCCGCGCGCACCCGCTCCCGCGCGGTCGCGTGCCCTACCGGGTGACGCTCGACGGGACCATCGAAGTGCCCGCGGGCGCGCGCTGGACGATCCGTCCCCGGCACACACGGCGCAACGCGTTGCGTGTGGCGAGCGAGGCGGTCGACCTCGACCCCGGGCGCCACCCGCTGACGCTCGTGCTCGACGCGCAGTTCCCGGACGACGCGGCGATCGGCCTCGAATTTCGCGACACCACGCAGCCCGGGAGCGGCTATGCGCGCGTCCCCGTGACGGCGCTGCGTCCCTCACACCCCCTCCCGCTGACCCGCTCGCCCGCCCTCCCCTGGGTGCTCTGGGGCACCGCCCTGCTCGTGGCGTGTGGTGTCCTGCTCGGAACGCGGGACCCTGAACGCTTTCGGCGTCGCGCGGGGCTGGCCGCGCTGCTCGCCATCCTCGCGTTCGGGCTGGGCGCGCGCCTGTTCGACTACGCCGCCATGCCGGAATACGGCGAGAACCCCGACGAGCTGTTCGCCACCTGGAATGGCTTCCAGCTCCTCACCGACGGTGGCACGCGCGGCTGGTCGCTGTGGGCCGACGTGTATGGGGACCGCGTCGCCGTCGAGCAGGTGGACTACTTCGGCCTCAACCCCTTCGCGGTGATCAGGCCATACCTGGAGCACCCTCCCCTGCTGCACCTGCTGGCCGGAGCTGCAGCCAAGCTGGGCGGGGCGCGCACGTACCTCGAGGCGCGCCTGACGTATACGCGCTTGGTCCCCATCGCGCTCTACGTGCCCTCGCTGCTTCTCCTGGTCGCCATCGGGCGCCAGCTGTTCCCGCGCTCGCGCACGCCCTATCTCGCCGCGCTGCTGTACAGCGCCCTCCCCACCCTCATCGTGCAGCAGCGTGTCATCAAAGAGGAGGCGCTGCTCACACCTCTCGCGCTCTTGGGCGTCTACCTCTTCCTGCGCTGGCAGGCGGACGATGACCGTCGCGAGCGCTTCATCTGGGCAGCAGCCTTCGTGACGGGTCTGGGGGCGCTGGCCAAGGTCCCGGGGGCCTTCTTCCTGCCGCCCCTGGTGTTGCTGTTCTTCCTCCACGGCGGCATCCGGCCTGCGCTCGTGGCGTGCGCGGGCGGCGTGTTGGGGCTGCTCCCGCTGGCGCTCTACGGGGCGTACGTCGACTGGGACCTATTCGTGTTCAGCACGGCGCACCAGGCGTCCGGGCGCCCCGCCCACTGGAACATCTTCCCGCGATTCTTCGCCGACGGCCTGATCAACCACAACCTCGTCGGACACGGGCAGGTCCTGTTCGCGTGGCTCGGCTACGCGCTGGGCTTCGGCAAGCTGGACGACGCGCGGCGCAGCGTGCTCAGCCTGCCTCCGCTGGTGTATCTCGCGGCGCTGGCGCTCTCGAGCGGGAACTGGACCTTCGGCTGGTACATCTTGCCCGTCATGCCGTACGTGTGCTTGGGCGCGGGCCACTTCTTGGACGACCTGCTCGAGCGCCCGAACCTCTTCGGCGGTCTCCTGTTGGTCGGGCTGCTCGTCATGTACGGGTTCAATTTCATGCACGAACTGCCATGGGCGATGGAGCCCGCGGGATGGAGCGTGTTGCGGAAGATCATCACCCCGTTCTTGTTGTTCGCGTTGGTCCCGTTCGTCGTGGCGGAGGCCTGGCCCTCGCGCTGGACGACGGGCTGGGCTCGCGTCACGACGGCCGCCGGTCTGCTGGCGCTGCTGGTCAACAGCGCATACTTCGTCGTTCACTACGACGCGCTCTACGAAACCCACCGTGACTTCGACCGACGCACCCACTTCGACCGCTGAGCGCCGAGCTCCGCGGCGTCGAGGTGCGCGGCGGGGGACTCACGCCGCCGCGGTCTCTTCGCCGCGCGGGCGGTAGCCGTACACGAAGACGAGCCAAGACAGCAGCAGCCCCATGCCGGTACCCGTCAGACCCGGCACGAAGGTGTGGGGAGCGTACCGCACGATGATCTTGTGCTCACCCTCGGGTAGATCGACGGCGAGGCGGCCTCGATCCTCGACGACCTCTCCGAAGTTGCTCTGCCAATCGGGGTCGTAGTTCTGGTTGAACACCACGCGGCCGTCACGAATGAGCTGCGCGGTCGCGTGGAAGCGGTTGGGGGTACGCGCCACCTCGACGACCTCGCCGGCCCGGTTGCGCCGGCCTTCGACGCGCGCCTGCGGACGCTCCCCGGTCCACATCCCACTCCCGATGCGCCAGTTCATGTTGCCCACGTAGCACATGGAGGTGCCGACGTTCATGCGCGGGAAGCTGGCGACGAGCAGGCCATAGGTGTGTGGCGGCGCGAAGTGGAAAGACTCGGCCGGAGGCTGCTCCACGAGCGGTGGGTCGTGGAACTTGTTGCTCACCGCCGCGCTCCACACGACGAGCCAGGCGGTACAGCCCACCGCCAGCGCCGGCGCGACGAAGCGCATCACACGCGCGACGTCGAGCCGTGCGCGGCGTGCCAGCAGGCGCGCGCACACGTCCTGCAGCGCTTGGAAGCCGAAGCCCGTCAACGCTGCGACGTAGAGCGTGGCCAGGCCGGAGAAGCGGGAGGGCAGACGCAGCGAGTCGTAGATCGGGAGGCGGTGCAGCAACGCCCACGGGGAAAAGGGGCCGTGGTCACCGAGGAGCAGCGCGATGAAGAAGAGCACGCCGACCCACGCGCCGTGCGAACGACGGTTGATGGCGACCCCGACGCCCGCGATGGCCAAGACCAGCAACGGCGGGCTGATGAACGCGACGTACTCCGGCCAGACGAAGTCGTGCAGTGGGTGCTCCCACGGGAAGGACCAGCGCCCCCACAGGTCGAGCAGCTCGAACGGCTGCATGCGGTCGGTGCTCGGGACTGTGCGAGGGTACCGCCGCAACACGTCCATGATGGGGAGGAAACGGATGGCGCCGAGCAGCCCCGTGAGCGCGGCGGCCGTCAGCACACCCCGCAGGACGGCGCCACGTGATCCGAGGCGCGTGAGGGCGTCGGCCGCTCCTGCACCGGTGCGCCGCGTGAACAGGCGGGTCAGCGCATCGAAGCCTACCAGGACGACGAAGTAGGGGAAGGCGTAGGTGCCGCCCTCCATGACTGTCAGACCCATGAGCCCCGCCAGCGCGACGGCACCTCGCGCGTCGGTCGCGGACGCCCTCGCGGCCATGAGCAGTCCCGGCGCGAAGTAGAACGGCAGGAAGGTGGCGTGCCCTCCCCCGATCTGCCACGCGAAGTAGCCGCTGGCGGCCCACGTGATGCTGGCCACGTAGCTGGGCATGATGCCGAGGCCGTGGTGCGCGCGCGCCCAGCGGTAGGCCCAGTAGAAGCCGAACCACGCATGCAGGATGAGCAACACCTTCAACGCCAGCGTGGTCCCGAGCGGGAACGCCAGCAGGAACTGAGGACCGAAGGCCTGGCTCTCCGGGTTGCCCAGCTGGGGAACCCCGCCGCAGTGAAAGGGGTCCCAGAGCGGCACTTCTCCAAAGCGGGTCACCGACACCCAGGCGGCCTCCCAGCCGTGGTGGACCATCTGCCAGTCGCCGAAGCCCGTGTGGAGCCCCGTCGCCAGGGCGCTCCCCCACTGCCCGAGTGCAAGGCCGAGGGTCACCAGCAAGGCGACCCGCCGCTCTGCCCGGACGTCGACCGCGACGCCCGAGAGCCACGCTCGCACGCGCGCTCCCAACGAGCCCATCACTCCTCCCCTCGGCGGCGAGCGCGGGTCTCTTCGGCCGCGCGCAAGCTGTCCAGACGTCGCTGCGCTTGGGCAGCGTCGTCGTCACGCCCTTCTGCGCGCAGCAGCTCCGTCCGCAGCTCGACCTCGTCGATACGCCGCGAGGAGGCGAGCGCCGCGGCGCGATCGTGGCCCTCGGGCGTCCAGTGCTCGCATACGAACGCGACCGCGTCGCGCACGGCGCGGGTGCGCTCGGGCTCCCAGACGAAGTGCTGCGCGACGACCACCCCCGCGATGAGCACGGCGGCGACGCTGACACCCACGCGCGACACCCTCGAGGGGAGGTCGACGCCATCTGGCGCGGATGACCGGAGCACCGCCAGCAACACGAGCACCAGCGGCGCCATGGAGGCGCTGCCGTACCAGTGGAGCAGGTTGCCCGCGTTGTACGGGGCGTAGTCGTGCCCGATGAGCACGGGCAAGAGCTGGGAGACGGGCGCGGACAGCTCTGGCATGAGGTGCGGGTAGTACATGGACGGGAGCGAGGCGCTGACGAAGCCCGCGAGGAGCAGGCCCAGCCCGAGCCCAGCCGCAGCGACCGGCCAGCGCTGCGCTAGGCGCTCCAGCGCGACCAGACCGAAGAATCCGAGGAAGGGGATCAGCGCGACGAGATAGCGTGGCCCCACCGACCAGCCCGCGTGCCAGATGTTCATGAAGCAGATGAACACGTACAGCCCGACGCAGACGAGCGCAGCAAAGAGGGCGTCTACCCGCGATCCCAGGCGGCCCGGCGAGACGAGCATGACGCCGAGCCCCACCAGCCCGAGCGCGAGCCACGGGGAGGTCCCGAACATACCGAGGCGTCCGTCGAAGAGGAGCGCGAAGGCGCCGTCCCAATGGAACGACTGCGCACCGTAGAAGCCCTCGTGGTGGATCGCCCGGAAGCTCGGGTTCTCGACGAAGAGGTGGCCGGGCGAGAGCGGGTTGCCGAACGCGCGCCACTGGAAGTGCATCATCAGCAGCGTGGGGACCAAGGCGCCGACCCCGAAGCCGACGAGGCGCGACCACGGGCGGACCGCGGTGAGCGCGTAGACGGACAGCAGCACGCTCACCACGAAGCACGGGTACTCGAACAGGCTCGCCCCCGCGGCCAGCATGCCCGCTGCAGTGGCCTGGTCCCAGGAGATGTTCGCGAGCGCGGGGCGCGGGACCCAGCCCCGGGAGCGGCTCCGCGCGCGGGCATCGAACAGGATCATGAACGCGCCGAACGCGCACGCAGCGCTCTGCGTGTGGCTCGCGAACATGTATGCGTAGCCGAGCATCACCGAGCCGAGCGCGACGCCGAAGAACGCGAGCTCTCGCAG
The DNA here is from genome assembly GCA_020633055.1 of Sandaracinaceae bacterium. Classification (NCBI taxonomy): domain Bacteria; kingdom Pseudomonadati; phylum Myxococcota; order Polyangiales; family Sandaracinaceae; species Sandaracinaceae bacterium. The sequence continues at coordinate 791,252 of JACKEJ010000006.1, read as the reverse complement.
CCAACGGCGCCGCGTCTGGCGGCACAGGAAGCGATGGAAGGCGAACAAGAAAAGCAGCGTCGGCAGGATGGTGCCGCTCAGGCGCATGCTGTACACGGCCCACCGCAGCTCGGGCTCGTCTCCCTCACCGAGCAGCGCGTGGTAGATGGCGTAGCCCGGCACGCCGAGAAAGCTCGCTCCCGGCGCCTTGACCGAGTAGTAGCGTCGGACCGCCCCAGCGGGGGCAGTGCGCTCACAGGGCACCAGCGTCCGGTCTGGGAGTTCGTCCACGCACGCGGCGTCGTTGACCCACCCCCAGCGTCGGCGTGGGCCGCCGATGTCGTACGAGTGATCCTCGACGAGCGCCGCCGTCATGTACACACGCACGTTCTCGTTCGGGTTGTTCAGCGCCGGGAAGTACGGGACCACATACAGGTAGACGACGGCGACGAGCGCTACGGAGACCCACGTCTGCCGGGTGGCCGTGCTCGTTGGCCACAGGGGGAGGTCCTCGGGTGCGCTGTCACTCACGGGCGGTTCCGACACGGTGCGGAACGTAGCAGCTTCCACCGCGAAGGACGCGCGGGATGGCACGCCCCGTGGGGAATAGCGGTCCGCGGTCGTAGGGTTGCCGGGGCGATGAGCGCCCCTTACCATCCCGTCGCCGTGCCCACGCCTTCGTCCTCCGACGCCCTCGCGGGCGCAGCCCACGTGCGCGGGCTGAGCATCGTGCTGCCAGCCCACGACGAAGAGGCATCACTCGCCCATGTCGTACGCGCCGCCCTCGAGGTCGGTGCAGCGTGCGCGGACGTGTGCGAGGTGCTGATCGTCGATGACGGGAGCCGCGACGGGACCTCGGAGGTGGCCCGGTCACTCGCCTCCGACGACGCGCGCGTGCGCGTCATCACCCACGCGACCAACCGGGGCTATGGCGCGGCGCTCCGCTCCGGGTTCGAGCAAGCTCGCTTGGACTGGATCTTCTACACCGACGCAGACGGCCAGTTCGATCTCGACGAGCTCCCGGCGTTGCTCGCTCTGCTGGGGCGGTACGACGTGGTGACCGGCTATCGCGCGGAGCGCCGTGACGGGCCGCTCCGTGGCTTCTTCGGGAGCACGTTCAGCGCGGCCGTCAACGGTCTGTTGGGTGTCTCCGTGCGCGACGTCAACTGCGCCTTCAAGGTCTATCCACGCAGCCTGTTCGACGACCTGCGGCTGCACGCCACAGGAGCGCTGATCGACGCGGAGATGCTGAGCGCCGCCCGCCACGCCGGGCTCCGCATCGGCGAGCTGCCCGTCACTCACCGGCCTCGAGAGGCTGGCCTCCAGAGCGGCGCGCGGGTAGACGTGATCGGGCGCGCCGTGCTGGAATTCGTCGCGCTCGCACTACGCCACGGCGCCGCCCGCCGCGCGCGAGCGCTGGCCCAACCGACCCCATGAACTTCAAGCTGCTCTTCCCCACCTACCGCGCTCGGGAGCGGTACATCGCCGCGACCCTCGACACGCTGGGGCGCGCAAGGGGCAGCGCCGACGGGGCCGGCAAGCCCTTCGCGAGAGGGCTGGACGTGGGATGTGGCGAGGGTGAGCTGCACGCCTGCCTCGCGGAACACGCCGAGACGCTGGACGCCTGCGACGTGAACGCGGGGGATCTCGCGCGCGCCGCCACGCTGAACGCCGACCTCCCGAACGTGCGCTACACCCAGGTGTCGGGCGCGCGACTGCCCTACTCCGACGCGAGCTTCGACCTGGTGACCTGCCTCGAGGTCATCGAGCACGTCGAGCAGCCACTGGCTCTGGTGAGCGAGCTCGCCCGTGTGACGCGGCCGGGTGGCACGCTGGTGCTGACCTGCCCGAACCACGACTTCCCCGTGACCTACGACCCTATCAACCACGTCCGGCGCCGTTCGCGCGCGCCGCTGCCGGTGGGCGCGTACGGCTACGGGCACGCGTGGCTGGTCCGTCGTGAGCAAGCAGCGCGTTGGTTGAACGAGGCCGGGTTCGAGGTGGTCCAGGTCACGGGGCTGTCGGGCGCCCTCGCCGCAGCCGCCGAGCTCTACGTGCCTGGCCTGCTCCAACGCGCGCTCAAGGCCAACGCCGCCAACAGCGGTGCAGCGGCGACGGGGAACGCCAAGCGCAGCTTGCACGTGCGCGACCGCCTCCCGCCTCGGGGACTGGTGGCGTTGACCGACACCCTGAACGCGCTCGACGCGCGGCTGCTCGCGCCGCACGCCCCCTCCGTCGGGCTCGCGTTCGTGGCCGAGCGTCGCTGAGGCCGCCCGGTGACGCACGCGACCACCTCGGCCCGCCGACACCGGGCGCGCACCTGGGCCGCGCTGGTGGGGTTGGGCGCCCTGTGCTGCGTGCAGGTCGCGCTGGTGGTCGCAGGGCTGCCCTACCTGCGGAGCATCCCTGCGTGGTTCTATGGCCCCACGTTCCGGGGGCTCGGGGCGGGCTGGGCCATGCTCGCGGTGTGCGTGTTGGTACCGTGGCTGGCCAGCGTCGCGCTCCACGCGGCGCGCAACGGTCGGCGCATCCGCGCGTATGCCGCGGTGTTTGTGTTGGCGTTGTCGAGCCAGGCGCTGTTCGTGCCGCTCGACGCCCGCCGCGTGGAGTCGCTCCTGTCGCGACACGAGGGTGGGCACGGCGAGTTCCACGTCATCGCGGCGCAGCGGCGCGAGGTGCAGCTGGACACCCTCCGTCGCTACGACGAGCTGGCAGAGACGCGGCAGCTAGGCGCGTTTCCCCCGAGCAAGCCCCCAGGCGCGCTGGCCATCTACATGGGGCTCGACGCGCTCGGGCGGGGCCCGCTGGCCGGACACTTCGCGCCCCTACGCCAGCTCGCTCGGCACAGCGCGCGCGTGTCAGGGTTCGAGGACGGCTTCGTGGCCGCCGCGCTGCTCTTCCCCTTGGCCACCGCGCTGCTGGCGCCTCTCGTGCTGGCGCTCGGCGTGCGTCTGCACGGCGATCACGGCACAGGCCCCTCCGAAGACCAGAGCGCGCTCGTCGCGGCGAGCGCGGCGGCGATCCTCACAGCCACCAGCCCGGCGCTCCTGCTCATCACGTATCACCTCGACGGCGCGTGCTACCCCCTGCTGGCCCTGCTGGCCTTGTGGTGCCTCTGCCGTGCCATGCAGGCGAACCCGACGCGTGGGAGCGTTGCCCTGGTCGTGCAGCTGCTCACCTTCGCGTTGCTCGCGGGAGGCCTGTTCGGCCTGGGGCTGTACGTCAGCTTCTCGCTGGTGCCCGCGCTCGGCCTCGCGGTGGGGGTGGTCCTCGCCGTCTCTCTCGCCAGCGCTCCGGAGACGCACGCCAGCAGGCGCGCGCTGCTGACGCTGTTCGGCTTCGCGCTCGGGGTGGCTGCGGTCACGGGCGCGCTCATGGCCTGGCTCGAGTATCACCCCGTCCAGCGCTTCCAAGCAGCCCTCGCGTACCATGCACGATGGAAGGCTGGGGTCCCGGCCGAGCCGTGGCGCGTCGGAGCGTTCCTCGAGTGGACGCTCTACGCTGGGGCGCCGCTGGTGGCGCTCCTGGTCTGGCGCGCAGGCGCTTCGCTGGCACACCTGCGCGACGCGCGGCGGGCGGCCAGCACGCTCTTGCCGTTGGGGGTGTTCACCATGCTGCTCGCCCTGAGCGCGCTGACCGGCACCAACGAGGTGGCGCGCATGTGGCTCTTCATGGTGCCCGTGGCGGCGCTGGCGGCGGTCTCTGGTCTACGGGACACGCGCCTCGCTGCCGCCCTCGGCGCAATGCAGCTCCTGATCGCGCTGGTGATGAAGGCCAACCAGCCGTGGTGATGCCCAAACGCACGTTCGCCTCGCGCCTCTCGCGAGCGCCCAGCGGAAGGCCCGGCTGCCTCGACGGCTAGGCCCCCCGCACGCAGTTGCGACCACCCCGCTTGGCCTCGTAGAGCTTGGCGTCCGCGGCGCGCACCAGATCGTCGCCGGACTGCATCGCCGTAGACCACTCGGCCACGCCGAGGCTGATGGTGATGGGCAGCCGTGTGCTCTCGAACTCGAAGTGGGTCGTCTCCACCAGCGTGCGCAGCTTCTCCGCGAAGACTTGCCCGTGTGCGCCATCGAGCTCGGGTGCCAGGATGGAGAACTCCTCCCCGCCCGTGCGACAGACGATGTCGTCGCGCCTCACGTGATCACGCACCAGGACGCCCAGCTGTCGCAGGACGGCGTCCCCCGCCAAGTGACCGTGCGTGTCGTTCACCGACTTGAAGTGATCGATGTCGAACGTGACCAGCGCAAACGTGCGACCGTAGCGGGTGCAGCGCGACACCTCGCGATCGAGGGCCTCGTCGAAGAAGCGCTTGTTGTGCACCTGCGTGAGGCCGTCCACCGTCATCAGGCGGTAGATCTCCTCGTGGTACTGCGCCTCGACGTTGCCCCCCACGATGAACTTGAGGATGGTGCGCCCCACCTTGAGCTGGTCACCGTCGCGCAGGACGATGGTGTCGACCAGCGTGTCGTTGACGTAGCTGCCGTTGGTGGAGCCCATGTCCTGCAGGGCGTAGGCGTCCTTGTGGAAGATCAGCCGGCAGTGGTTGCGCGACACGCTCTCCTGGTCGATCTGGACGTCGGCCTTGCTGGAGCGCCCAATGACCATCGGCCGGCGCGTCAGCGGGACACGTCGGCCAAGGTCGTCCCCGTAGATGACCACCAAGCACGCATCTTGGTGCTTGGGCGCCTGGGGGGGCATGTCGGCGGCCGTGATGACCGTCCTATGGGGGTTCGTGGTCCGCTCGTCGTCGGACATGGGGGGACCATAGCGAATTTTGCTGCGGCGGACACGACCCAAAAATGAGCTTCGCGCATTCTGCCGTGAGGGCGATCGAGTCCGCTGTCGCCGAACGAGCACGGTCCGGTCTCGACCTGCGGGACACGGACGGGACACCACGTGGGGTGGCTCACAAACTGGTCAGTTGGACCCGGCGGCGGCGGCCCGGCGCTTGGCCGCGAGGCGCTCACAGCGCTTGTCACGCTGGGCCTCGTCTTCGGCCGGGACGGTGTACCGGGCGTGCTCGTGGGCCCGCGCCAGATCCCGGAGGCCGTGCTCGTAGAGCTTGGCCAGCGCCAGGTGCAGCGCGGCGCGCGTCGCGACGTCCACCTCGGGCGCGCCTTCGAGGGCCTTCACCCCCGCCTGCAGCGCAGCCTCCTGGGCGGGCTCGTCCCCGGACCGACGTGCCACGCGCGCGCGCAGCAGCCAAGCTTGGGCCGCCGCGGGGCCCCGCGCCTCGGCATCCGTGGCCGCGCTGGCGAGCGCCGTCGCGAGCGCCGTGTCCCCGGCGCGCTCGGCGACGCGCGCGCACGCCAGCCGGTCGCGTGGGTCGTTCTCGGCACCGAGCCCCTGGAACCTCCCGACCAGCTCGGCCAGCAGCGCGGAGAGCGCAATCAGGTCGAGCCGGTTGTGGTCGATGACCCGCGCGATGGGCTCGGGGTCGCCGCCGCGCAGGTAGCGCATGTAGAGCTCGGGGATCTCGGCGCCGGCCACGTCGTCCACCCGCGTGAAGCCGAGCACCTCGCGCTCGATGTCGATCAGGCGTACACGCTCCATGCGCTCGCGGAACACGCGCCGGGCGCAGTGCAGCAGGTCGAGGTGCGGCGGCACGGGCGGGGCCTTGACGCGGTTCATCACGAAGCGCGTGCGCAGCAGCGGCCAGTCGAAGCTCTTGCCGTTGAAGCTCACCACGCAGCTGGCGGCGCGCAGCTGCTCGGCCAGCGCCTGCAGCATGGGCACCTCCTCGCCCAGCCGGCGCAGCATGTACTTGCGCACCACCAGCGCCTCGCCCTCGAAGGCGGCCGTGCCGATCAAGAACGGGACGGTGCCCGTGCCGCCCATCAGCCCGGTGGTCTCCGTGTCGATGTACAGCGCGCGCGAGAAGTCGAGCCCGCGCATCTGGGGGTCGAGCGCGAGCGTGGCGACGACGTCCCCGTCGACGTGGCGCGCAGGGGCGATGGCGCGCGCCCCGTGATGGTGGTCGGCGGCGCAGCGGTGCGAGACGACGTGCAGCTCGCCGAACGCCGTGAGGTGGGTCTCACCCGGCAGCTCGTCCACACGGGGGCCGCCCCCCCGGGCGCCACGCTCACTTCGCTCGGGGGCACGACGGGTCGCCCGACCGTGCATGCGCAGCCGCTCGAACTCGGCGCGCATGCTGGCACGTGGGTCGTCCTCCGCCCCGAGCGCAGGCACGCTCGCCTGGCCGTGCGGCGCAACGCTGGTCATCCCCTCGGTGGCGACTTCTGTCTGCGCGTGGCGCGCCTCCGCGCTCGCGGTGGCCGTGGCGTGGTCGCGCGCGACATCCCGCTCGGCGCCGGGCGTCGCCCCGCGCCCCTGAGACACGGGCGACGTCAGCCGACCGAGGCGCGTGCGCAACGAGGACACGCGCCATGCGTAGTCGGAGCCGCGCGCCATGTAAAGGTCCGGCGCCACCGAACGCACCAGAACGCCATTGGGCATGCCGCGATCCGCGCTGCTACCCTGAGGGCAGACGACCACGGAGCCTCTCCCGGCACCACGTCGGGACGCGCGATCCGAGGCTCTCTTGGCCGCCGAAAGGAGAGAGTGAGATGTTCAGCGAACACTCGGTCATGCCCGTGTGGGTGCAGATCGCGGTCACGCTCGTGACTGCCGCGATGCTCTTCCCGATGGTGATCGTGATCGCCATCCCCTTGATCGCCGTGGCCCCCGCGACCCTGCCCTTCGTGGCCTTCGCGTTTGCAGGCGATGCCCACGAGGAGAGCGAGGTGGTGCACCTCGTGCTGCACCCGCCACGCGCCCAGCACCGCTTCCGCGTGTCGTTGGTGGGCGGGCTCGCGTACGCGTGACCCACTCAGACACGACAGCCCCGGTTGGGCGCAGCGTACGTGGCGCTCCTCAGGACGATGGGGGCAGCGATGGGTCCCCTCGCTGCAGGGCGAGGTAGTCGCAGAGGAACGAGAACACCGACCGCGACGCTCCCGCGTAGGGCGCCTGATCGCTGAGCAACTCAGCGAGATCTGCCTCGTGACCCGGCCCCCAGGCGCCGCCGTTGGCTTGGCGCAGAAGCGGTATCAACGTGGCCCGTACGTGACGATTCACCTCATCCTCCAATAAGGCGAGTCCGAGTCGTTCCAGAGTGACCTGGCCGCGCGGAGTGACGGCGACCAAGACGTAGCGAAAACGCTCCCACAGCACGCGACGGTCTCGAGGAACCCACCGCAGATGCTCGGACGCGTCGTCCTGTGCAGGGTCTAGCAGAAGTGCATCTTCGCGATGCACTTCGAATGCTGGGCCAGCTCCGTTGCGCAACTGCTCTGCGTCCGGCAGCGAGAGGCGCTCACCCGTTGCGAGCGGAAACCAGTTTCCCTTTCGGTTGACGCCGTTGCAGGACACACAAGCGAAGAACAAATTCTCCCAGGTCCACGCGAGCCACCAGTAATGCCGGGCGTCCGACCCCGCGTTTGGGAGTGTCGCTGGCCTTGCGCCGCCCTTGGGCCGAAAGTGCTCCACCGGTTGAGAGTCGTACCCGACGACTCGCTCGCAGTACGCGCACTTGCCATGTTGCGCGGCGAACAGAGCCCGCTTGGCGATGCCGTAGCCATCGAACCTGACGGATGCTCCCGAGACGTCGGAGTCCGCCGCATTCAGGAGCTTCGCGACACGCTTCGCCGTCAGCTCAGCCGGCTCAGGTCCACGCACCACGCGGATCAATGGCGTCCATCCTCCGTGTCGCGGGTGCCATCCGACACGACCAACGGGAGATCCGAGACCCCCAGCGACTCCAGCTGGCTCCTCAGCGTCGCTATGCCTGCCGAGTCGTGCAATCGATGGTCGGGGTCGGTGACGACCCGGTAGTACTCCCGAAGCTTCTCGCCGCGCTCGTTGAGTGTAAGCCCCTCGACGCCGAAGAAGCGTTCGTACACTTCGGTCCCGGTCATGACCCGTGGGTCGGGCAGCGCAGTGCTAGCGTCTGCTATCGGCACGAGCGAGACTTCCTCCGTCATGGGATCGATGTGCGTCGCGAGGATGTCCCCGGTGTTGGGGTCCTGGCCAAGCACGACGATGGATGCGGGAGCGACGTTGGCAAGTACCACCGGTGAGTGGGTCGTCACGACGAACTGCACGTTCGGAAACGTACGGATCAGCGCCGGGATCAACGTACGCTGCCATCTTGGATGCAGATAGAGGTCGATCTCATCGACCAAGACGAGACCACGCACCTCGGCCATGGTCGGCTTCCCACCATGCTCGAGCATGTAGTGACCGAACACGTCCGAGATCCATGCCAGGGTCGACTGATATCCGTGGGCGAGCGCCACCGCTGGGAGCTTGTAGGAGGTGCCACCGAAGGTCTGGTGGACACGGTCCCGCTCCATCAGGTCGCCAGCTTGTTTGACTCCGCCACGCCCGCGCAGCTCGAGCCCCTCGATACCCGGCACGAGGTCCGACGCGATGACCCGCGCGAGTTCGGATGCGAAGTGCCGCGCTCGATCGTCGTCGAAGTAGTCGGCGAACCGAAAGGCGGTCAGTTGTGCGCTGGCGCCAAACAGTGGCTGGATGCGGTCCACATGGGGCCGATTGAGGTCGACCGTCTTCGCCGGAGAGGGAAGATGTCGGGCCACGCCGTAGGCGGCTACGAAGTAGCCACGCTCTCCTTTCGACCGGACCACGTCGAGGCGCGAGGTACCACCCACAGGATCGCCCATGGACATGATGCCGTCGCTCTTCGCCCCGTCCTCGTACTCCTCGTCGGCGCCCCGGATGACGGTCTCGTCGCTGCCAAGCCACAGCTGAGAAGTCAGCATGCGCGGGTTGGATGCTGCGACATCGCCCGTGCCGGCCGGCATCGGGACAACGAATGCTGCATCGATGCTGAGGGGATCACTGGTACGTCGATCACGCAGGTGCCCTACAACGTCCCCGGCGAGCACGTTCACCTGCGACCGCCCAGTCGCTGCCAGCGCGATCGCCTGCAGGATCGTCGTCTTGGCGGTACCGTTTTCTCCGATGATCACCGTCAGAGGGCGCGGGGTGCCATCCGTGCTGACGAATCTCAGTGTCAAATCACGGATGCGCTTGGTCCGCTTGAGTCGGAGCGCCTTGATGTACATGTGGAAGATCCTACTCGCAGCGGCGGCTGGCGACGACCGCGGTCTCGCGACCGGCTACTCATACCACAGAGCGTCTCGACCGCCCCCGAAGAGAGGTGGGCGTGGCGGCGTTCAGTGTAGCGCCGCCACGCCGAGCGAGCGCAGCACGTCCAGGACGATGTCCTTACGCGTCAGCAGCGCAGCCTCGATGGGCACGCCGTGCTCGTCGCTCTCGCCCGCGTCGGGACCGATGCACGCCGGACACCCCGCGCGACAGTCGCAGGACTCGACCAGCACCCGCGTACGCTGCAGCAGCGACTCGCGCTCGTCGAACAGCCGGGGCGCGAGGCCGATGCCACCCGCCACGTAGTCGAACAGGAAGATGGTCGGGTCGAAGCCCGGACCCCCACCGTGACCCTTGCCGGGCGGACCATCCGCGTCGGTCTTGTCGCCCAGCGTGCGCCCGAGGTCGCGCGGATCGACCATCAGCCCGATGCTGGCCACGGTGTGCATGGCCTTGCTGAGCCCACGCAGCGCGTCGATGACGGCGGCGCGGGGCTCGGGACGCGCCATGACCCAGGCCTCGGGGAACGTCAGCCAGAAGCCCGTGGTGTGCATCTGCATCTCGGGCAGGTGCACGTCGCCGTAGCCCACGTTCTCGTGCGAGTGGTACTTGATCTTCTTGTAGCCCACCACGCGCTCGATGACGCTCACGTCGCCCAGGCCCGCGGCCAGCGACACCTCGGGCGTGAACCGCACGCTGGCCCCGTCGTCTTGCTCCAGCACGCTCACGCGCGTGTGCGTCTGCGCGGTGGTGTAGTAGTCGGGGGCGACGGATCGGACGTAGGCCTTGTGGTTCTCGAAGTCCAGGCGCTCCACCTGGAACTGCCCGCCGTCGTGCTGGTAGATGGCCTGCACGTGCAGCATGGTGTGCGTGCTGCGCCAGTCCATCTCGGCGATGGTCTTGTCCGTGTCGAGATCGATGATGACGAAGTTGTCCCAGCCCACGCTGCGCAGCGACACGTTGTTGGCGGGGTAGCTGTCCGCCGACCAGTGGTAGACCAGCTCGCCGCGACCGTCCCGCGCCGGGTGCAGCACCTCGTTGTCGGCCAGGAACCCAAGGGCGTCGGCCAGCGCGTCCGCGGGGACGTCGCCGAACGCGTCGGACTCGGAGAAGGGCAGCTCGAACGCGGCGCACTTCAGGTGCTGGATGAGGATCTCCACATTGTTGGGGTCGATGCGCGCCTCTTCCACGGGGGCGCCCACGATCTGCTCGGGGTCGCGCGCCACGAACTGGTCGTGCGGCTGGCTGGACGTGACGAGCACGGCGACGCTGGGCTCCTGGCGGCGCCCGGCCCGCCCGAAGCGCTGCCAGAGCCCCGCGATGGTGCCGGGATAGCCGGCGCACACCACAGCCGAGAGCGCGCCGATGTCGATGCCCAGCTCGAGCGCGTTGGTGGCCACCACGCAGCGCACGGTCCCCTCGCGCAGGCCGAGCTCGATGCGCCGGCGGGTCTCCGGCAGGTAGCCGCCGCGGTAGGCCTGGATGCTGTCCGGCGGGATGTCGGGCAGCTTGTCGCGCAGGTACTTGAGCATCACCTCCACGCCGTTGCGCGACTGCCCGAACACGAGCGTGGGCACCTCGGCCGACACGAGATCCACCGTGAGCCGGACGGCCGCCTTGATGTAGCTCTCCCGGATGCCCAGCTCGGCGTTGATGACGGGCGGGTTGTACACGCGCACGTGCCGCGGACCCGCCGGCGCGCCGCTCTCGCCCAGCACGCGCACGGGGCGCCCGATGACGCGCGACGCGTGCTCCCCCGGGTTGCCGATGGTGGCCGAAGCGGAGATGAACAGCGGCTCGCTGCCGTGGAAGCGCGCCACGCGCAGCAGGCGCCGCATGACGTTGGCCAGGTGGGAGCCGAAGACGCCGCGATACATGTGCAGCTCGTCCACCACCACGAAGCGCAGGTTGGCGAAGAAGCGCGCCCAGTTGGCGTGGTGGGGCAGGATGCTGGCGTGCAGCATGTCGGGGTTGGTGATGAGCACCCCCGCGCGCTCCCGCGCCGCGCGCCGCGCGTCGCCAGGCGTGTCTCCGTCGTAGGTGATGGCCCCCTGCGCGATGCCCGCGTCACGCAGCAGGCCGCGCAGGCCGTCCTCCTGGTCGCGCGCCAGCGCCTTGGTGGGGAACAGGTACAGCGCGCGGGCCGTGGCGTCCCGCGCGAGGCCGTCCATGACGGGCAGGTGGTAGCAGAGGCTCTTGCCTGACGCGGTCGGCGTCGCGACCACGAAGTCCCGACCCGCAGCCGCGAGCTCGAGCGCCTCGAGCTGATGCGTGTACAGCGTCTCGATGCCGCGCTTCTCGAGGGCGCCACGGACCGCGCCCGTGAGCGACTCCGGCAGGGGGCCGGTGCGTGCCTCACGCGGCGGCAGCTCGTGCTCGAGCACCATGTTCTTGCCGCGCCGACCCTCCTCCCAGCGCTCGAGCACCGAGGCGATCCCCACTTCACGCTGCCAGGGCGCGCGGCGGCGCCCGTCGAAGGCCTGGCTGGACATTCGCACACTGTACGTGCGTCCAGTAACACGAGCAACAAGGCTCGCGGGGAACGGCGCCCTGACGCTCGGGCCGCAGGCGGAGCCCCGCATGGGCGAGGAGCAGCGGCGCCGCCGACCAGTGCTCCCACCATTGGCAACGTGCAAGGCGTCGGGCCCTTCCGACCGGGTCGGGGCTTCGGCCGGTTCTACGGATGCGCCACGGTGAGCGTCGCGTCGCGCGCAACGTCACGCACGACGATGCGCTGGTCCGTCGCGGGCCAGTACACGTCGACCGCGTGTACGGGCGCATCCCCTGCCCCCAGCCCGAAGTGCGCCACGGCCTCTTCTTGGGCGAAGAGGTGCGCCCCCACGCCGATGTGGCGCACCTGCCAGGCGCCTCCCGCATCCACTTGAACACGCACGACGGCGCCGAGGCTGTGTGGGTTGCCGACGCCCCCCTCGGCACGGACCACGAGCCAGCCGCCGGGGGGGTCGTCGTTGCGGAGCAGCGCCGCGGGCGATGTGTTGCCGATGACCAGCAGGTCCAGATCTCCGTCGCGGTCGTAGTCGAAGGGTACCAGGCCACGACCCCCCGATCGGTAGTCGATGCCAGCCGCGGCGGCCCCGTCCTCCCAGGGCGCTCCCGCGCCGCCCAGCCACAAGCGCATCGGATCGTCCAGGAACGGGTACACCGGCCAACCGCTCGCCAGCGCGAGGTCGAGCACGCCGTCGTGGTTGGCGTCGAAGAACGCTGCCCCCCACCCCCAGTCGCCATCGCGCACCCCGAACGCGTCCGTGACATCGGCGAAGCGACGCGCCCCCACGCTGCGGAACAGACGGTTGCCCGTCGCGTTCGGAGGCCTGTGCACGCCGCTGATGAACCAGTCGAGCACTCCGTCGCCATCGAAGTCGCCGAAGGCCGAACCCATCCCGTTCGCGTTGTTGGACACGCCCGCCGCCGCCGTCCCGTTCACGAAGCGCTGCCCGGCGTCGTTCCAGTAGAGCCTCGTCGTGCCGTAGTCCGCCGCCACCGCCAGCTCCGGGTAGCGGTCACCGTCCAGGTCCACGAACGCGGGCGCAAACGCGAACGCCCCAGCGGGCAACCCAGGCGTGGTGCGATCGTCGTCCAGCGCGACGCCGAGCGCGGCGCCCACGTCCTCGAAGAAGCCGGGCGCGGCGGCGCCCCGATTGCGCAGCAGACGGTTGAGGTCCGGCTGCGCGCCGAGCGCCCCCTCCGGGTGCCAGTCCCCTACGAACAAATCGACATATCCGTCGAGGTCGAAGTCGCCCAGCGCCACGCTCGTGCCGACGTGTGCGTGTTCGCTGGTGACGTCGACGCCGCGCTCCACCGCGCGCTCTTCGAAGTGTCCGCTGCCATCGTTCAGGTAGAGCTCGTTGCGCAGCGCTCCCATCGTGAGGAGCAGCAGGTCCAGGTCGCCATCGCCCTCGACGTCGACCCACGCCGCGCCCGAGTGGACCGCCGTCGATGCGATGCCCCGAGCAGCGCCCTCGTCCGTGAACGTGCCGTCCGCGCCGTTGCGCAGGAGCTGCCCAGGTCCACCCACGCGCGTGACGAACAGGTCGGGCCAGCCGTCGCCGTCGAAGTCACCGACCGCGGCCGCCCCAATGAAGCGCTCGGGTAGGCAGTAGTCCCCTGGTCCGCTGCGGTGCACGTAGTCCAGCAAACAAGCCGGTGGCTCCCGGAGCTCGCCCGGGTCGTGATGCAGCCCAGCGACCACGCTGACGTCCACGAAGGTCGGTGATGGCGGCGAGACCCGCGGCCCCGCGTCGCGCGGCATGGCGTCGCCGCCCGCATCTCCAGGCGGAGGCGGCGATGCCCCGTCGGCGCGGCCCGCGTCGCCACCAGGGACCGAGGCATCGTGTCGGAGCGCAGCGTCGGGACTCGGTGTCTCCACGAAGGCGTCCGTCGCGCCGTCGCTCACGCCCGTTGGCCCCGCGTCACGTTGCGTCCCGCGTGGCGCGCTGCACGCGAAGAGGCACGGCACGAGAGCCGCACACCAGCCCAGCGCGCGGAGGCGAGGCAGGGCGGGGCGCAGCGCGGAGCGGGGCAGCACCCGCTCAGGGTGACCGCATTCCGCGTCGCTGTCCCGAGCAACCTGCCTTGGGGGGCTCAGGGCGCGGCCCGCACCAGCACGAAGTACGCCGTGAAGCCCAGCACCAACGCACAGAAGACGAGCACCACGCGCACCATCCCCGCGCGCCGCGCCCGCGTGCACAACGCCGTCGCGGGGGCCAGCGCATCCTCCAAGACGGCCGCCACCTCTGGCCGCAGCACGCGACGTGGCAGGCTGACCACCACCCGCTGTCGGGTGCGCAGCGCCACGGAAGCCGCGGTCCACGCCACCCGCTCCACGTCTGCGAACGCGATGTGCACGACGCTACGACCCAGGCGATAGTCGAGGCCGTCCTCCGAGACGGCCAACCGAACCGTGCGCGCCTCGGGGGTCAGCGTGCGGTGCTGCCACCAGACGATCACGGGCCCGAGCACGGACAGCGACAACGTGACCAGCGGGAAAGTCAGGTGCGCGCGGTCGACGGGGTCGGGCGACAAGAAGGCGGTCAGGAGGGACAGCAGCCCCATCACCGGGACGAGCATCACGAGGTGCGTGGACACGCCCGACAGCCGCAGCTGGGCTGCGATGCTCGCGAGCATGTCTGCGACGGTCAGCGTCACCGTGAGCTCGGCGGAGGGCGGTGTGGCGGTGTGCCTCACTCCCGCACGCTAGCAGCCCAGTGGACGAACGGCTCTTACATCGCGCTGGCGACCCCGTTGCGCCCGAGGTCGCCACGCAGCGCCGGGTTCAGCGCCCGCGGCGGGGGCGCGCCCGGAGCGGGTGCTGTGGGCCGAGCGTCTCGATGATGGGCGCCGCGGCCTCGCGCTGCGCGGTCGCCTCCGCTCGCTGGCGACCCGCCTGGAGAGCCGTGGCGAACGCCGTGCGCACGACGGCGACGTCGGGGTGGGTCTCCCCATGCACCGCCACCGTCTCGGCGAGCGCTTGGGCACACACCTCGCGGGTGGCTTCGGCCGTGGCCGCGAGCCGCGCCCGCAACGCACAGTCGGCGGCCACGATGCGTGCAGCGCGCGTGTCGGCCTCGAAGTCCCCACTCCCTCGGGTGTAGCGGCCGCGGAGGGCGCCGAGGGAGGGCTCCGCGCTCTCCAAGGAGGAGGCCGAGCTCGCCAGCGCGTCTGCGAAGTGCACGGCGTACGGTTGGCAGACGGGGTTCCCGGCGCGCCCCATGCAAAGGGCACGCATCACGGAGAGCGCCTCGGCGGTCTGCCCCGCGAACAGCAGCACGCGCACGCGCGCGACTCCGTAGTCGGGGAGCGAGGGGGTGGTGTCCGCGTCCAGCCGCGTGAGCGCCTCCTCCTCGCGGCCCAGCAGCGCCAAGGCGGCCGCGCCGCAGCTCCGGACCAGGAACACGTGCTCTGGGTGCTCCGCCTCGCTCACCGCCTCGAGCGCCCGCTCCGCGTTGCCCTGCGCCAGGTGCAGCTCGCACAGGAGCGCGCTGTAGTTGGCGATCCAGTCGCGGGCCTGGTGGTCGCGGTACTGCTCCTGCTCGCTCGGCGGGCTGACGAGCCGCGCCCGGTCGGCCTCGAGCAGCGCGCGCGCGTCGTCGAAGCGACCGAGCACGGCGTAGGCCCGCGCCAGCGTGGTCAGCATGTCCCCGCGGAAGTAGGGATCCGGCTGCGCGCGCACGAAGTCCAGGTGAGGCTCGATGGACTCGATGACGCTCTGCGCCGAGTCGCGCGGCCCCTCGGCGAGCATCATGCGCAGCTCCGCCTCTGCCCGCCCCTCGGGGTCCTCGACGGCCCGGGCGAAGGACTCGATGGGCTCGGGGACGGCCGCCTCCAACATGCGCGCGATGACCTCGTGTCGCGTGTGACGCACGATCTGGTACCCGCCGCGCTGCTCCTCGATGCGCACATCGCGCACGAACTCCACGAGGAAGGGGTGTCCTTCCCTCGCGATGCGATAGCTGACCAGGGCGCGCAGCACGTCGAAGTGGATCTCGGTGAGCTCGCGCCACATGGCCATCCGCCCCTCGTCGCTGGTGACCACCTGGGTCCGCGTCTCGAAGCCGTCGCCCTCGCTGCGGATCTGCCAGCTGACCCCGGTGAGCCCATGGGTCACGAGGCGCAGCACGGCCCGGGAGAAGTTCGCCATCCGTTGCTGGCGAGCCGCGTTCTCCTGCATGTCGGCGCGGTAGCGCTCGGCGTCCTCGTCCGAGAAGCCCTCCGGGATCTCGACCTCCGCCTCGGACGCGGCAGGGTCGAACGTGACGTCGGCGAGCATCTCCGCCACGGCCGGGCTGTCCAGGCGCAGCGCCATCCTCGCGATCCCCCCGGGCCCCGCCACGAGGTGCTCCGCGATGTCGGCCGTGGGACCGCTCTCCTCCAGCAGGGCGTCCACCAGCGGAGTCCACGTCATGGCGCAGAAGGAGTCCCCGCGCATGACCAGCGCGACACCGTTCATGTCGACCACACGGAAGCCCCGTCGCTCCGTCCCATCCAGCCCTTCGCTGGCCAGCCGACAGGCCCGCGCAGCGCCTCCGTCGGCGATGGCCACGAGCTTGGGGAGGCGCCCGTGCAGGCTGCGCGCGAGGTCGGCCCAAGGCGGCGCCGAGCGGTAGTTGCCCTCCGCATCGTACGGGGGCGGAGGCGCGGGCACCGGCACCAGGCCCCCCACCGCGAAGTACATGTGTCCGGTGTCGGCGGCGAGCTCGGCGATGGCCTGGTCTTCGCGCTGGAGCTGGGCCAGGATCGCGTCCCAGTGCGGCGTCCCGCGTAGCGCGCCTACGTCGAGGCGCCCCGCGAAGAACGCGTCGCGCGGCACCAGGTCGAGCAGCGACGTCTCGGCCGTCGGCAGCGTGCCGCGGGTGAGGGCGGCGCTCGGCGCACCACCGCAGGCGACGAGCGAGGAGGCGACGACGAGCAGGCCGAGGGACCCGCAGAGCGTTGCGCGGGAGCGTGCGGAGCGAGGACGAGAGGTGACGAGCATGGGGTCTCCGAGAAGACGCCCATTGCAGCGGAGCCCGCCCGCTGGGTCAATGCCGGAATTCCGAGAGGTGCGTGATGTACCAGCGCTCGTCCCACGCGATCATGGTGCGCACCTCGATCCGCCCTTCCGCGCCTCCGCTCTGGTAGACGATGTGGTTGTGCCGCTGCGCCCAGTAGGGCAGCCGGTTCGACTCTTCGCGCAGCCCCACCCAGCCGCGACGGGTGGAGAACTCGAAGCGCACGAACTGTGCGTCCGCCGGCACCTGCCCGTGCAGCGTGTGAATGTCGTTCTGGAACATGCGGACGATGCGGTCGTAGAGTCCGTCCGGGTCGGAGATGCCCTTGATGGCGCGGAACACCTCACGCGACATGAAGAAGTCCGTGGTCAGCGCCGGGTCGTCCGCCAGGATGGCGGCCAAGAGCGCCCGGGAGCGCTCCTCGACGTCGCCGGGCCCAGGGCGCGGTGGGGCCTCGCGCAAGCTCCGGCGGTTACCTGCCGGGACGGGGATGTCTTGGGCGAGGGTGGTCGCGGACAGCAACGTCAGCAGGGCGAAGAGCAAGACGTGGGAGCGGCGCATCACGCAGGGCTACCGCGGGGCGGACGGACACTCAAGCGGAGCCCCCGCATGCCCACCACGCCAGCGCCTGGTTCCGGGCAGCCATGCGCACGGGGGGGCTTCGACGGCTCCTGCGCTTTCCTGGCGCAAGACTATGGACAAGCGCCACGCGGGACGGTATGAGTCCGCCCTCGTTGGTGCCGTAGCCAAGTGGTTAGGCAACGGTTTGCAAAACCGTCACACACCGGTTCGAATCCGGTCGGCACCTCCACCGCGCCCCTCGCCCGTGTTCTTCGGCGTTCGGGGGAGGAGGCGCGACGCCTGACGGAATCGGGGGTAAGCTGGGGGGGCCACATGCAGGACCGTTTCGACACCGACACCTCACAGTACCCCTTCGTGCTGGTGACCATCCCGAGCCAGCGTGTGCCGGACGAGGAGGTGCTGCGCTTCATCGAAGGGCAGCGTCAGATGCTGGCCCGGCGCTCCAAACACCTGATGCTCTGCGATGCGCGCAATGGTCACGCCATGCCGGCGACACAACGCAAGCTGTTCGGTGACTGGCTGAAAGAGTCGCAGGCGAGCAGCGGCCGATACACGGCGGGGATGGCCATCGTGGTGGACAACGCCCTCATCCGCGGCGCACTCACGGCCGTGCTGTGGTTGGTGGAGCCGGCCTGCCCCACCAAGGCCGTCGGCACCGTCGAGGAGGGCTTCGCCTACCTCACTGAGTGCGGTGAGCGCGCGGGCATGTCCGGCGTGCGCGAGCTGCTCGATGCAGCCCGGCGAGTGCGCCGTAGCGCCTGAAGGTCGGACGCCCGACCGCCCCCGTCCGGCGCCGCGCTCATGACGCGGACGCCGCGGGCTTCCTGACCCGCATGTTGATGATCTCCACGACCAGGCTGAACGCCATGGCGAAGTAGATGTAGCCCTTGCTCACGTGGTGTCCGAGCCCCTCGGCCACCAGCATCACGCCGATCAGGATCAAGAACGCGAGCGCGAGCACCTTCAGCGTCGGGTGCTTCTCGACGAAGTCGCCGATGGGCTTGGCCGAGATCAGCATCACCACCGTCGCCACGATCATGGCCACCACCATGACCCACACTTGGTCCGCCATCCCGACCGCGGTGATCACGGAGTCGAGCGAGAACACGACGTCCACCATGATGATCTGAGCAAGCACCGAGGCGGCGCCGGCCGCGACCTTGGGCGTCTCGTCGTCCTGGCGCGCGGCCCCCTCCACCTTGTCGTGGATCTCGTGGGTGCTCTTCGCGATGAGGAACGCCCCGCCCGCCAGCAGGATCAGGTCCCGCCCCGACAGGTCGTTCCCGGCCACGCTCAGCACCGTGTCGGTCAGGCTCATGATCCACTCGATGGCCATCAGGAGCCCGATGCGCATGCCGAGCGCCAACACCAGCCCGGCCCGTCGCAGCCGCTCACGCTGCTCGTCTGGCACGCGCGCCACGAGGATCGCGATGAAGATCACGTTGTCGATGCCCAGGACGACCTCCATCGACGTCAGGGTCAGCAGGGCCAGGAGAGCATCGATCACGGTCGCGTCCATGGAGCGGGACGGTAGCGCAGCCGGTCCATGGCGGCTATCAAGCGGCATGTCCCCCACCCCGACGAGCGACCGGCCCCTCGCGCGGCTGTTGGCCTATGCGCGCCCGCAGCGCGCGCGCGTGCGCATGGCGGCGGCCTACTCGTTCTTGAACAAGCTGTTCGACCTGGCCCCGCCGCTGCTCATCGGCGCCGCCGTGGACGTCGTCGTCACGCGTGAAGAGTCGCTGCTCGCCCGCGTTGGCGTGGTGGACCCGGTGCACCAGCTGTGGGCCCTGGCGCTGCTGACCATCGTCATCTGGGGTCTCGAGTCGGTGTTCGAGTACCTGTTCCAGGTGGCCTGGCGCAACCTCGCGCAGACCATCCAGCACCAGCTGCGCATCGAGCTGTACGACCACGTGCAGTCGCTCGACGTTGCGTGGTTCGAGGAACGCGGCACGGGCGAGCTCATGAGCGTGCTCAACGACGACGTGAACCAGCTGGAGCGCTTCCTGGACACGGGCGCCAACGAGCTCATCCAGGTGGGCACCACGGTGCTCGTCATCGGCGCGGTGTTCTTCGCGCTCGCACCCACGGTCGCGGTCCTCGCGTTCCTGCCCGTGCCGTTCGTGCTGTTCGGCTCGTTTCGCTACCAGGCGCTCCTCATCCCGCGCTACGCGCGGGTGCGTGAGAAGGTGGGCTCGCTGAACAGCCGGCTGGCCATCAACCTCGGCGGCATCCGCACCATCAAGAGCTTCACCAACGAAGCGCACGAGCTCTCGCGCCTCGAGAAGGAGAGCCGTGGCTACGAGGCCGTGAACCAGGACGCCATCCGCCTCAGCGCGGCCTTCGTGCCCATCATCCGGATGGTCATCGTGGTGGGCTTCGTGGCCACGTTGATCGCGGGCGGTCACCTGGCGCTCGCGGGTACGCTCGCCATCGGGTCGTTCTCGGTGCTGGTGTTCCTCACGCAGCGCCTCCTGTGGCCGCTCACGCGCCTGGGCGAGACCTTCGACCTGTACCAGCGCGCCATGGCGTCCACGACACGGGCGCTCGATTTGCTCGACACGCAGCGCGCCCTGGTCGACGGTGAGCGTGCGCTGGCACTCGGCGACGTGCGCGGCGCGCTCTCGCTGCGGGACGTGCACTTCGCCTACCGCCCGGACGTGCCGGTGCTGCAGGGCCTCGACCTGGAAGTACCCGCCGGTCAGACCGTGGCCGTGGTGGGCGCGACCGGCTCTGGCAAGTCCACACTGGTGAAGCTGCTGCTGCGCTTCTACGACCCCACGCGGGGCAGCATCACGCTCGACGACCACGCCCTGCCGGGTCTCACCCTGCGCTCGCTGCGGGACGCCGTCGGGCTGGTCAGCCAGGACGTGTT
This sequence comes from Sandaracinaceae bacterium, assembly GCA_020633055.1. NCBI lineage: Bacteria > Pseudomonadati > Myxococcota > Polyangiales > Sandaracinaceae > Sandaracinaceae bacterium. The sequence goes on along the minus strand of JACKEJ010000006.1, from coordinate 771,173 downwards.
CCTGTTCCACGGCACGGTCCGCGAGAACATCGCTTACGGAAAGCTGGACGCGACCGACGAGCAGATCCTCGAGGCCGCCCGCAAGGCCGAGGCGCTGGAGTTCATCGAGGCGCTGCCCGAAGGGCTCGACACGGTCGTGGGCGAGCGCGGCCAGAAGCTGTCGGGCGGGCAGCAGCAGCGCCTGTCCATCGCGCGCGCCATCCTGAAGGACCCGCCCATCCTCGTGTTCGACGAGGCGACCTCCGCTGTGGACAACGAGACCGAGGCCGCCATCCAGCGCTCCCTGGCCGAGGTGAGCCGCGGGCGCACGACCGTCGTCATCGCACACCGACTGTCCACCATCCGTGCGGCGGACCGCATCGACGTGCTCAGCGAGGGCCGCGTGGTGGAGTCCGGGCGCCACGAGGAGCTGCTCGCGCTGGACGGCGTGTACGCTGCACTGTGGCGCGTCCAGACGGGCGAGCTGCCGTCGCACTGAGGGCCGATGGTCCCGGGGGGCGCTGGCAGCGGCACCCTCCCCGTGATACGGGAACCCCCTGTCGCGAAGACGGGTGGAGCCCCGCGACGCCCCGCAGGCATGCCGCAGTATCCGAAACGAGAGCCCCCGCGCCCCTCCCTCGCGCTGAGCTTCCTGGTCGGCGCGCTGCTTCTGTCGGTGTTCCTCCCTCTCTGGGCCGGCGTGTACATCGACCTTCGCTGGTTCCGTTCCCTCGGCCACGGCGCGGTCTACGCTACCATCCTGCGCACACAGCTCACGGTGGGCGTCCTCTCTGGACTGGGGTTCGCGGGCTTCCTCTATGCGCAGGGCAGGCTCGCGCTGCGCCTGTCGAACGGCTTCACCTCGCCCCGGCCACGCACCCCGAACGGGCTCCCCACGCCGCAGCTGGACCTCGGCGACTGGGCGCCGCGCATCGTCAGCCCCGTGTCCACCCTCGCGGGGGTACTCTATGGCATGGTCGCCGCGCGCGACTGGGAGGTCTATTCCAAGTACGTGCAGGGCGTGGCGTTCGGGCGGCAGGACCCCATCTTCGGGCGCGACCTGAGCTTCTACTTCTTCGATCTGCCCGCGTTGACCGCGGTGTTCGGCGCGGTCCAGGCCGCGGTGGTCATGAGCGGGCTGCTGACGGCCGCGGTCTACGCGCTGCGTGGCGGCGTGGTGCTCGACGTCGGCAAGCTCCGGGCTCATCGACGCGTGCGGGTGCATGGCAGCGCGCTGCTCGCCTCGTTCCTCGTGCTGCTCGCCGTCGGGGCTTGGCTCGACCGCTTCGAGCTGCTCTTCTCCGACCAGGGGCCGGTGGCGGGCGCCAGCTATGCCGACGTCCACGCCAAGCTGCCCGCGTTGTTGCTGCTCTCCGGCGTCGCCGTCGTCGCGGCGGTGCTGGTGCTCGTGAGCGCGACCCGCCAGCGTCTCGTCCTCGTCGGCGTGGCCCTCGGCCTGGTCATCGGGACGGACCTGCTGGCGGTGCGCGTGTACCCGGCGCTGGTGGAGCGCTTCAGCGTGCAGCCCAACGAGGCGCAGCGTGAGGCGCCCTTCATCGCGCACAACATCGCCGCCACACGCCACGCGTACGGGCTCGACAACGTCACCGTGCGTGACCTGAACACGGCACGCGCGCTCACGCCCGAGGACATCGCGAACAACCAAGGCACGCTCGACAACGTTCGGCTCTGGGACCACCGCGAGTTGCTGGACACGTTCGCGCAGATCCAAGAGATCCGCACGTACTACGACTTCGAGTCCGTCGACAACGACCGCTACGTCGTGAACGGTCAGCTCCGCCAGATCATGCTCTCGCCCCGCGAGCTGCAGGCAGAAGCGCTGCCATCGCGCACGTGGATCAACGAGCGCTTCACGTTCACCCACGGCTACGGCCTGACCCTCGGCCCGGTGAACCAGGCCACCCCCGAGGGCCTGCCCGTGCTCTACGTCCAGGACATCCCGCCACAGGCGGTCGAGGGCACGACGTTCGAGGTCACGCGCCCAGGCATCTACTTCGGCGAGCTGAGCAACGACCACGTCTTCGTCCGCACGCGCAACGACGAGTTCGACCACCCCGCGGGCGACGAGAACGTCTTCACCACGTACACCGGGCGCGCTGGCGTGCGCCTGGACTCGGTCTGGACACAGCTGCTGGTGGGGCTGCGGTTGGGGCAGCTCAAGCTGCTCCTCAGCAACGACATCACCGAAGACAGCCGGGTGTTGCTGTACAGGAACATCCGCCAGCGGGCGGAGCGCATCGCGCCCTTCCTGACGTACGACCGGGACCCGTACGTGGTGCTGCGCGACAACGGGTCCTTGGTGTGGATCCTGGACGCGTACACACAGAGCGACCGCTACCCCTACGCGCAGCCCCTGGCCGACGGCACCAACTACATGCGCAACGCCGTGAAGGTGGTGATCGACGCCTACGACGGAACGGTGGACTACTACGTCAACGACCCGTCGGACCCCGTGCTCTCGACCTACCGCCACATGTTCCCAGAGCTCTTCCGCGACCTGAGCGACATGCCCGACGACCTGCAGCGGCACCTGCGCTACCCCGAGGACCTCTTCGGGGTCCAGACGCGGATGTTCACCACGTACCACATGAGCGAGCCCGAGCTGGTCTACAACCGCGAGGACCAGTGGGAGATCCCGCAGCTCACGCGGGCGGACGCGTCGCAGGCCATGGCGCCCTACTACACGGTCATGCGCCTGCCGGGGGAGCAGCAGGAGGAGTTCATCCTGATGCTGCCGTACACCCCCAAGCGCAAAGAAAACCTGGCCGCGTGGATGGTGGCGCGCAGCGACGGCGAGCACCGGGGCGAGCTGGTGGTGTACAAGCTCCCGCGCGACCGGCTGGTGTTCGGTCCGCAGCAGATCATGAACCGCATCCACCAGGACGCGGAGATCTCACGACAGGTGTCGTTGTGGGACCAGCGCGGGTCGCAGGCGCTGTTCGGCACGCTGTTGGTCATCCCCATCGAGGAGTCGCTGATCTACGTGGCCCCCCTGTACCTGCGCTCGTCGCGTGAGGGGGCGGGGACACGCGCGCCCGGCACGGGGCCCGCTGGGCGCATCCCCGAGCTCAAGCGCGTGATCGTGGTGTACCAGAACCAGATCGTGATGGAGTCCACGCTGGATCTCGCCATCCGACAGCTCTTCGGGGGCACGCCCAGCGCCCCTCACGCCGGCGCCGAGGGTCGCGCGGCCTCGAGCACGACGGACACCGCCACCGGGGTGGTCGCGCCCGCTGGGACGCTTGCAGATGCGCCGCCCACCGACGAGGGAGACGACACGCTGCCCGACCTCAGCACAGACCCCCGTGTGCGTGCCCACCAGCTGTACGAGCGCGCGCTACGGGCGCAGCGTGAGGGGCGCTGGGCGGACTACGGTGACTCCATCAACGCCCTCGGGGAGACGCTGAGCGAGCTGCGCAGCGACGCGGAGTCGCAGGCGGTGGACACCGGCAACGACTGAGCCGCACGCCGCGTCGGGGCACGCGCCTCACGCACGAGGCTCGATGCCGAGAGGGTCAGCGGCCGTGTCGTCGCGGTCGCCAGCCGCAGTGTTGAGAGCGCCGTCTCACGGCTCCCAGCCACAGCCGGGCCCGTAGATGTCGCCCTCTCCGGAGCCACCGATGGCGTTGAACTCGCGCAGCCAGCTGGTCCAGAACGTCTGCATTCGGCGCGCCAGCTCGGCGACGTCCGCGTCCGTCTCGCCAGCGGCCTGCATGGCCTCCGACGTGGGGTCCACAGCACCGGAGGGGGTGCCCAGACCAGGCACGCGCGACGACAACCGACGCACGCCAGGACCTTCACCCCACGGGTCCTCCGCGGGATCGTCCATGGGCAGATACTCCGGCAGGTCGGACCAGGCCTCGACGAATGTGATCTCGCCCGCGTCGTTGAACGTGAACTCCTCGTAGATGCCGCAGGGCCCTCCGGGATACTGGAACGACACGCGGCAGCGCGCGAAGGGCTGCACGTCGAACGCACGGCAGTCTCGGATGGGCACCATCGAGGGCATGGCGAGGAGGACCACCCGGTCGACCGACTCGATCAGGTCGCGGCCGTAGCCGGTCAACAGCAGCCACGGGGGCCACTCCCAGCGGATGACGCCCTCCGCATAGGTGGGCCGACTGCTCGGATCGGATCCGGCGTCGTAGCTGTCGAAGTAGCGCAGCGCCTGGTCGACGTAGTGCTCCGGGGCCTGCTGCGGCGCCGAGCAAGCGGACAGGGCGCCCTCTCCCACGCAGACTTCGCTGCCACCACAGGCGGAGAGCGCTATGCTGGCGAAGATCAACCCCAAGCGGTGGGTGCGCATCTCAGCACGGTGCGTCATGCCCCCCCATCACGTCAACGCCTGCTCCCCAGGACCCGAAGATGCCCAAGCAAGCCCTGCGCGACGCGCTCGCCACCCTCCACAGCGAGCTGACCGCAACCGAGTCACTCGACGCCGAGACCCGGGCGCTGCTGCTGAACTCTGCGATGGAGATCACGGAGGCCCTCGACCGAGACACCGCGGAGCACGCCGATGGAGCGCTCGGCGCCCGCCTGCGCAGCGCGGTGACGCGCTTCGAAGGGGAGCACCCCGATCTGGTGCGCGCCGTGGGGCGACTGGCCGAAGCGCTGGGTGCCGCCGGCATCTGAGCCCTCGCCGCGCTGGGGGCTTGACGCACGCGCGGGATGCCGCGAGCTTGGTCGCCATGCCCCGCGCCCTCCTCGCCGCGAGCCTGCTCGCCGTCACGTGCGCGCTGACCGGGTCGCCCGCCGGACGGGCACAGCAGGCAGCTGACGCGGAGGAGCCCGAAGCCGCTACGCAGGCGCCCGGGGCCAGCACGCAGGCGCCTGAACCGCACCCCGTCGCGGCGCGCGCGGACAGCCCCTGGGAGGAGCGTCAGCGGCGGGAGCTGGGTGTTTACGCCCGCGAGGAAGTGCGCGTGGGCCCAGAAGACTGGGGGCCGCTGGCGCAGGCCCCGGCCGAGGTGGACCCGGCGCGCTTCGCCACGGCGCTGCGCACGCTCTGCGGCGGGATGCGCGAGCGTACGGCGACGGAGCTCACGGGCTACGTGCTGGCGAGCGCGCGCGAGTTCCAAGTCGACCCGTTTCTGCTGGGCGGGCTCGTGCACCAACAGAGCGGCTGCCGCAGCCGCGAGCGCGAGGCCGGCGGGGTCGGCCTCACCCTGCTGCCCTTCCGCACGTTCCGGCGGCGCGTGCGCGACGGGGCGCTGCGCTACTTCGTGGCGGACACGAGCGGGCTCCGTGAGGCGCAGCTGAGCGTGCCGCGCCACCCGTTCACCCCGGCGCACCTGCTGCGGGCCGAGGCCAACCTGTACCACGCGGCAGCGCTGCTCCACGCCCTGCGCGCCGAGCACGACGCCATCCACCGGGCATTCCCCCAGCAGCAGCCGCACCGGCACGTGGTCAGCCACTTCGTGTGGGGCGACGTGGTGCGCTCGAGCCGCGCAGAGGACCGCATCCTCAGTGAGCGGCGGCGGCTGCTGGAGCACTACGGTGCGTACACGCCGCCTGCGCCCCTGCACTTCCGGGGGTTGCCCATGAGCGCACCTCTGCACGGTGCGCCGCGCGTCATCTTGAGCTGGCGCGGCGCGCGGCGGCAGAACCGCGACGGGTCACGCAGGCAGCACCACGGCACGGACATCGAGTCCTACGCCGACGAGGCGGTGCTCGCTGCCGCCGACGGGAGGGTGGTCGTCGCGGGCGTGGACCTCCCCGGCGTGGCGCACATGGACAACCTGCGCTGGCGCGAGATCCGGATCATCCCGCGCGACACCCTGGGCGCCGGTGGGCGCTACGTGTGCGTGCAGCACGACCCTCCAGAGGGGAGCAGCTTCCGCACCTGTTACATGCACCTCGAGCGGGTAGACGTGCGGCGCGGGCAGGTGGTGACCCGGGGTACGCGCGTCGGCACGGTCGGGCGCACGGGCATCCTCGACTCGGCCGCCCACCTGCACTTCGAGCTGCGCGACCCGGAAGAGCACCTGGACGCCTCCGTGGTGCTGGCGGGGCACCTCATCGGCCACCGGCCGCGTCAGCGCGCGTGGTGGTGAGCGCGTCGTCCAGCACCATGTCCAGCACCATCGCCGGTAGGGACGCGTGAGCGACGGAACAGACTACTCACAATCACGACCACACCCGGCGCGGCACTCGCGCGGGCGCGTCGTGACATCCAGCAGCACGGAGACCTCGCGACCATCAGGCGCGAGCTCGACGAACACGGGGGTGTCGAAGATGCACCGTTGACCGAGAGAGGCGCCGTCCACGGCGACGACCACCTCGCCGAGGGCATCGAACTCGGCGCGGAACCAGCCCGCGCGGTCCGTGACGACCAGCTGATCGCCGACGCGCACGCGTACGTTGGCGAGCGCGCGTCCGTCCACCCGCAGCGCGCCACGCACCCTGCCGGCGCGACTCGGAAGCTGCTGGCACACGTGGGCGACCTGGGCCTCGGCCGTCGCAAACTCGGGCGGCAGCGCGCCTCCCAGCGCCATGCGTCGGCAGCGCAGGGCGAGCGAGGTCGCGTCCAGCACGCGCACGTCGTAGGAGGTCGCGGCGACGATGTGGTCTCCGCGGGCGCTCAGCACGCGCGCCCCTTCGACACGGAAGCGTTCCTGCCCGCTCGCGTCGCGCAGGTGCAGCGCCACGCCGTCGCTCCACACGTACGAGCCGTCGTCCAGCAGTCGCGCTGCGGTGGTCCACGTGCCCAGCGAGAAGCGCTCACGGACCTCGCCCGTCCAGGTGCGCAGCTCCACCTCGCCCCCCGTGTCGATGGCCACCCCCGCCGCGCTCGCGGAGACGAGGGGCAGCTGGTCGGACGTCCAGACACGGAACACGAGGGTGTGGTCGAGGCCGAACACTCCCACCCACGTACGACAGCGCTCGGCCGCAGCGCGAGCACAGCGCAGCACCACGAGCAGACGGTCGGCGTGCTCGCTCACCACCAGCGGCACACGCAGCGGAGAGGCCCCCACGGGCAAAGCATCGCCAGCGATGAAGGGGTCGAGCGACCACTCGCCACCTCGCCAGCGCGCGCGCAGCGGAGCGCCTGGCGAGTCCGATGGAGCGAACACCTCGGGCACGGAAGACGCTCGGTCGGGGACACCAGACTCCGTCTCGTCCCGCGTCACGTCCTCGGACGCGACACGCACCGAGCGCTCGCGCGCCGGCGCGGGCGGATCCGATTCGGGATCGGATCGGGTTGACGGTGTCGCCACGGACTCCGCCACCGCGACCTCACGAGCGCACGGCCGGGCCGCCGCGCAGCCCACGGAGCCGAGGCTGGATGCCACGCTGATGACCACAAGCGCCCCGCGTAGCCACTTGGTACGCCGTCGGCCGCGCTGAGCTGGAGGCTGCCGCACCTCCGCAGGATACGCGCTCGAGCGCGAACGGCGAGCATCCAGCCTCTCACGTGGTCTCCCGTCGAGAGACTGGCCGTCGCAGCCAGGGCCCCATCGATCCCTCCGCTGGGGCGCCTGGGAGCGCAGCCCAGCGCGGAGGCCGCCCCCTACGAGGCCAGTCATGCGGTGTTATTGGCACTGCGTGGTAGTGTTCACCCCATGGCCCGAGGCGGCGTCATCGAGCGACTGAGCTTGATTTGTTCGAACGTGGGGTTCGACCTCCGCGACGTGGACGCCGACGTGCTCAGCCGCCTCGAGCTGCTCGCCGAGCGCTCCCAGACGGTGGCCGACCTCGAGCGCATGGCGACGCTCGCCTTCGGGCTGTTCCGCTATTACGACGCGAACCGCCCGCACGAGCTGTTCGACGAGCTGGAGCAACGCACCATCGTGCTCGGTTGTCTGTTCTCGGACATTGGCAAGACCGGGCCCAAGCGCGCCACCGGCCCCGAGCGCCAGCTGATCGTGGACATGTTCTCCGTGGAGGCGGTGGAGGACGTGATGCAGCCTGTGCGGACGTTCATGGCGCGCTACTTCCCGGACGACGCGGACGAGCGCGTGCACCGCTTCGAGGCGCTGGGTCTGGACGCCGACATGCCCATGCGCGCGCTCTGGAACCTGCACACGTCGTGGACCCTCGAGATCATCGACGGCGCGGGCGTCCCGGCCGAGGCCGTCGCAGCCGCCGCGACGCACCACCTCCTGGACGACATCAACCCGGAGTCCATCGTGGGCGCCGACGACCGCTTCACGCGGGGATTCGGGGCCAACACCTGCTTCGACCGCTCCGAGAAGCTGGTCATCATCCTCGACAAGTACGACGCTCTCCGCCGCCGCGGCCGCCTGAGCCACGCAAAGGCCGTCGCCTGGCTGCGCGAGCGCCTGGAGAACAACGCGCGCTTCCGCGGTGACCGGGAGCTGGAGACGCTGATCGCCGACATCGACGTGGTCGCCGGCGCGCGGGCGGTCCCCTCCAGCTGAGCCCGCGGCCCTCGCGAGGCGCAGCGTCGCCGGGCCTCACGACCGTAGAGCCGCCACGGCGCCGCGTGCCATGATGCGGCGCCGTGACTGCGCCACCCAAGGACAACGCCGCCGCGCTCGCCCGCGCACGACCGCGGCTGCGCTCGGTCGGCGTGACGGGCACCAACGGAAAGACCACCACCACCAGCATGGTGGCGAGCATCGTCGCGGCTGCGGGCGAGGTGGCCGCGCGGGCGACCACGCTGGGCACGTGGGTGGGTGACCGGCAGACCTCGGACCAGGTGACGCTCGACGCGTTCCGGACCCTGGTGGACGAGGCCGTGGAGCGGGGCGTGCGCACCCTCGCGGTGGAGACCACGTCGCACTCCCTGGCGGGTGGCTTCGCGCGGGTGTGGCCCGTGGACGTGGCGGTGTTCACCAACCTCACGCGCGACCACCTGAACGTGCACGGCTCGCCCGAGGCCTACTTGGCGGCCAAGGCGCAGCTCTTCATGGCCGTGCCGCGAGGAGGCGCGGTGGTGTGGAACCTGGCCGACCCGTGCAGCGTGCTGATGGACGGGCTGGTGTCCAGCGAGGTGACGCGCCTCGGATACGTGGTGGGCGACGTGCACCCCGACTGCGCGGCCCTGCCCGTGAGCCTGCGCGCCACACAGGTGCAGAGCGGCCTCGAGGGGACGCGCTTCGAGGTCCAGGCGGACGAAGCGCACCAACTACTCGCGGGCGCGTTTCAGCTGGGCGCCATCGGCGCGGTGCACGTGCATAACGCGCTCGCGGCGGCCCTCGCCACGGCGGCCCTCGGCTACGCGCCCGACGCCATCCGCGCCGGTCTCGCGAGCTTTCGCGGGGTGCCCGGGCGCTTCGAGGTGCTCGCCGCGCACCCCACCGTGGTGGTGGACTACGCCCACACGCCCGACGCGCTCGAGCGTACGCTCGCCGAGGCGCGCGCGCTGGTGGGCGCCGACGGTCGGCTCACGTGCGTGTTTGGCTGCGGCGGCGGGCGCGACGAGGGGAAGCGGCCCGAGATGGGGCGAGTGGCGGACGGCATCGCCGACGACGTGGTGCTGACCGACGACAACCCGCGGCGCGAGGACCCCGCGCGCATCCTCGACGCCATCGAGGCGGGGGTGCCAGCCGGCGAGCGTGACGCGCGTTGGGTGCGCATCCCCGACCGGCGCGCCGCCATCCGGCACGCCGTCGAGCGCGCTCGGCCGGATGACGTCGTCGTCATCGCCGGCAAGGGGCACGAGCAGGTGCAGCTGCTGGCCAGCGGCCCGGTGGCCTTCTCGGACCACGAGGTGGCGCGCGAAGCCCTCCGGGACGCTGGTGTCGAGAGTCCGTCCCGGAGATACTCGCCGCCTCGAAAGGGAAACGACGAATGAAGATCAACAAGGACCTCTTCATGGCCGCGGCCATGGCCCTGGCCGTCCCAGCCTCTCCCCTGGTCGGCTGCGGCGGCGCGAGCAGCGGCTCCGGCACCGTGCACGAAGGCGACAGCACGGGCCCAGCCGACGAGCGCGACTGCAGCGTCGAGGACTGCAGCGACCTGCGCGGACCGTCCGACGAGCGCGACTGCAGCGTCGACGACTGCAGCGACCTGATGGGTCCCGCTGACGAGCGCGACTGTAGCGTCGAGGACTGCAGCGACCTGCGCGGACCGTCTGACGAGCGCGACTGCAGCGTCGACGACTGCAGCGACCTCTACTGACCCCGGGGCGCGCGGCGGTGGTCGGGCTGGGGGACGCGCACCGCTCGGCCCGAAGCAGGTAGACAGCGCGCACGCGGGGCCGCACCCTGCCCCGCATGTCTCTCGTTTCCATGATCAAGGGTCGGAGCGGCGCGAGCGGCTTCGGGTATGCGTCCACCGCCGAGGAGGTCACCGCCGGGCTCGACCTGCGCGGCAAGTCGGTGCTCATCACCGGCGTGAACTCGGGCCTCGGCCAGGAGAGCGCGCGCGTGCTGGCCATGCGCGGGGCGCGGGTGCTGGGCGCCGCGCGCACCAAGGAGAAGGCGGCCGAGGCATGCCGCGCGTTCGGGCCGGACGCCGTGCCGCTCGCGTGCGAGCTGTCGGAGCCCGAGTCGGTGCGCGCGTGCGTGGCCGAGGTGCTCGCGCTGGGCATCCCGCTGGACGTCCTGCTGTGCAACGCCGGCATCATGGCGCTGCCCGAGCGGACCACCAAGCACGGGCAGGAGCTGCAGTTCCTGACGAACCACATCGGCCACTTCATCCTCGTGACGGGGCTGCTCGATGCGCTGACGGACAAGGGCCGCGTGGTGATGCTCTCGAGCGGCGCCCACCACCGAGCGCCACAGGTGGGCATCGACTTCGACGACCTCACGCTCTCGAAGAGCTACACGGCGTGGACGGCCTACGGGCAGACCAAGCTCGCCAACCTGCTGTTCGCCAAGCAGCTAGCCAAGCGCCTGGCGGGCACGGGCAAGACGGCCAACGCGCTGCACCCCGGGGTCATCAACACCAACCTCGGGCGCCACATGAACCTGGCCGTGCGCGTCGCCTACCCCATCGCCGCGGCCATCGCGATGAAGGACATCCCGCAAGGCTCGGCGACCCAGTGCTACGTGGCCACGCACCCGTCCCTGGAAGGCGTGACGGGCGAATACTTCGCGGACTGCAACGTCACGAAGCCCTCTCGGCACGCGCGCAACGAGGCCATGGCCGAGCGCCTGTGGGAGGTCACGGAGGGCATCGTCGCGGGCCTCTGATGTGCTACGGTGCCACTGGAACTTTCCAGGAGAAACCGTGAACCGCATCCCCCCCGCCTGCTTCTTCATCGCCACCCTCTACGCGGCAAGCGCCTCGGCGCAGTTCAGTGTCGTCACCAGCACCACGTCGTCCTACTGCTATGGGGTGAACAACGGCTCCGCGACCGCCATCCCTGTCGGTGGCGTCGCACCGTACATGTACCTCTGGTCGAACGGCGCCGTAGGAGCGACCGCCGTGAACCTCGAGGCCGGGACCTATCGAGTGTTCGTCACCGACAACGACGGCCGGCTGGTCGAGGCGTCGGTCGTCGTCACGGAGGAGTTCGTCGTCCACGCGAACGCCACGATCACCGGAGAGTCGTGCTTCGGCGCTTCGGACGGATCGATCGCGTTGGAGCCGACCAACGGCACAGCGCCCTACACCTACACTTGGAGCAATGGCGACACGCGCCAAACCAACACGGGACTCCAGGGGGGTGTCTATGGCTACTGGCTGACCGACGCCAACGGCTGCACCACGGAGGAGTCCGTCCTGCTGACACTTCCTGGGCCGACGGAACCCTTGTCCGCGTCGATCACGGTGGACGCCGACGAGAGCTGCGCAGGCGGCGCCGACGGCGCGTTGACGGCCGTCGGCGCGGGCGGCACGGCGGACTACACCTTCACGTGGAGCGACGGCCCTGCGACCACGGCCTCGCGCACCGGGTTGGGCCCCGACGAGTACATGGCCACGGTCACGGACGCGAACGGCTGCACCGCGATGGGGTCGGCCAGCGTGGCCGCAGGGAGCGGAGCGTGTGTCGTGGACGCGGGCGTGCCGGAGGACGCAGGCACGATGAGCGACGCCGGCGCGGAGAACGACGCTGCGGTCGACGCTACCGACGCGGGCCAGGCAGAGGACGCCGACACGAGCGACGACAGCGGGACCGTGGGCGGAGACGCCAGCACGCGTGACGCCGGGGCCACGGTCGACATGGGCGCCCCTCGCGGCAGCGGGGGCGGCTGCTCCACGCAGGCCGACGTGTCGCTGGGCTGGTCCAGTGGCGCATTCATCCTTGCGCTTGCGGGCGTCGCCACGCGACGCAGGCGACGTCGCACGCCACGTTGAGCTCTCGTCCTTGACGGGCGCGTGCTTTGCGACCACGTTCCGCTCGCGCTTGGGTCGTGGCTCACCGAGAGTCACGCGAGGTCGCGGCGGAGACATGCCGGGACCGAAGAGGGAAGTCGGTGAAACGCCGACACGGTTCCCGCCACGGTATGCGATCGAACACCGCGTCATGACGCCACTGGGTGTGCGGCTCCACCGGAGCCGCTCCTGGGAAGGCGACGGGGTCTAGGGTCGCGAGTCCGGAGACCTGCTCGAGCGTGCACCCTCCGCTGCGGGATACAGCAACGAGGGCACGCGCCGCTCGGTGCTGCCTCTCTCGCCGTTTCTCCGCACGGGACCCCTTCGCAAGGAACCGGCATGAAACAGGCACTCCCCGCACTCTCGACGCGCTCCTTGGTGGCGCTCGTCACCCTCCTCGCTTTGGCATGTGGGTCGGACGACCCGGCCCAGACACTCACCCTCGGACCCGCCGGAGGCGAGCTCAGCGCCGGCGACGCGCACGTCACCTTTCCCGAGGACGCGCTGACCACGGACACCGAGCTCACGCTGGGGCGCATCTCCCAGCGCGACGTGGCCGCGCTAGGCCCCAACGAGCAGTTCACCGGCGCGCCCTACCTCGTCGCTCCCGCCGACGCCGAGCTGGAGAGCCCCGTCACCATCGTGCTGCCCTACTCCGGCGACGACGCCGACCTGTTCGTCTTCGCCGCGCCCGGCCTCGAGGGCCCGTGGCGCTTGGTGCGCGACCCCGTGTTCGAGAACGGTCGGGCGACGTTCAGCACCAGCACGCTCGGAGTGTTCGTGGTGGTGCGTGCCTTCTCGGCGTCGCTCTCGCCGCTGCCCGCCACGCCACGCTTCGTGGTGGTGAACAGCGACCGCAGCAGCGCCGCCATCTCCATGTTGAACGCTCAGGCCGAGGCCATCGACGCCGAGTGGTTCACGTCGGGCGACGCGCTGTCGGGCTTGGTGGCCGCGCTCGGGAGCGACGTCACGCTGCCGACCACGTTCACGGCGGGGCACATCATGGTGCTCGACCGCTTCCGCGTGGACGTGCTGACGAACATCGCCATCCCGGGCGGCGAGATCGTCGGCCAGCTGCGCACGCACGAGCGCGCCGTCACCACGGGCTTCTCCAGCAACCCTCAGGACTACCTCGAGCTGAGCGCGACCAGCGGGTGGGTGAGCCGCTTCGGAGCCAACCTGGACGAGGCCGCTCCCGCCACGGAGCGGGGATCCGACCTGATCGAGATCGACCCGAGCACCATGCAGCGCACCGGGCGGCGCGTGGACCTGACGAGCTTCACGCAGGTGGTGGACGACACGGACGTGCACCCGCGCCCCTCGCGCATGCTGGCGATGGGTGGCCGGATGGTGATCGGCCTGGGCCTCCTCAGCAGCAACTTCCGTGCGTCCAGCGAAGGCGTCCTGGTGGTCGTGGACCCGAGCGACCTGAGCGTCACCTCGCTCGCGCTCTCGGGGCTGCGCAACTGCGGCACCCTCGTGCCGGTCCCGGGCGACGCGACGCGCGCCATGGTCGCGTGCATCGGGCACTCCCCCACGTATGACGAGGCCGAGGTGCGCGCCACGGCCGGCGTGGTCGTGGTGCACATGAGCGACGCGCACGAGCTCGTCGAAGAAGCGCGCTGGGAGGTCGCTGCGGATGAAGGCGCGGGGGCGTCCGTGTACGGCCACGTCGCGCTGTCCGACGACGAGTTCGTCGCGGTCGCGTACGGCAACCGCACGGCCGGCACGAACGACGTGCTGTACCGCGTGGTCATCTCTACGGGCGAGCAGACGCAGCTGGCCGAGACCGCGGGCCAGTACATGCTGGGCACGCTCGCGTTCGACCCCATGAGTGACCTGCTGCTGGTGCCCGACGCCGCCACGGGGCTCCGCCGCTTCACGCTCACCGGAGACGGCGCGTCCGAGGGCGGCACCGTCGCGCTCACCATGCCGCGTGGCTTGCCCCCGCGTCACGCCTACCTTCTCGCGCCATGAAGCCGGCACGCGACGCCGCGCCGCAGCAGGCGCTGATGGTCATGGGCACCGGGTCAGGGGTCGGGAAGTCCTTCATCGCGACGGGCCTCTGTCGGCTGCTCGCTCGGCGCGGCTATCGCGTGGCGCCCTTCAAGGCGCAGAACATGTCCAACAACGCCGCGCCCGCGGAGGGCGGGGGGGACGAGGCCGAGATCGGTCGCGCCCAAGCCACGCAGGCCGAGGCCGCCGGGCTGCGCCCGCACGTGGACATGAACCCCGTGTTGCTGAAGCCCACGGGAGACCAGCGCGCTCAGGTGGTGCTGCTCGGACGCTCGGTCGGTCACCTCTCGGCAGCCGCCTATCGCGCGCAGCACGCGCGCTGGTGGAACGTCGTGAGCAGCGCCTACGCGCGCTTGGCCGCCGCGAACGACGTGGTGGTGATCGAGGGGGCTGGGTCGCCCGCGGAGTTCAACCTGCGTGACACCGACATCGTCAACATGGCCGTCGCGCTGCACACCCGGGCCAACGTGCTGCTGGTGGGAGACATCGACCGCGGTGGCGTGTTCGCCAGTCTGCTGGGCACGATGGCGCTGCTCGCCCCAGACGAGGCCGCGCGCGTCGCAGGCTTCGTGATCAACCGTTTCCGGGGCGACGCGTCGCTGCTCGCCCCGGCGTTCGCGCCCTTCACCGCGCGCACGCACGTCCCGGTCCGTGGTGTGGTCCCGTACCGCGCGGACATCCTCGTGGACGACGAGGACAGCCAGGGGCTGGTGGACGCGGACCACGTTCGGCCGAGCGCGCTCGACATCGCGGTGGTGCGCGTCCCGACCATCGCGAACTTCACGGACGTCCAACAGCTGGCGGTCATGCCCGGGGTGGCGGTGCGCTATGTCACGCGCGCCGAGCAGCTGGGCAACCCCGACCTGGTCATCGTCCCTGGTGCCAAGGACACCTTCGCCGCGCTCGACTTCGTCCAGACGAGTGGCGTGAGCGGTGCGCTTCACGCTGCGGTGCGGCGACAGATTCCAGTGCTGGGCCTGTGCGGTGGCTACCAGCTGTTGGGTGACGAGCTGGTGGACGAGCACGGACACGGAGGCAGCACGGGGACGCGACGCGGACTCGGCCTCTTGCCCGTGAGCACGCGCTTCGGCGAGATCAAGCGCACCCGCGACGTGCGGGGCGTCACGCGCGGCTCGTGGCTCTTCCCACCCGGCCTGGCCGTCGCAGGGTACGAGATCCACCAGGGTCGAACTCACGGCGGAGAACCCCTGCTGAGCATCGCGCGTCGCCCCGAGGGCGCGGTGAACGGTCTCGTCGCCGGCACCTACGTCCACGGGCTCCTCGACGCCGAGCCCGTACGCGCTGCGCTCGTGGACGCCCTGTGGCGACGACGTGGAGTGGCGCCACCCCGCGGCGCTCCCGAGGCGCTCACGCGTCTCGCGCACTACGACGCCATCGCCGATCTCCTCGAGGCAGAAGTCGACTTGAGCGGTCTGCTGCCGCCCCGACCTCAGCCCGGCTCGCCGGGTTCCAGGAACGGCTCGAGGTCGTGAAAGCGCTCGTAGTCCACCATCATGCGCCCGTCGGGCAAGCGCGAGACCACGTCCACGAAGCGCTGTCCCACGCGGACGTCCGCGCCGCGGTAGAGGTGCCGCGCGTGCGTCGTCTGGGCGTACGTCCCGTCGTGTCCTCGCACGACGGCGATGAACAACAGGCTGTCCGCCTCGGCCTCGAGGTCCACGCCGAAGAGCGGGCTCTGCTCATCGATGACGTGCATGACCGTCCAGGTGAGCCGGAACAGCGGCGTGTTGGAGCGGACGAGCGCGAGGTCGGTGAGGCGCCGCATGTGCTCGCCCTCGCGCGTGATCTCGTCGCGCACCACGGTGAGCGAGATGTTGGCGTCCACCACGTCGTTGCCGCGCGCGTTGCCCAGCCGTAGGTGCAGCGTGGGCACGCCGTCACGCGGGTGAACGGTGAGGGTGCTGGTGAAGAGCGCGCTGGCCTGGGGCCGCGAGACCTTGGCGAACACGAGCCCCGTCGCGAGCGCGGTGCCCAGCACGCCCACGGCGGCTTCGAGGGTCACCACCCAGTCGGCGAAGGGCGAGTCGGGGGTCCACGCGCCGTAGCCGATGGTGGTCATGGTCTGGACGCTGAAGAAGAACGCGTGGGCGAAGTCGACCGGGGCCGGGCCCGCGAGAGAGGCGGGAACCGACACGTACAGCGCCGCGAAGAAGACGTTG
This sequence comes from Sandaracinaceae bacterium, assembly GCA_020633055.1. NCBI lineage: Bacteria > Pseudomonadati > Myxococcota > Polyangiales > Sandaracinaceae > Sandaracinaceae bacterium. Next base: position 754,749 of record JACKEJ010000006.1, on the reverse strand, counting down.
GCCACCAGGTACACGAACGTGAACGTGAGAAACAGCCGCGTCCACGACCCGTCCACCAGGAACACGTAGAGGTCGTTGCGCAGCTCGGAGGGCGCGCCCTTGCGCACGGGGGCGTCGGCGCTGCCCGTCACGGCAGGCAGCCGCGAACCCTCGGCTTGGCTGCGGCGAACCTCGTCCGCCAGCGTGTGCGTGGCGTGCGTCTCTGGCGCCGCCTGCAACGGAGACGCGGCCATGTCGAACAGCACCTGCCCGACGCATACGGCCCCGAGCCCCACCAGGAAGACCCACGCGTTCATCCCGACGGCGGCGGGCGCGAGCACCAGGACGAGCGCGCCCGAGGCGACGCGCGCGTTCACCCGCCAACGGTCGCTCAGCTCAGACTGCCGCCGCTCCGTGACCGAGTCCACGATGGCGACCGAGAACAGCGTCAGCGCGAGGGACCCTGCCAGCAGCCACGCGTACTTGGGGTTCGGCGGCTCCGAGAGGTGGAAGTGCACCGCCTTCTTCAGCGCCACGCCCACGGCCGTGATGCCCAGCGTGACGGGCAGGTGCCCGAGGAACCACAGCAGCCACGCCCCTGGCGCTTGGCGCACCCGCGAGCCGCCGATGTCGTCGAAGTAGATCCACCAGAGGCAGCAGGTGATGAGCAGCACGGCGCTGGCCTGCCCCACCTGCTGCGTGCTCGCGCCGGCGCTGGCGAGGTCGGACAGCACCTTCACGAAGGACTCGCCCAGCACGATGATGGTGAGCAGCCCGAAGCGCTCGGACAGGTGCTCGTTGTCGATGGGGAAGCGCTCCTGCAGCGCGCGTGAGGCTCGGCTCATGGGCGCCGAGAGGATGATCACCACACCCAGCGCCCACAGCCCGTAGGCGTACGGGGCCGGGAACAACACGGACACGCCCCACAGCACGGCGCCGATGGCGAACACACCGCCCCAGTAGCGGCTGTAGTCGCGCGAGCTGGGCTCCTGCGCGTGCGAGCGCAGGTGCATGAGCGCCACCGTCGCCTGCGTGGTCGCGTACGACAGCGCGAAGCCACGGAACTCGCCCTCCATGACCCGTGGCGCGAAGATGGCCATGCCGCCCACCGAGAACATGGCCGCGAACGCCGTCACGCGGTGCGCGAAGTCGTCCAGCTCGAAACGGTTCATGAAGAAGGTGAAGCCCGCCCAGGCCACCCACAGCGGCACGAACAGCGCCGCAAAGATGGCGAAGCCCCCCGCCCCGACGTGATCCGCGAGGACGTTGCCCAGCTGGATGATGGCGGCGACGAAGATGAGGTCGTAGAAGAGCTCCAGCCAGGAGACCTTCTTCTCGCTGCCGTGCGAGGGCGTGTGCAGCGTGGGGGCGTGGAACCAGCGGTTGCGCATAGCGGGCGCGGCTAGGATGCCACGGCGGCGGTCAGAGCATGCCCAGCTCGAGCAGGGCGTCCTCGCTCATGCGCTCCTTGGTCCAGGGCGGATCCCACACCAGCGTCACGTGGGAAGTGGCCACGCCCTCCACGTCGCCGCTCTTGTCGGCCACCTCTTTGACCAACATGCCGGCCACGGGGCACGCCGGCGCGGTGAGGGTCATCTCGATCTCGACCTCGCCGTCGGGCTCCACCTTGACGCCGTAGATGAGCCCCAGCTCGTAGATGTTGACCGGGATCTCGGGGTCGTAGACGGTCTTCAGCGTCTCGATGATGGCCTCGCGCACCGCCGCGGTGTCGATCGGGGTCTCGGGCTTGACCCCCGAGCCCCCGTAGGCCTCGCTGATGTCCGCCTCGGATGTGGCGGGCATGGGCGGCAGGAACGTGGGCAGGAACACCCGGCTGGCCTGGTCGTGCGCCTTGGCCGGCGGGGGGATCTTGTTGACCTTGAGGGCCTCGATGTCGGCGTCTTTGTCGCTCATGAGAACATCTCCCGCACCACGTGCAGCCCCGCGACCAGCGCGTCGATGTCCTCGCGCGTGGTGTACAGCGCCATCGACGCGCGCGCCGTGGCCGGGATGCCGAAGCGGTCCATCAGGGGTTGCGTGCAGTGGTGGCCGGTGCGCACGGCCACCCCCAGCTGATCGAGCACGGTGCCCACGTCGCTCGGGTGCGCTCCGTTCATGAGGAACGAGAGCACGCCGACCTTGGCCGCGGCCGTGCCCACCAGGCGCAGGCCCGGCACGTCGTGCAGCTTGGCCGTGCCGTAGGCGAGCACGTCGCGCTCGTGCGCGGCCAGCGCGTCCGGGTCCAGCGCCGTGAGGTAGTCGATGGCCGCGCCCAGGCCGATGCCCCCCGCGATGTGGGGCGTGCCCGCCTCGAACTTGTAGGGCAGCGCGTTCCACGTGGTCTCGGCGAAGGTCACGCGGTCGATCATGTCGCCGCCGCCCTGATAGGGGACCATCGCCTCGAGCAGCTCGCGCCGCCCGAAGAGCACGCCCACGCCCGTGGGGCCGTAGACCTTGTGCCCGCTGAAGGCGTAGAAGTCGCAGCCCAGCTTCTGGACGTCCACGGGCGCGTGCGGCGCCGCCTGCGCGCCGTCGATGCAGACGACCGCGCCGACCTCCTTGGCCAGCTGCACCAGCCGCTTGGCGGGCAGGATGGTGCCGAGGGCGTTGCTCACGTGCGCGAAGCTCACCACCTTGGTGCGCGGCGAGAGCTTGCTGGCGAAGGCCTCCTCGGTGACCTCGCCGGCGTCGTTCACGGGCGCGACCACCAGCTTGGCGCCCGTGACCTTCGTGACGAGCTGCCACGGCACGATGTTGCTGTGGTGCTCGAGCTCGGTGATGAGGATCTCGTCGCCCTCGCGCAGCCGTGGGCGCGCATAGCACTGCGCCACCAGGTTGATGCCCTCGGTGGTGCCACGCACGAAGATGGTCTCCTCGATGCTCGGCGCGTTCAGGAAGCGCCGCGCCTTGTCGCGCGCGTCCTCGTAGCGCTGCGTGGCGCGCTGCGAGAGGGTGTGCACCCCGCGGTGGATGTTGGCGCAGTCCTGCCCGTACACGCTCGCGACCGCGTCGATCACGCTCTGCGGCTTCAGTGCCGTGGCCGCGTTGTCCAGGTAGACCAGCGGGTGCTTGCCGATGCGTTGGTCGAGCGCCGGGAAGTCGGCCCGGGCGCGCGCCACGTCGAAGACCACCGTGGCTGGGGCCGTCACCCGGCGGCTCTCCTTGCGCGAGACTACGTCGCTCATTCGACCTCCCCGAAGAGCTCCAGCAGCCCCTGCCCATCCGGCAGACGGGCCGCCATCTCTTCTTCCACTTTGTGGCGCGTCCCCTCGTCGGAGATGCGCGCCAGCAGCTCGCGCACGAACGCGAAGGTGAGCAGCGCGCGCGCCTGGCTGTCGCGCAGCCCACGTGAGCGCAGGTAGAACACCTGGTCCTCGTCGAGCGTGCCCACCGTGGCGCCGTGACTGGCCACGACCGAGTCCGTGTCGATCTCGAGGTGCGGCTTGGTGTGCGCGACGGCGGTGTCCGTCAGCAGCAGGTTGCGGTTCTGCTGGTGCGCCTCGCTCACCAGCGCCGCCTCGTGCACCCACGCGATGCCGTCGAACACGGAGGTGCCCTTCTCGTCCACCACGCCGCGGTAGTCCTGGTGGCTGGTGCAGTGCGGCGCGCGGTGCTCGACCCGGGTGTGGTGGTCCACCAAATCGCGGCCGGCCACGTGGTAGGCCCCGTCCAGCGTGGCGCTGCCGCCCTTGCCCACGAACGCCACGTGCAGGCTCAGCCGCATCAGCGGGCCGCCCAGCGTGACGACGCGCGAGTGATAGCGGGCATCGGCGCCCACCTCGACGGCCACGTCGCCCACCAGCTGCTGGGCGCTGCGATGCACGCGCACGTGCTCCAGCTCCGCGTTCGCGCCGACGCGCACGTCGGTCACCGCGTTGAGCAGCGTCTTCGCGGCTTCGTCCGTGCGCTTGGCCGAGACGAAGTGCTCGATGACGCTGGCCCGCGCGCCGCGCACCAGCTCCACGTGCAAGCGCGCGTGGGACACGGTGGCCCCGGTGCTCACGTACAGCACGTGGATGGGGTGCTCCTGCTCGCCCTCGACGCGCAGCAGCCCGCCGCGCTCGAAGCGCGCCGTGTTCAGCGCGCGAAAGTGCCGCTCCTGGGTGAGCGCCACGGGCTCGGGCGCCACGCTCCCGGCCAGCGCGTCGTCCAGGCCCATCAGCTGCACGCCCGCGGGGAGCCCCTCCACAGCAGTCACCAGCGGCAGGCCGTCGACCACGGGGAGCACCACCGCGTCTGCCGCGAAGCGCGCGCGCACCTCCGCGCCAGCGCGCTCCAGGTCCCACACGTCGGCTGGCTCGCTCGGCGAAAGCTCCAGCGCAGAACGCACGGGCGTGAAGCGCCAGGCCTCGTCCTTGCGACCTGGCAACCCCCACTGCGCGAGGGCCCGCTCGGCCGCGCGGCGCATGGCGGCCACCTCCGGCGCCTCGGTCGCGGGCGAAACGCGGCTCCCGGGCTGGGGCCGCAAGAGAGCGATACCCTCCTCGCCGTCGTGGGGCGCCGCGCTCACGCTCGCTTGGCTGACACGCACCTCGCTCATGCCGCGCCGCTCCGGTGCTCGGCGTAGCCGTCGCGCTCCAGCTGCTTGGCCAGCTCGGCGTCGCCGCTCTCCGCGATCTTGCCGTCCACCAGCACGTGCACGCGGTCGGGCACGATGTAGTCCAGCAGGCGCTGGTAGTGCGTGATGACCAGCATGGAGCGCGACGGGTCACGCAGCGCGTTGACGCCCCCCGACACCACGCGCAGCGCGTCGATGTCCAGGCCCGAGTCGGTCTCGTCCAGGATGGCCAGCTTCGGCTCGAGCAGCGCCATCTGGAAGATCTCGTTGCGCTTCTTCTCGCCGCCGCTGAAGCCGTCGTTGACCGAGCGCTTGAGCAGCTCGGGGCTCAGCTCCACCAGCTTGGCCTTCTCGCGCGCCAGGCGCATGAAGCTGGGCGCGTCCAGCTCCGCCTCACCGCGCTGCTTGCGCACGCCGTTGAGCGCTGCGCGCATGAAGTAGAGGTTGCTCACCCCCGGGATGGACACCGGATACTGGAAGGCCAGGAACACCCCGGCCGCGGCGCGCTCTTCCACACCCAGGGCGAGCAGGTCCACGCCGTCCAGCGTGACGCTGCCGCCCGTGACCTCGTAGCCCTCGCGCCCCGAGAGCACGTAGCTGAGCGTGCTCTTGCCCGCGCCGTTGGGGCCCATGATGGCGTGCACCTCGCCGGACGGAATCTCGAGGCTGAGCCCCTTGAGGATGGGCGTCCCGCCCACCTCGGCGTGCAAGTCCGTGATCTTCAACATGCGTGTCTCTCCGCTGGCTCTGCTCAGCCGATGGCGCCTTCGAGGCTGACGCCGAGCAGTTTCTGGGCTTCCACGGCGAACTCCATGGGCAGCTCCTTGAGGACTTCCTTGGCGAAGCCGTTGACGATGAGGCTGACCGCGTCTTCCTCGCTCAGCCCGCGCTGCTGGCAGTAGAAGAGCTGGTCTTCGCCGATGCGCGAGGTGGTCGCCTCGTGCTCCACCTTGGCGGTGGGGTTCTTCACGTCCACGTAGGGGACGGTGTGCGCCTGGCAGTGCCCGCCGATGAGCAGCGAGTCGCACTGCGTGTAGTTGCGCGCGCCCTCCGCGCTGCGGGCGATGGTGACGCCGCCGCGGTAGGTCTGACGCCCGTGGCCCGCGCTGATGCCCTTGCTCACGATGGTGCTGCGCGTGCGCTTGCCCAGGTGGATCATCTTGGTGCCCGTGTCGGCCTGCTGCCGGTGGTTGCTGAGCGCCACCGAGTAGAACTCGCCCACGGAGTCGTCGCCCTTGAGCACGCAGCTCGGGTACTTCCAGGTGATGGCCGAGCCCGTCTCCACCTGCGTCCAGCTGATCTTGCTGCGCGCGCCTTCGCACAGGCCACGCTTGGTGACGAAGTTGTAGATGCCGCCCTTGCCGTCCTCGTCGCCGGGGTACCAGTTCTGGACGGTGCTGTACTTGATCTCCGCGTCCTGGTGCGCGACCAGCTCGACGATGGCCGCGTGCAGCTGGTTCTCGTCACGCTGCGGGGCGGTGCACCCCTCGAGGTAGCTCACGTGCGCGCCCTCGTCGGCGATGATGAGCGTGCGCTCGAACTGCCCCGTGTTGGCGGCGTTGATGCGGAAGTAGGTGCTCAGCTCCATCGGGCAGCGCACGCCCTTGGGGATGTACACGAACGACCCATCGCTGAAGACCGCGCTGTTGAGCGCGGCGAAGTAATTGTCGCGCACGGGCACCACCGTGCCGAGGTACTTGCGCACCAGCTCGGGGTGCTCCTTCACGGCCTCGGAGAAGCTCATGAAGATGATGCCCTCCTCGGCCAACTTGCCGCGGAAGCTGGTGTGCACGGAGACGCTGTCGAACACGGCGTCCACGGCCACACCCGCCAGGATGGCGCGCTCGTGCAGCGGGATGCCCAGCTTCTCGTAGGTCTCGAGCAGCTTGGGGTCCACCTCGTCCAGACTCTGCGGCGCGTCCTCGGGGCGCTTGGGCGCCGCGAAGTACGAGATGCTCTGGTAGTCGATGCTGGGGTAGTCGACGTTGGCCCAGGTGGGCTCCTTCATCTTCTGCCAGGCGCGCAGCGCGCTCAGGCGCCACTCCAGCAGCCACTCGGGCTCCTCTTTCTTGGCCGAGATGAAGCGCACGGTGTTCTCGTCCAAGCCGGGCGCGATGATGTCCTGCTCGATGTCCGTGACGAACCCTGCGCCGTAGGACTTCTTGAGGACTTGATCGATCTCTTGGGTTGCTTCGGCCATCTCTTCACCATGCCTGCCGGGTGGGCTCCCGGGCTCGAGCCTGCGCTCAGACGCTCATCCGTGCGCGGTTGGCCTCGCCCGCGCTGCGCACGAGCTGCACGAGGCGCTCGCCGCCGGGCTCGGCCATGTCGGACAAGCGGATGTTCTCGAGCGCGGCGTATACCGCGTCGTTGATGCGCTGCCAGTTGGCGCGCACGCTGCAGCGCGCCTCGTGGGAGCAGACGGTCTCGTCGTCCACGCACTCCGTCACCGCGATGGGCCCCTCGAGGGCCTCGATGACGTGCACCACGCTGATCTCCTCCGGACGCCGCGCCAGCTGGTAGCCGCCGCGCGCGCCGCGCTGGCTGACCACCACCTCGGCCTTGGCCAGCGCCTTGAGCACCTTGGCCACGGTCGGGGCCGGGATCTGCGTCTCGGCGCTGAGGTCGCTCACCGGATGCGGCTCACCGCACGACGCGAGGTGCGTGGCGATGACGATGCCGTAGTCGGTGAGTTTGGAAATACGGAGCATGGGGACAATGAAGACCGGATTAGTCCTCTTTATGTCCCGCAGGCGCCGGAGGGTCAAGCGCGGGAGGCGCTGCATCAACGGATGTGGGCCGCTTCGCGCTCGGCGCAGCGGGCGAAATGCACCGCAAGGACTGGGTCGCTCGGGGCCATTGCGGCCGCCTTGGTGAGCGACGCGAGACACGCCCAGTGCCACGGGCCAGGGTCGTCACGCGGGAACCCGGGTGGGCACTCGTTCGACTGGTCCGCGTAGTCCTGTAGCTCCTGGGCGCGGGCCTGCGCGGCTTGCTGCTGGGCGGGGAGCGCTGGGTCCAATGCACGGAAGGCGTCGATGACGCGCCACATCGCGTCCAGCTCATCGCGCCCGAAGCGGGCAGCGAGCGGCTCGAGCAGCGCGAAGACGTGTTCTGGAGTGTTGCTCATGGTGGTGGTCGTGGGGGACGCCAGCGTAGCGCGAGCCGGGCGCTCGGGACATTCGGCGAGACAACGCGAAGTGCCGAGCGCGATCCGCCCGCTTCACGAGCGCATCTCGCGTGGGGCCCCGATCCGCCCGCTGCACGAGCGCACCTCGCGTGTGGCCCCGATCCGCCCGCTGCACGAGCGCATCTCGCATGTGGCACGCTGCGCCTCCGTCATGCTCGACCCGCCGCACGCACGCATCCGTCCATCGCACACGCGGGGTCCGGCGCGACTCCTGCTCAGCGTGATGCTCGCCGCGTGTTTCGTCGGAACCGCATCCTGCGCTGGCGCACCGTCGTGCCCTGCGTTCCAAGACACGCTCTCGATCGAAGACAACGCACTCAGCTGCGTGTCGGCCCACGTCCCGCCCCCGGCGGCGGGCATCGCCCTCGTGGTCGTGGACGACGGTGACGTGGTGCTGCGCACCAGCCACGGCGAGGTGAACCAAGCCGAGCACCTGCCAGCGACCCCGAGCACGCCGTTCTATCTGGCGTCCGTGTCGAAGCCGTTCACGGCCATGGCCGTCCTCCTGTTGGTCGAGCGAGGACGGCTCCAGCTCGAGGACACGCTGGACCGCTGGTTCCCCGAGGCAGGTGTGCTCTGGGGCGAGGTGACCGTGCACCACCTGCTGACGCATCAGTCGGGCATCGAGGACTACTTCGCGATCACGCGCGGAGGCACCTCGGGGATGACCAACGCCGACGTGCTGCACCTCGTCGCGGAGCGCCCGCTGCTGTTCACGCCGGGTTCCAGGCATCAGTACAGCAACTCGGGGTACGCGCTGGCGGCGACGCTGGTCGAGCGCGCATCCGGGGAGGACTTCGCCACCTTCCTCACGGACGAGATCTTCACGCCCCTCGGGATGACGCACAGCTACGTGCAGACACCGACGCGTGAGCCCGACGCCTTCGCCGTGTCCTATGCGCCCGACGGAACCGCCCTCCCCTACACGCTGCGCACGTATGGCGACGGCGGGGTCTTCGCGAGCGCGGACGACCTGGGTCGCTGGCTGATCGCGGTGGGACGTGGCGAGATTCTGTCGGCGGCCATGTGGGAGCGTGCCCTGACGTCGCATCAGGGTCACGGGTACGGGTACGGCTTCTTCCTGGGCCAAGGCGGCGAAGACGTCGTCGGGCACAACGGGGGCTTGGCGGGCTTTCGGAACGTCGTGCGCTTCGACCGCGCCCGCCAGAGAAGCGTGGTGTTGCTCTCGAACGGCGCCTTCGACGGATGGATCCTGTCGCTGGCGGACGCGTTGATGGAGGACTGAGGCGCGGCGGAGCGGACCGCCGCGGACGGAAGGGCTCAGTCGTCGACTTCGTGCGTGACGAACGCGTCGCACGTGGCGCAGCGCATGTCGTGGATCTCGCTGCGCCAGCCGGTGCCGCTGTCGTTGCGGTAGTAGACGGTCTCCGTCGTGGGCGCTGCACACACGCGGCAGGGGCTCGGTTCCGGGGGCACGCCCTGTGGCTCCTCCGCACGCGTAGGGCAGGTCCAACGCGCGGTGTACACGTGGATGGGGCCCCCCTCCCGGCCGCCGAGATCCGGCTGACCGTCGCCAGGCCCCCGATAGGCAGGGAGCGCGCAGGACGCGGCCGCTGCGACATGACGCGCCGCGCATGACAGGAAGAACCCCACCTCGTGCGCAGTCAGCTCGTGCGCAGCCGCCGCGGCATCGTCCAGCGCACGCGCGTCCGCCGCGTCGCCACCTTCACGCCGTGCGCGCATCCACAAGGCGCGCGCCACGTGAGCGTCGAGCCCTCGCTGCGCCATGCCCTCCGCGACGACGTCGGCCAAGACGGGCTGCACACCGAGAGCTCGGGACACCGCCTCGGCGGCGCGCCGCGGCCACCCCCGGTCGAACGCCTTCGTCACGAACGGCGCGAAGGCTGCAGCCAGCTCCGGCGTGGTCACTGCTGCCTCGAGCGCGTCGATGGTGCGGTCGTGCACCGGCATGCTCCCGCCGCCGAGGCCCACCTCCAGCAGCTCGCGCGCCTCCTTCACGGGCCCTTGCGCGCCGCTCACCCGCGCGAGCAACCGCTCGATGGCCTCGCCCGCCCGCGCGCTGGTCAGCTGCGCGAGGCGCGGAAACACGGAGCCCACCGCCTCGTGCTCGGCCTCCGTCCCCGCGAACACTACGCGCATGAGCTGCTCGAGCCCCGTGCGATAGCTCGCCCGGAGCGTGATAGCCGCGGGCGGACCCAACGCGCGCAGCTCGGTCCGCGACTGCACGAGCGCCTCGTCACCCCGCGTCCACGTGAGCCGCTCGCCGTCGACCTCGACTGACCACTCGCCCACGCGCACGCGCGTCGCCACCGCTACCTCTGCCCATCCGCCGCGCGCACGCCCACGCTCAGCGTCCTGGCAGCGTGCCCATGGTCTTGCAGATGATGTTCAGCATGATCTCGTCTGCGCCGCCGCCGATGGAACCCAGCCGTCCGTCGCGGTACAGCTGCCCGGCGGGGTTCTCCCACATGAAGCCGTTGCCGCCCCAGTACTGCAGGCACGCGTCGGCCACCTCGCGCGTCAGGCGCCCCACCTTCAGCTTCGCCATGGACGCCAGCTGCAGCACGTCCTTGCCGTTGATGTACATCTCGCACGCGCGGTACGTGAGCGCGCGCAGGCACTCCACCTCGCACTTCAGCTCCGCCAGCCGGAAGTGCACGGACTGGTTGTCCAGCAGCGGGCGCCCGAACACCTTGCGCTCCCGCGCGTAGGCCGCCGTCTCGTCGATGACGCGCTCCATGGAGCGGATGCTGTTGGCCGCCGCGAACAAGCGCTCCTCCTGGAACTGCAGCATCTGCATGGTGAAGCCCGCGCCCTCCTGACCAATGCGGTTGCGCTGCGGCACGCGCACGTTGTCGAAGAACACCTGCGCCGTCTCCGAGGCGTGCATGCCCAGCTTCTTGAGGGGCTTGTCCACGGTGATGCCGCCCGCGTCCTTGGGCACGACGATGAGCGACTTGTTCACGTGGGGCTTGCCCTCCGACGTGTTGGCCAACAGGCAGAACCAGTCCGCGCTGGGCGCGTTGGTGATCCACATCTTGGTGCCGTTGATGACGTAGTCGTCGCCATCCTTGGTGGCGGTGGTCGCGACGCCCGCCACGTCGCTGCCCGCCTGCGGCTCGCTCACCGCGATGGCCGCCACCATCTGGCCCGCGATGGCCGGCGCCAGGTACTCCTTGCGCAGCTCGTCGCTGCCGAAGCGCGCGAGGGCCGGGGTGGCCATGTCGGTCTGCACGCCCACGGCCAGCGGCACACCGCCGCAGGTGACGCGCCCCATCTCCTCGGCCATGACCATGCCGTACGAGTAGTCGAGCCCCATCCCGCCGTACGCGGTGGGCTTGGTCACCCCCAGCAGGCCCAGCTCGCCCATCTTCGCGAACACCTCGTGAATGGGGAAGCGCCCTGCGTCCTCCCACTCGCGGACGTGCGGGTTCAGCTCCTGTTCGACGAAGGTGCGGACGGTGCGGCGAAGCTCATCGTGCTCTGGCGTGAAGATCATGCGTGACTCTCGGGGTGACGGGGCGCGTGGTCCGTGCACGGGGCGCGGAAGACGGCCCTCGGGGGCCGGGCGATGGTACCCGCCGCGACGCACCCTGCGAAGACCTGACACGTTCCGTTGCGCGGCCCCCCGTACACGCCGCACCGCGACGTCTTCCGACCCGGTGTGCCCAAGACCCGGACGCGACGCCAGTGACCGAGCGCTGGCGCGATGCCGCCTCGGCGTTCACCTTCACGGCCAGCGCGGGGACCCCGTTCGGCGCCCCGACCCACATCCATGGCAGGCAAGCACTTCGAGAGCCTCGACGACGAGGCACGCGCGCTCCACGACTCCTGGGACTCCATCGTCCGCATCGTGCTCCTGGTGGCGATGCTCACCATCCTGGTGTGGGGCGCCTGCACGCTGCTGCGCCTCGCGGTGCACTTCGCGCTGCACGTGGTGCTGGAGGCCGTCACCCCCAAGACCTGGGAGGCCGCCGCCATCCTGCTGCTCTCGCTCACGGGCTCCGGGATCGTGCGCGGGCTCTTGGCGCAACGCGCGGTGTGGCAGTCGGCCTTCGGCGACGGCATGGGCACGGCGCTGTCCAACTACCACGTCACCTACGACCACGAGGGCGACGACCCCCAGCCGCGCTACGAGCGCCCCGCCTTCGCGCTCGCCGCGCGCAAGTTCGTCACGACGTTGCTCACCATCGGCAGCGGCGCGTCGGGCGGGCTCGAGGCCCCCGTCGTGATGATGGGCGAGGCCGTCAGCGCGGGCTTCGCGCGTGTGCTGGCGGTGCGCAGCGAGCACGAGCTGCGTACGTATCAGCTGGCGGGCATCGCGGCGGCGGTGTCCACGCTGCTCGGCGCGCCCTTCACGGCGGCCCTGTTCGCGACCGAGGTGGCCTACGGAGACCGCATCATCTACCGCAAGCTCGCCTACTGCCTGTGGGCGGGCGTGATCGCCTTCTGGCTGAACGGCTGGCTCAGCGGCGGCTACGAGCCGCTCTTCGTCGGCCCCGCGCACTCCGAGGTGTACTCCATCGCCGAGCTGGGCGCGGCGGCGCTGGTGGCGGTCACCGTCTCGGTACCGGTCGCCTTCGGCTTCGGTAAGGCCATGGTCGCCATCGAGAAGTTCTTCGCCGCGCGCGTCCGGTCGGGGTGGCACGCGGTCGTCAGCGCGCTCGGGACGGGGATCGTGGCGCTGGCCCTCTCCTACGCGGCGGACCTCAGCCCCGCGCACGTGCTGGGCATGGGCGAGCGCACGCTCAGCGGCATCCTCGCGGGCGACGCGGTGCTGGCCACCTGGTGGATGCTGCTGCTCGTCCTGGTCGGCAAGACCATCACCACCGGCCTCACCATGGCGGGCAGCGGCAGCGCGGGCCTGCTGGTGCCGTCCATGTACCTGGGTGGCGTGTCCGGCGCGCTGGTCGCGCACCTGGCCAACCTCACGGGCTGGACCCAGCTGGACCCGGCCCTGTTCGCGGTGGTGGGCCTCGGCAGCTCGCTCGTCGCCGTCATCGGCGTGCCCCTCGCCGCGATCGCGCTGGTGCTGGAGGTGTTCGGAAAATCCTTCGGCCCGCCCGCCATCCTCGCCTGCGGAGTCACCTACCTGCTGACGTTGAAGTTCAAGCTGTACGACGCACAGCGCAGCTCTCCCACGCCCACGGCCGACGAGACTGGCGGGTGAGCTCGTGAGGCAATCGGCCACGACGCCATGGTGCCGCGTTCTCGGGTGCTCGTGCCGCCTTCACGCAAGCGCGTTCCTGCGCCCACATGTCGCAGGCAGCACCACCAAACCACCCTCCGGCGCTACCGCCGCGCCGGTCTGATCGTACACTCAGCACGTGTCCAGCGACGAAGGCTCCCCCCAACTCACACCGCAAGCCGCAGACGCCTCCGGCCGCAGGACCGAGCCGCGCGTCGAGGCCAGCTACCTGGTGCGCTTCCGCTCCATCGACGACATGGTGGAGTCGTACACCCGCAACATCAGCCGGGGTGGCCTGTTCATCGCAACCAAGCGCTTCCTGCCCATCGGGTCCATCGTGCGCCTGAACGTCGAACTGCCTGACGACAAGCCGCCCGCGAGCGTCCTGGCGCGCGTCGCGTACGTGCTGGACGTGGAAGCCGCCGAGGCCCGGAAGAGCAACCCGGGCATGGGCATGGAGTTCCTGCACGCCGACCACGAGGTGGGTCGTCGCATCGCCGAGCAGCTGGTGCGTGGCCTGGACCCGCAGCCTTCGGACATGCCCATCACCGCGGACGTCCTGGTCGTGGACGACTCGCCCATGTATCTGGAGCGCGCCGCTAGCCTGGCGCGCAACCTCGGTCACCGCGTGCGCACCGCCAAGAACGGGCTCGAGGCCATCGGCCTGCTCATGAAGGAGCCCGCGGACATCGTGCTCTCCGACGTGCAGATGCCCATGATGGACGGCTGGCAGTTCCTGCGCATCGTGCGCTCGCGCCCCACCCTGGCGCGCACCCCCGTCATCTTCCTCACCACGCTCACGGGCGAGCCGGAGCGCCTGCGCGGCTACCAGCTGGGCGTGGACGACTACCTCGGCAAGCCCTTCGACGACGAGGAGCTCGCCGCGCGCATCGGCCGCGTGCTCCTCCGCAGCAAGCACCGCCCCAGCAGCTCGGCCGACCGCGGCGCGCTCAGCGGGGACCTCAGCCTGGTGTCGCTGCCCAGCGTCCTCTCTTTCATCGAGGCCGAGCGCCGGACGGGGGCGCTACTGGTCATCTCCGAGCCGCACATCGCCACGCTGCACATCCAGGCGGGCGCCGTCCACCGGGTGGACCTCTCCACGGACGTGGGCCTGGCTGGCGTGGAGCGCCTGTTCCACGTGCTGGACTGGACCCACGGGCGCTTCGAGTTCGGGCCCAGCGACGCCAACGTCGACGACGAGCTCAAGCTGCCCACGTCGTACGTGCTCATGGAGCACGCGCGGCGCCGCGACGAGTCCGGCCGGGACTGACGCGCAGCCGCTCGCCACGCGACCGCGCGCGTGTCGTCCTGCATGCGCGTTCGTGCGTGCCGGGACGTCGTCGTACCGAGGCGCTCGGCCGAGCCTCCTGCCGCGCGTTGCTGGGCGCGCCCCCTGCGCTATGCCCCGCCATGATCGAGATCGAGTTCCTGGGTGCGGCGCAGGGGGTCACGGGCTCCATGCACTTGGTCCACACGCCGCAGGGCAACGTCCTGTTGGACTGCGGGCTGTTCCAGGGGCGCCGCAAGGAGTCGGTGGAGCGCAACCGCAACCTGCGCGTCGACCCGCGCGAGGTGGACGTGGCCGTGCTCTCGCACGCGCACATCGATCACTCCGGCGCGCTGCCCGTGCTCTACAAGGCGGGCTATCGCGGCGCCATCTACGCCACCGAGGCCACGACCGACCTGTGCAGCGCCATGCTGGAGGACGCGGCCGCCATCCAGAAGCACGACGCCGAGTGGATCAACGGCAAGGTGGCGCGCGGCACCACGTCGATGGACCCAGTGGAGCCGCTCTACGAGCAGGCGCACGTGGACGGCGTGATGAAGCAGATGGTGGCCACGCCCTACCACGAGCCGCGGCAGATCCTCCCGGGCGTGACGTTGACCTTCTTCGACGCAGGTCACGTGCTGGGCAGCGCCATCGTGGTGCTCGACATCGACGACGAGGGCGACATGAAGCGCGTCGTCTTCACCGGCGACCTCGGGCGCCACGCCATGCCCATCCTGCGCGACCCGGAGCTGCCGCACGGCGCCAACGTGCTGCTGATGGAGTCCACCTACGGCGACCGGCTGCACCCGCCCCGCAAGGCCATGGAGGACGACCTGGCCCGCATCGTGGAGGAGACGGTGGCGCGGCGGGGCAAGGTGGTGATCCCCTCGTTCGCGCTCGAGCGCGCGCAGGAGATCCTCTACACGCTGCGGCGCCTGCTGGACGCCGGGCGCCTGCCCGAGGTCCCCGTCTACCTGGACTCGCCGCTGGCGCTGAAGGTGACCGACGTGTTCCGTCGCCACCCGGGCTGCTACGACGACGAGACGGCGCAGATGCTCGCCAACGACGGCTCCCCCTTCAACTTCCCGGGGCTGCGTTACGTCGAGTCCGTGCGCGAGTCGATGGACATCGACGCCAACCGCGAGCCCTGCATCATCATCGCGGCCAGCGGCATGTGCGAGTTCGGCCGCGTGGTGCACCACCTGAAGGCCATCGTGGAAGACCCCAACAGCGTGGTGGTCATCGTGGGCTTCATGGCGCAGCACACCCTCGGCCGCCGCCTGGTCGAGCGCCGCCCGCGCGTGCGCATCCTGGGCGTGGAGTGGCAGCGCTCCTGCCGCGTGGAGGTGCTGGAGGGCTTCAGCGCCCACGCCGACCAGCGCGACCTCCTGGCCTTCGCGGAGAAGGTGCGCACCCGCGGCCAGCTCCGGCAGGTGGCCCTGGTCCACGGCGAGCTCACCGGCCTGCGCGCCCTCGAGCACGAGCTGCGGGAGCGGCAGTTCCCGAGCGTGGCCGTGCCCGCCGAGGGGGACGTGCTGCGGTGCTGAGCGCGGGGCGCGTCAGGGGCGCGGGCCGCACGGTGCGCTCTCGACGCGCCTACTCCACGCCATCGCAAGGGTCGCTCATTGGGAGGCTCGGAAAGTAGTTCGCGCAGACACCCGGCCCGCAGTTCGCAATGAACGGTCCATCGCAGTTCTCCGAGTAGCACCAGCACTGGGAATAGCGGTTGTCGATGCAGCAGGTCTCCCAGCGTCCCGCGTCCTGCCCGCCGTCCGGAACTGGCTCGGACCCGCCTCCGCAACCGAGCGCGGCCGCGACGAGCCCGATCGGTATCCAGCGCCGTAGGGCGCGATGGAATTCTCTACGAGTACGTGTTGGCTGCATTCCGAGCTACCTCCATCGCAGGTTCAGACTACGCCCGAATGCGACGAAATCCGACCCATCAATGCCAACCGTCAGGCAACGAGGTCTCGAGCGCCTCGGCAGCCTCTCGCACTCGTGGATTCGAGTCGCACATCAGCTCGGTCCACACCATCAGCGGGTGCGGGACGTCCCGAGGCCAGCCGGGGAGGCCTGCGTGCTCTGCGGCCAACGCAATGGGGAGCCGCAGGACGCGCACGTTGTAGATCGCCGAACGCTGCAGCGGCAGCTCACGCTCGACGTCCACTCCCGGAACCACCGCGAGACGCAGCAGCGGCACGCCATCGACGAGCTCATGGTGCTGGGGGGTGCGCGCGAGCGCGTCGACGCCAGACCACGTCCAGCGCGTCGTGTGTGCGCGTTGGTGCGAGGTCTGCCACGCCTCGGTCAGGATGCTCTCTGCCTTGGTCATGTTGGCGTCCGCGTCCGCGACATGGAACCCACCCAGGTCCAGCTGGGGCCGCAGCACCATGCGATAGCCCTCCAGCCACATCTGGCGTGCGCGGCGGCGCCCATGCGGTGTCCACACGCGGCCCTTGCCAGCGCCCGCCACGTAGCCAAGCTCGTCGAGCCGCTTCCGCATGTCGCGCGCGGCCGTCACGCTTACGTCGGCCGCGTCGCATGTGGCGTGGAGCGTGCCCCCGACGAGGGTCTCGTCCAGCAGCCACGCGAGGAGCACCCGTAGGCCCGGCGCTCGCATGGCCCCCGCGGCCTTCGTGGGCAGCCGCTTCCCTTCAATGTGCACGTACGTCGGCGGGAGCCGCAGCGTCATGTTCCCAGCCTGGTCGACATAGCTCGCGCCCGCGTCGGCGACGGCCGCGGCCATGGCCTTGGTGACCCGGGGCGCCACGAGCAGCGTGTCTGGAGCCAAGCGCGCGGCCAAGTCCCCTGCAGCGCGCCCGCGCAGGGTGACGACTTGGAGTTCCTTCTCGCCGTCGTCGAGCGCAATGCGCACGCGCGTGCCGCGCGGGCCTTCGTGCAGGGCAACACCCTGAACGGGGGGCGCCGCCGCCAGGTGGCCTTCGACGGCCTGGAACAGCTCGATGTCCGCGCCTTGATTCACTCACTAAGTAAATGAATGTAAAATATGCGCGTGTCAATTCTGCCGTGCGTCTAGACCGGACGGAGCGGTCGGGGATCAGGTCGCGTCTGACACCGGACACGAACCGAAGTACAGTCGCGGCGCGCCGCGTGGCGCCAGCAGGAGAGGAGCCCCGATGAACGGCAAACGAGACCAGCCCACGCGATGGTTCGGCGCACTCCAGTCCGAAGGCAGCACCGAGCTGTCCACGCCTATCGCAGAGGCGCTCATCACCACGCGCCGCTTCTCCCTGGGCCGCTTGGTGCTCGGGGTGGGTGGGAGCCTCGCGCTCCCCGTCGTGCTCGGCGTGGTCGGGTTCGGGTTGGACGTGGAGGCGTTCAAGCTGCTGTGCTTCCTCGCGGTCTTCGCCGGCCCCATCCTGGCCGCCACCGCGCTCATCAAGTACGGAGAGATTGCCTGGCGCTACCGCGGCGTGCGGGCCGGCAACACCGTCGAGCGCTTCACGGGGCGCGCCCCCCTGGGCTTCGACGACACCATCACGAAGCGTCTGCGCAAGCGCAAGCTCATCAACGACGAGGGCCGACACACCCTCCTGGTCGACCCCGACTCTGGTGTGGTGCTGGCCGTGGACGACGCCGCCTCGCAACAGGCCGTGCGCGGCACCATCACCGAGACCGCCCCGCTGCGCGCCGCGGACGACTTGCAGCGCCCCCTCGACGCGCTCGAGCGCGCGGAGCTGGCTGGCGTGATGCACCGCATGCAGAAGCTCCCCGTGGGCAACAGCGTCGCCCTCGGGTGGGTCGCCGCCCTCATCCTCCGCCGCTACGTTTGGCTCAGCGACGGCGCCGCGCGCTGGTTCGGCACCAGGGGTTGGATCATCTGGTTCGGCATCGCCGCCGTGCTGCTGGTCGTCGCCCGGCTCAACGCGCGACGCCGCATCGCCGACCTCCGCAACGAGCTCCACGGACCCCTGCACGCACTGCCCGCCGGAGACTGTCCCGGCAGCATGCAGCCCATCGCAGGCTTCCCCCGCAGCGACGTGGTGTGGCAGTGCGGCGCGTACCCGGGCCCCGCGCGCCTGGAAGGCGGAGGCCTACGCGGGAAGGTCGCGCACAAGGCGCGCGGGTAGACGCTCGCTGCCGACAGTCCCCATGACGCTCGCGTGGACGCTAGCGGTCGAGCATCGCGAGATACGGATCAAAACTCGTCTGAGGGATGCCCAGGTTCGGTGTCGCCCCCGCAATGCTCCTCGTGCCTCCGAGGAACTCGGCGTTGAAGCCGAAGACTCCATCCACGCAGCGCATGCGCTGAATGTTCTTGTAGCGGTTCGTCTTGATGGCCTCGCGCTGGTCTCCGCAGGCGATGACGACACCCACCCGATGTTCGATGGCACGCAGCACCGCCAGGGCAAGCACGGCGTCTCGCGACCCCGGCGTGTGCGGCGACCAGTACAGCACGACGTGATGGTCGATCGCATCGTGCGGCGGCAGCGCCGCGTAGAGCGCTCGACCGTCCGCGAGCGCGTCGAGCGGCAGCGACAGGACTCCGACGCGACCCACCTGGCTGGCGAACCGGCGCCATGGACCGACGCCACCCAATTCCTCCCCGCGAAACGCCGCGACCCCCGTGCGCTCATCAAGCAGGATGCTGGCGCGGCGCTCGGCGCTCAGCGACACCGTGATGTCGTCGTACTGTTGATTCGTGAAGGCTTGCTCGTAGGGCTCGCGGGTGCTTCGCGACGCGGGCGCCGTGCGGCTCGGCACCTGATACACCTCGAAGCCGCCGCTTCCCGCGGCCGTCACTTCGCTGCGAACGGCGCGCATGCGCTCCCCGCGATGAAACGCGATCGCCCGCCCCACACCGCTCCTCTGGCCCCGCTCGGCCATCGTGCACAGGAAGGGCGCGTCCAGTTCCAGAGAGCGACCCCGGACGACGTTCGTCCACTTGCGTTCGTTCACGTTGCCGCCGGTGATGTTGATGAACACGTCGGCACCGGCGCGCTGCATGCGCTGTCCGATGAGCCCGAAGAACATGTCGTGGCACACCTGGACCGACAGGCGACGCCCCCCGAGCACGATGGGCTCGAACATCTTCTCCGCCCCCGTCGCGTAGCCGGGCCACTCGAACGCGATCCGCGGGGAAGTCGAGTGCTTCACGTACAGGTGTGCCTCTGTCTCCCCCTTCGAAGGGTGAGGGTTTCGGTAGGCGGCGGTCTGGAAGCCAGACTCCGTCTCGATGCCGAGCATGGTCGCAACGCCGAAGTACCAGGCTTCGTCTTCCGCGATCTCGTCAACGTCCTCGGCAGTTCCGCACGCGTAGTGCTCCGGAAGTACCACCAAGTCCACCTCGCCGTCCTCGCAGGCACGCTGCAGCACCGCAAAGCGAGCATGTCGAGGGTCTTCCCACTCGTATCGGTAGTCCGGCACGACAAGCGCGATTCTCAGCATGGGTGCACCTCGGTTCCTTCACTCAGGCCAGGGGGCCCGTGCGTCGGATCAACCGAGGCCCCTCCCCTCAAGTGTACTCGACCCAGTCTGTGCCGCAGGCTGGACAAGCGCCCTCGGCCCGTGTCCGCGTTGTTGCGCGCCGGTTCGTCAGAATGTGGTGTAGTCGCATGGTGAGCGCCTCCGAGCGCGAGCCTCCGCCATGCGAGCGACTGACGATGCGCCCAGAGACAGAAGTCATGCACACCCAGGTCGAGCACATCGGCCGCACTCTCGGACTGGTCTCCCGACGCGAGGTCAGCGTGCTGAACACCTCGCAGCCGGACGCCTACGCGCCCCGTCTCGACGTCGCGTGGTTCCTCCCGCTGGACGCGAAGAAACGAGCCGCGCTGACGAGCGTTGGTGCGAAGGTACCGCTCTTCGACGGGTCGCTCATCATCGCGGGGTGGGAAATCGAGGGCTCGGACGCGCCCACCCGTGCCATGCAAGCCGACCTCGCGAACATCCGTGTCTCGGGAGCCCCCTATGGGTTCCTCGCGCTCCGCGGCGACACACGAGACAACCTCTACGCACGAGCACGAAACATGGCGCGAGCGCAACGCCATGCGTTCGGCACACACGACGTGCTCGTGCTCGACACGGCTTGGATCGAGCCGCTCAGCCGCACCGCGTGGTCCGCGGTTCATCAGCCCCTCCCAGCCGCGCGCGGGCTCGACAAGAAAGCCTCAGGCGGCGAGACGGAGTGGGCCAAGGACGTGCGCAAGACCCTTCGGAGTCGGGGAGAGGCCGCAGGCTTCGACGTGTGGTTCGACTTCAAGACTCGGGTCCCACCGAAGGCGCCGCGGACGGTCAGCGCCATCGACGTGGTCTGGACGCTCCCCATGCCGCGCGGCCTCGCGAGCCTCGCGGCGGACGTGGTCGCGCGCGCCACGGACCCCCACGACGAACCACACGTCCCCAAACGGTTCCACCATCTGCCCGTCGTCGCGTTCGAGGTCGAGAACAACGCCGCCAAGCATGCTCACGGCGCCCTGCTGAACTTGGCGAGCCACGCCCTCGCGGGTGTGTTCGTCGGAGGCGATGCGGCCGCCGTGCGAGCCGCTCGAGCCGCGCACGACACCTACCGCGACACCTACCCCCTGGCCCGCGTCAGTGTCAGCGCCGACTTCGTGCGGCAAGCGACCAAGCTATCCAGCCCCTGATCGTGGCGACGGCGCAATTCAGTCCTCGTCGTCGACGACCACGGCGACGTGCCGCACGCGGTCTATCTGAAACCGGCGTCCTTGCCGGCCCAGCTCACCCTCGCAGCGCAAGAAACGCCCCTCGTCGTGCGCACGGATGGCCTGGCGGTAGTCGGCAGCGTCCATCGGCACGTGCACCTTGCGCGGCTGTCCATCCACCTGCCCGGCGATCACCACCACGCCTCCCGCTTCCAGGTTGTCGCTGTCGAGGCGCACCACGGCCCCCTCCAGCTCGAAGTCGGGTGTACTCCCGCGCGCGCGGAGCAGGCGCGCCCCTTCCCGCAGGATGGGCGAGAGGTCCGATCCCACGTGCAACGCGGTCGGCGTGCCGGCGGGGACCAACCGGGAAGCCGCCCAGGCAAACTGCAGGTCGAGCGCGGTGGTCTCGTCGCCGTCCACGAACCCCGCGAGCGCATCGCACAGGTTGGCGCTGATGCCCAGGGCGGCACCATCCAGCAGCCCCTCGGCGCCACCGCCCTGCCCTGCGCGCTCCGCGGCCGCCCGCGCGGCCATCGTGGCCGACGCCAGCGTCAGCGTGGCGCGACGCTCGAAGGGGACCTCCCCATGTTCGTCGAAGAGCATCGGCTGCAGTGCAGGCGGCACCGGTGCGTGCACGGTCACCACGAAGCTGCCCTCCTCGGGCGGCCCCAGCTTCACCCGGCGCAAGAACTCCATGGCCTCCGGCGGCCTGCGCGTGCGGTACACCGGCCGCGGGTCGTGCGCGGAGCACGCCGCCGCCAGCACCAGGTCGCGCGTCAGCCCGAACAGCCGCGCCCCCAGCTCGACGGGCACCCGCCCCTGGCCCACGCCCGGCCCTGTCGAGCGCAGCCGGATGATGTCGAACGTGGACGCACGCACCTCGCCCAGCACCCACGCCGCGGGCTTGCCGGTCGCGATGACGAGCGTGTCCAAGACCTCACGCATGCGGCGCGCGTAGTCGCGGAAGCTCGTGCTCAGCGGCAGCTCCACCACGTACTCGCCCTCCGCCCCCGCGTTCTTTCGCCATGTCGCGGCACGGTCGGGCAATACGTCGACCAGCTCCCACCCGTTCGCGCGGAGCCACGCCGCCGCCTGCCGCGGCTCGACGGCCGCCAACATGTCCGTTGGGATCGTCACGGCGCCCGTCGCCGTGCACGGCGGGTCGTGCCTTCCGCGATACCCTGCACATCGTCATTGGGGTCTTGCGGCACGAGCGCGCCCCGAAACGCCTTCGCCAAGATCGCACGTTCGAGCAAAGCCAGCTGCTCAGCGCTTCGGACCGTAGCCCCTCTTTGCATCGCAACGCATTTGTCTGCGGCCTCGATTAGCGGCTCCAGGACGGTCCACTCCGCCGCGGGAAGCACGGGCACGACGAGTTCACGCATGTGGGCGACGTTCAAGCGTTGGACGGCATTTCCGAAAGCCAACCGCTTCATTTGTGCCTGAACTGGCGCACAGCCGAGTGTCCAGAGGATCTGCGGGGCGGACAAAGGTGCCATCGGACGGATCCGAACGGCAGACTGAGTGATGTTCGCGCCCTCCAGCGACGCGTCCACGATCAGGTGCTTTCCAATCGTTCCAACGATCGAGTACACGAGGTCGCCGACCCCGAGAGTCGCTCGCCCGTGCTTCCCCGCGATGGCGGCACTCGTCCGCAGAAGCGCGTGCGGGTCAACGCGCCCCTCAGTAATGTCGGCAGGACGCACGTAGGGCACACCACCGGGTACGTGGGGTCCAGGCTGAACGATCCCGTACACGACAGGAGCCTCTGGTGGCGTGAGTTCTTCCAGCCTCGCCCACGACCACGACGCGGGCAGTTCCGGCAACCCCTCCGTGTCCACCGGCTCGGGCTCGACGTACTTCGCCTTCCACTTGTCGTTCGTGGGCTCCTTGCCCTTCGCGCGCTGTCCGGCGAGGTAGTCCTCCTCCCAGCGGCGGCGGCGCTCGGCGCGGATGCGCTCGAGGAGCTTGTCGGCGGACTCGACGTCGGGGTTCTTAGCGCGCCAGTCCGCCGTGAGGTCGCCGCGGAAGGCCGCCGCGAGCACGGACTGGCGGAAGCGCTCGAGCAGCGGCGGGATGGCGTCGAGGGCCTCCTTCGCGCGCCGACTGCGTTCCGTCAGGGCTTCGATCTTGTCGACGATGCGGCGCTGCTCGTTGAGTGGAGGCATGGACACGTCCACTGAGCGGATGTCGTCGAGTCCGAGTCCGGCTTTGGTTGCACCACGTCGCAGTCGCTCGAGTTGGACCTTCCCCTCAGTGGCGAAGAACCAAGCGAGGAAACGCGCGTCGACGTCGCCGACCGGTCGCGCCAACGCAACGTGCTGATTGATGTACGCCTCCGGTAGGTCCTCAGGGACGAGTCCGACCATGCCGAGTTCCGCCGTGATCGAGATCAGGATGTCGTTGGGCCTGAGCTGCGTGCGATTGCCTTCAGCCCCCTCGGGCGGTCTCACATGCTGGACTCCGTTGAGGTCGAGGCGGATGGTGTTGTGGTCCAGGTTGCCGACGCGAATGAACAATGGACCCTGGTCAGCGTAGTACTTGGCCCACCCGCGCGAGCCGCTAGTAACAAGGGTGAACAAGTCCCGCGCCGCCATGCGCACCCAGCCCGGTGGCAGCTCGTTATTAGTCACAGGGACGTGACCTCGCCACCCAAGATCCCCTGCAGCGCCTCCAGCTCCTCCATCGCGGTCCGCAGGTGGCCCATGATCTCCTCCGCAATCTCGTCCGGCTCGCCCAGCTCGTCGTGGCCCTGCGCGCCGGCGTCCTTCAGCCAGGCGATGTCGAGGTTGTCCCCGCGCTTGGCGATGTCCGCGCGGGTGAACGCTCGGAAGCGGCCGTCCTCGCCTTGGTCCTTGCGCTTGCTGGCGCCCAGCGGGCTCTTGCCGAAGCAGGTCTCGAAGTCGGCAAAGTGCTCGCGGGTGAGCGGGGTGCGCTTGCCGAAGCTGGGGGCGTTGGCGCGCATGTCGTAGACCCAGGTGGTCTTGGTGTTGCCCTTGTCGGTCTTGCCGCGCGTGAAGAAGAGCACGTTGGTCTTCACGCCGCCTGCGTAGAAGATGCCGGTGGGCAGGCGCAGGATGGTGTGCAGGTCGCACTTGTCCATGAGATCCTGGCGAATCTTGGTGCCGGCGTTCTCCTCGAACAGCACGTTGTCCGGCAGCACGACGGCGGCGCGCCCGCCGGGCTTCAGGCCGCGGTAGATGTGCTGCAGGAAGGCCAGCTGCTTGTTGCTGGTGGGGAAGGTGAAGTCGTCGCGCGTGGGGCTGCCACCGCCCTTCTTGGTGCCGAAGGGCGGGTTGCTGAGCATGACGTCGGCCTTGGGCAGGCTCTCCCCCATGGGCGAGAGCGTGTCGCCCAGCACCAGGTCGCCCTCGATGTCGTGCAGCATCAGGTTCATGAGCGCGAGGCGCTGCGTGTCGGGCACCAGCTCGGCGCCGTAGAAGGCGCGCATGCGCTGGAACTCCTGCTGCTCGGTCTTCAGGTCGAACAGGTCGCCCGTGTGCGCCTTCACGTAGCGGTCCGCGGCGATGAGGAAACCGCAGGTGCCCGCGGCCGGGTCCTGCACCAGCTCGCCCGCCTGCGGCTGCACCAGCGCCACCATGGAGTCGATCAGCGGGCGCGGCGTGAAGTACTGCCCGGCGCCGCTCTTCTTCTCGCCGGCGTTCTTCTCCAGCAGCCCCTCGTACAGGTCGCCCAGCTGCTCGCGCTCCACCGAGTACCAGTCCAGCGCGTCGATGCTGTCGGTGAGCGTCTTCAGGTTGCGCGGCACCTTGAGCGCGGTGTTGGCGTTCACGTAGATGGCCTTCACGCGCGCCGAGGCCTCCGTGCCCAGATGCAGCAGCTGGCCGCGGTAGAAGGTGAGCTGCTCGGCCCCCTCGCGCGTGTGCAGGTCGTCCCAGCGATAGCCCTCGGGCAGCTGCTCCTCGCGGCCCGTCTCCTTGGCCATCTTGAGGAACAGCAGGTAGGTCAGCTCGGTGACGTACTCGTGGTAGGTGATGCCGTCGTCGCGCAGCACGTCACACAGGCGCCAGAGCTTCTGAACGATGTCTTGGGTGGTCGTCATGGCCTTCGTTTCGCGGGGCGGGCCCAGGTGGGCGCGGGCGCTCGCTGGGGCGGCATAGCTCAGCCGGCCTCGTCTTCCCAGAGGGCGTCGCTGAGGTCGCCCAGGATCTGCTCCAGCTTGCCGTCGAAGGTCTTGTTCAGGCGGTCGAACCCGCCCTTGGCCTTGAACTGCCCCTGGTCGAGCGCGTCCTTGTCCACCACGTGCTCCACCGTGAGCTGCTTGCCAATGCGCTCCAGCCACTGCCGCTGCGGCGGGGTCCACGGCTGCGAGGCCAGCACCTTCTTCAGCGCGCGCGCCACGCGCTCTTCGTAGGGCACCAGCGCGTCGCCCAGCGCGGCCTGGCGGATGTAGCCCATGATGGACGCGGCGATGTCTTGGTTGGTCTTGTCGCGCCAGGCGGTGCGCAGACTGGCGCTGGTGTAGCCCGCGCGGTCGAGGGCCAGGCGCAGCTCCTTGAGCTGCTGGCGCGTCAGGCTGCGCGGCCGTTGCGTCACCACCAGCAGCGCGGGGATGTCGTTCAGGTGCTCGGTCACGTACTTGGCGAAGCCGGCCAGGTAGTCGTCGGGCTTGGTGCCCGCGCCGTAGCCGTGCTCCACCCGGCGCACCTCGTCCGGGTGGTGGCTGACCAGCATGCCGCCTCCGTCGCCCGTCGCCCGGTCCAGCACCTCGCCCAGCAGCGGGTGCTCGGCGAACCACACGCGCGCGGCCTCGGCGCCATGCTGACGCAGGAACGCGAGCAGCTCCTTGGGGGTCACACCCGCCGCAGCCTCGAAGCGCTCGAGCGCGTCACCCTTCAGGCGCCCGCTCTTGCGGCCCAGCTTGGCCAGCAGCTGGTCCAGCACCTCGTCGCGCGCAGCCTCGCCCTCGGCCTCGCCCAGCTCGGCGATGAGCTGCGTGAACGGCACCGAGGGGTTGGTGACCACGGGCTTCATGTCCGTGTAGGGCGCGAGCGACTTGTAGAGGTCCACCGCGTCGTAGATGCGGAACACCTCCTTGCCTATCTCGTCGCAGCGGCGCGTGGCCCGGCCCAACATCTGCTCGTAGAGGATGCGCGAGCGCACGCGGCGCAGGAACACGATGTTGCAGATGCGCGGGATGTCCACGCCGGTGGTGAGCAGGTCCACCGTGACCACCACGTTGGGCTCGCGCTCGTTGCGGTAGCGGCGGATGAGGTCCAGCGGCTTGTCGGCAGTGCCCGTGATCTTGACCACGGCGTCGTCGTCCACGGCGCCGTACACGTCGCGGAACGCGTCCTTGAGCAGCGTCACCACCATGTCCGCGTGCACGTCGGTGGCGCAGAAGACGAGCGTCTTCTCCTCCAGGCTGGGGTCGATGTGCTTGGCCAGCTCATGGCACACGGCGCGGTTGAAACCCTCGGTCAGCACGCGCTTGTTGAACTGCTCCACCTCGATGCTGACCGCGTCGGGCAAGAGCGAGAGCTGCAGCTGGCCCGTGGCGGGCACGTACTGCTCCACCTCTTCGCCGGCCTGGAAGTGGATGCCGTCCTCGGCCAGCGCGGTGACGATGCGCGTCGGGGGCTCGTGGTCGATCAGCCAGTTGTCGATGACCGCCTCGCGGTAGGTGTACTTGAACGCGGGCTCGCCGAAGATCTCGACGGTGTGCACCGCGGGCGTCGCGGTGAGGCCAATCTTGGTGGCGTCGAAGTGCTCCAGCACGCGCCGGTACTTGGAGATGTAGTCGGCCTCGTTGCGGAAGGTGAGCTCCGCGTCGCTCAGCTCGCGGTCCAGGACGTAGCCGCGGTGGCACTCGTCCACGACGATGCAGTCGTAGCTGTCCACCGGGGGCACGGCGTCGTCCGAGTACAGCAGGCGCTTCACCATGCCCTGCACGGTGGCGATGTGCAGCTTGGTGTCCGAGTCGGGGACGATGTCCGTCAGCTCCTTGATGCCGAAGATGTCGCCGAAGGTGAGCAGGTTCTCGAGGCGCGCGGACTTGAACGCGTTGGTGGTCTGCACCCCCAGCGCGCTGCGGTCCACCAGGAACAAGATGCGGCGGAAGCGCTTGGACTTGAGCAGGCGGTAGCAGAGCCCGATGCACGTCATGGTCTTGCCGGTGCCGGTTGCCATGGCGATCAGGATCTCGCGCTGCCCCTTCTCCAGACACGCCTCGGCGGCCTTGATGGCGCTCACCTGATAGTCGCGCAGCGCCAGGTAGTCCGTGGGCTCCTGCGCGAGCAGGCGATGCGCCTCGTCCATGTCTTGCCGCAGCAGCGCGGACAGCCCCTCGGGCGTGTACCACCCGTCGAGCGCGTGCGAGTGGTTCTGCTTGCGGCGCGCGTCCAGGAACCAGATGCCGCTCTTGGTGGCGAGCTGCTTGAGGTAGGGGCGCCCGTTGGTCGCAAACAGAAACGGGATGCGGTAGCCGTCCCACGGGCCGGCCGCGGCCTTGTCGTCGCCCTTGGGCGTGTACGCGCGGCTGTAGCGCTTGGCCTGCTCGATGGACGCGGCGACGTCCTTGGCGGCCCGCTTGGCCTCGATGACCGACACGGCCTCGAGCCCCACGAACAGCACGTAGTCCGCAGGCCCGCTGTCGGTGGGCCACTCGGCGATGGCCAGGTTCTTGTGCTTCTGGGGCCGGACGCCGCGGCTGTAGCGGAGCTCCACGCTGTCGGCTTCCCAGCCGGCGTCACGCAGCTGGGCGTCGATGAGCTGGCGCGTGTCGGCCTCGTCCAGCGCGAGCTGGGTGCCCACCTCCTCGGCTTGCTCGGCCACACGTTCCAGCTCGGCCGGGGGGGCCGCGAGGGCCTCGGCCTGGAGGCGCGCCAGGCGGTCCAGCATGGCGGCCTGGCGCTCGGCCACCTCGTCCAGCAGCTCCGCCAGCGCGGCCCGCTCGGCATCCGCCGCCCGGGCGCGGTCGCCCGCGGACATGGCCTCGAAGGCCGCGTCTTCAGCGGCCTTCTGCGCCTTCTCGGCCTCGGACTGGCTCGCGGCCAGCTGGGCCCGCAGCTCCGCGATGGCCGCCTTGAGCGCGGCGCTCGCGTCGTCCGGGGGTCGCGGCGGCACGAACGCGCCCGGGCGATAGCCGCGGTCACCGAAGCTCTGGTGAAACCACACCGCCGCTGCGCGCGCGAGCTTGAGCGCGTGCAGGGCGTCACCCGCGTTGCCCACGTTCTCGTGCACGGCCTTGTTGCCCAGCACCTTGAGGCGGTGGAACAGGTCGCCCACGTCGCGGGGGAAGCCCCGCTGCTGGCTCAGCCGGCGCAGCAGCTCGGCCTGGGTCTCGTCGCGCACCTGGTACAGCCCGAAGTGCGCGGCCGCCTCCTGCGCCAGCACCTCGCCGAACTGCCTCAGCCGAATGAGCGTGACCACCGGGTCGTCGTGGAACGCGCGCTCCGCCGCCGCACCGAGCAGCACCAGGCGCTCATCGTAGGGCTTCAGAAAGGTGAAGTTCGGTGAAGGCGCCCTCATCGCTCCGGGAATACTACCCTCTGGGTGAACGACCGCGCGGACAATCATGGGCGGCGAGTGGGATTTCCCGCTGCGTTCCTGGTGGCGTACGGATGCCGCCGCGAGCTGGGCCACCCCTAGGTCAGGCCAGCGCTGTCCCGTGAACCACCACGGGCAGCCGGAACCGCCGCAGCGTCTCATCTTCCAGCCACTGTCCGAACGCCTCGTCGTGGGCGCGCGCGCGCTCCAGCTCCTCGAGGTCCGCGACGAGCTGCCCAATCGCCGCGTCATCGAGCTCGGACGGCTCGCCCATGAACTCCTCCATGGCGCGGTTCTCTCGCTCGGCGTGCTCTGCGGCCGAGCTAAGGCGCCGGCGCCACCAGCGCGCCAAGGGTGCAAACGCGTCGGCGGGCCTCGCGCGCGCAATGAGCTCACCTGCCCGGGTCAGGCCCAGGCACGCGTGCGCGTGTTCCAGCGCTCGCAGGTACTCGGCCTTGTCGGCTGTCCGCTTCCTACGCGAGGTCGGCACGGGCCACTCGACGACGTGTCCAACGCTCCGGGCGGTGGCCTCCACGATGGCCCGGGCGGTTCGCCCGTTCCCGTCGACGAAGGGGTGGATGACGAACAACTCGCGGATGAACATGGCCGCCCACTGCGCGAAACGATGGATGTCCTCTGGCGCACGCGCAGGAGCGAGGCGATCACCCAGCGCGCGGAGGCTGCCCTCGATCTCGTCGCCAGGAGCCCCTTGGAACCGGTGCTGATCGTGGCCGACGACGACGTCCTCCCCTGGAGCGCGCAGGCGGCCCGCGTCATTGCCGAAGGCTCGCTCGAAGATGGTCTTGTGGGTACCCGTGACGAGACCGACGAACGACTCACCGTCCATGGCAAGAGCAACTTGGCCTGGGAGCAACAGATGAACGGCTTCGGTCCCGACCTCGATCTCGCGCCCCATCGCCATGTACTCGGCGACGGTCCGCCCAGGAAAGTTCGCAACCATCGAGACGTCGATGGCATCGCAGAGACGAAAGGTCTTGCAGTGGGGCGTCCCTGGGGGTCCACCCGTGCGCGCGCCGGCGAGAACGCACCCGTGGCAGCGGTTGCTCCGGCTCTTGAGCACGGAACCTACGCTCGCGCGCGGAGCGCCTGCGCCATGTCGTGCAGTGACTCGAAGCGGGCGCGCGGGACCCCATCCACCGACGCGCTCTGAGCGCCCCGGAAGTACACAGGCAGCATCACTCGCCCGTTCGCGAACTTGCGTGCGAAGTGTTCGCGGATCTCGTCGTTGGAGAGCGACGAACGCGCATGCATCGCCCGCACCCAGGGCTCCTCGAGGTGCGACTCGCACCGGATGTCCCAAGACGACAGCCGCCCGTACACCTCGACGACGTCATCCACGACCTGGTGGGCGTCGGGCGTACCCCAGCTCGGATCCGGCAGCGCATCGAGCGGAGGCAACGGGGCAGCCTTGTGCGCCTTGAATGCGTCCCAGATGGGACGACTGACCGGACCGTGCTTCCAGGCATCGAACACGACCGTACCAACCCCATCTGCGACGCCGAGTCCGATGGCCGCGCCATAGGCGTAGAAGCAGAGCTTCTGCAGCTTCAGGTGATCGGTGCCACCACGCACGTCGAGACGCGCGCGCAGCTGATCAGCGAGAGCAAGGGCATGGGAGGAGTGCATGGGGTTCTGATTCTGCAATGAGCTACGCGAACACCAGCGGGGAGGCGTCAGCGCGCAAATCGAGTCTCTATCGGCAATTTATGCAGCATTTTGCGCGAGGCGGGCGAAGATTTGACGAACTGGTGTTCGTGAGCGGGGGTTTTACGGCCAAAGCCTGCAGTCGCAAGCAGCCCGCCCCGCGTGGGACGGATCGCATGCGGGGCGCCCGCCCCCCCCACAGCCCCACCAACGAGCGCAGACCCGCGTCGACAGCACGCCGCGTGTCCCGTGGATGGATTTGGGCTCGATGTCGTCACCCGGCGGGTCACCAAGACTCGCAGACCCCTCGCCTCATGGTTCCGGGAGGAGGATTCGAACCTCCATTCACGGATTCAAAGTCCGTTGTCCTGCCCTTGGACGATCCCGGAGCGTCGGCCCGGGCGTGAGCCCGAGCCGAACGGGGGCGTGTCTATCACGAGTCGCGCTTGGGTGCACGACCCCTTGCGCCCGATGGACCCGCCCCCGCCCTACTCGGCCGCGGCCGCGACGCCCCACGCGGACCACACCGGCGGGGTGACCCCCAGCTGGTCGCGGGCCGGGCCGCTCGGCAGCCAGGTGGGCACGGCGGGCGGCTTGGCCAGCACCAGGCCCGAGCGGGCCAGCGCGCGGTCTCCCTTGCGCTGGTTGCACGGGCGGCAGGCCGTCACGACGTTCTGCCACTCGGTGCGCCCGCCGCGCGCCTTGGGCACGACGTGGTCGATCGTCAGCTCCTTGGCGGTGCCCTCGTGCCCGCAGTACTGGCAAGCGAAGCCGTCGCGCCGCAGCACGTTCAGCCGCGAGAAGCGGATGCGCTGCACCCGAAACGGGACGGGCACCCGCAGCCGCACGACCGCCGGCAGCCGGAAGACGCTGCTCACCGTGCGCACCTCGTCGTCGTACTCCTCCAGCACGTCCACCTTGCCGCGGAACAAGAGGGCGATGCCCTTCTGCCACGAGACGATGCGGTGCGGTTGGTATCCTTGGTCGAGTACGAGGGTGCGCATGGTGGAGTGAACTCCGTAACGAATGTTCCACGACCTAAGGTTATGATGTACATCGTCAAGCGCTCCGTCGCGCTCGCGCGAATGATGACTGTATAAGCACTGACAGGATGTTCATGCGTCTTTCACCTCGATTCCTGCGGACTGCGCTGCTGGCCTCCTCGTTGGCCCTGACGGTCGTCTGCCCCTCCACCGCCTCGGCGGACCGCATCAACGCGCCGTCGCACGACGCGGGCCTGGGCTTCCACACGGTCCGCTTCCGCACCGAGGACGGCGACGCGTACTCGCTGCACGCGCTCACGCTCACGTTCGACTACTGGGTGGGGCGCCGCTTCGGGATGATGCTGCACGGGGAGGCCTACTTCCCCATGCGCGCCGCCCAGCCAGGCAGCGGTGAGAACTACCGCGGCTCCCTCCGCCGCGACTACGAGCAACACTGGGGCCTCGACGGATCGGTCATGGTCGGCATGCACGAGGAGCTTGCCGAGAACCTCCACCTGTACGCGGGCGTGGGTGTTCACCTGCAGTCGTTTCGCATCAACGACGCCGAGTTCTCCGCGGTAGAGGCCGTCACGATGGGCCTCGGGGGCGTGGCGCGCGTGCGCTACGACTTCCACCGGCACATGCACGTCAGCGGGCTGGTGGCCGCGGCGCTCGACCCCATCGACCTCATCAAGCACCGCAACCGGGTCGTCGTGCTCTTCCCCATCACCTTCGCCGTGTCTCTGGGCACGCACTTCTGAGGTCGCAGCATGTCCCGCTCTACCTTCGCTCCGCTCCTCGCCCGCGCCGCTGGCGCGTGTCTCCTGCTCGCGCTGGCCGCTTGCGACAAGTCTGGTGTACACGACCTCGGTCGCGCCAACGACACCCTGTCCACCTGCGGCTCACGGACCAGCACCTGGCTGCGCTCGCTCGACGAAGAGACCGAGCTGTTCGTGCTGGGCAGCACCCGCCCGGGAACGGGCTCGTCCTCTGGCTGCTTCGTGCGTGCGCTGGTCAACCAGGACAGCTCCGTCGCCATGGAGACCGGTACGTACTCGGTGGACGGCGGAGGCGCCGGGAGCACATCCATCACCGCCACCTACCGCTTCCTGTTTCAGCCCGACCGTGGCCCGTTGCAGCGCGAGGGCGCGGTGCGCTTCGATCAGGACCCGCCCATCACGCAGGACCTCCGGATCGGCATGGACGCCGCTCAGCTGACGATCGACGTGGACGGCGAGGCCCGCCACCTGACAGCCCTCCCCGAGGTCATCCGTCGCCTGCAGCCGGACACGCAGGCTGGCGCGGAGGACATCTTCCGCCTGGTCAACATCATGTTCTACATGAGCCAGACGCGCGTGCAGGGCTTCGGCGCGACCGGCATGACCATGTACATCACGCCCTCCGACTTCAACGGCATCGTGTCGGGCACGTACCGTGTGGCCGTGCAGGGGGGTCTGCGCATCGGCGCCGACTTGACGTACTTCGCGCTGCGCGACCTGACCGACATCCAGATGGATGGCAACCAGCACACCATGATCGATCTGGGAGGCAACGGGCCCACCAGCGAGATGATCACGTTCACCCTGGACCACCCCGACCGCTCGACCCCCATCACCTACACCATCTTCTACGACGAGTTGATCGTCGTGAACGGCGCGGCCGGCGACGGGCAGTACGTGGTGGACTCGGACGGGGACATGTTCACCCTCGACTGGCCCATCGCGCAGGACGTGCACCTGCGCAACGTGCTGCCCGTCGGCGAGTAGCGGTCAGGCGCCTCCCGCGCGGGGCGCCTACCCGTGCCGTGCCCCGCGCTCCCCTGGCTCGTCCGACGCAGGTTCCAGGCGCTGGGCTCAGCTGGCAGGACGCGCTGCGCTGGCGCTCGAACCGGCGCTCCCCACGGAAGCCCCGTCCTTGACCCACAGGGCCAGGGCGTCGCGTAGCGAAGCTCGCTCCCGCGCGTAGAACTCCGGCCCCACGTCGCCCGCCGCGTGCTGCGCCTCGAGCGCCGTCAGCTGCTCCAACAGGGCGTCGCGTTGGGCCTCTCGTGCGGCCAGCAGCAGCTGCGTGGCGTCCTTGGGCGAGGTCAGCAGCGCGCCGCCCACCACGAGCAGGAGCAACGCGAGCGTGACCGCGATCAGGCGGCCCGGGCCGGGCCCCGGGATGTTGTCCAGCGTGATGACCATCTCGCCCAGGGGCCCCTCGGTGGCGTGGCGCTGCGCGCCCGTCACCAGCAGCCGCGCCGGCGCCTCGTGGATGCGCGGCTCCGGCAGGCCCGACACCGACAGCCCGATGCCCTGCGCCTCCTCGGCCACCACCTGCACGGTGCGCACGCGCAGCGGCACGCCCATGGCGATGCGCATGGTGCCCGGAGTGATGGGCAGGTCGTAGCCGTAGAGCAGCGTCTGGCCACCTGGGGGCACGGAACCACGCAGCAGGAAGCCCTCGTCGTCGGGCTCGATGCGCTGGTCGCTCATCATGGCCTGCGACTGGAACCCCACGACCCCTTCCGGGAGTGGGAAGCGCAGCCCCTCGTTGGGCAGACGCACGATGGCGTCGCCGCCGTTCACCAACTGCACCTGTTGCACGAAGTGCAGCTTGCCCGCCGTGAACTCCACGCTGGTGTCGTACTGCCAGACGAACAGGAAGCGCGGGTCGTCGGTGATGGGCAGCCGCATGATCTCCACGCGGTAGCCCGCCTCGTCCGGCAGGCGAAAGGGCGTGGTGCTGGTCGTGGCTCCGTCGTCCTCGAGGTTCACGCGGTAGGCCTGCACGTCGCCGGTCGGGAGGTCGCGAAACACCGCCACGCCCTCCGCGTCGGTGCGCGCGTCGTGCGAGGAGCGCGCCTGGTCCTGACCCATGATGCCCAGGCGGATGCGCGCGCCAGCCACCGGCTGGTTGCGGAAGTCGCGCACGTGCACCTCGATGGAGCCCACGGGCACGCCCTGCATGATGCCCGCTGCCGCCAGGGGGATGGCGTCGCCCGCAAGCTGACGCATGCCGAGGCTGGGGGCGGCAGCGGGAGCCGCAACGGCAGCCTCGGGAGTGCTGTGAGGGTTCGAGCCCGGGCCCGTGAGCACGTCCGCCGGACCGCGCGGCGCCGGCGGCGGTGGGGTCTCGACGCCGTCCTGGGCCAACACTGGGCGGGCCATCATGAGGGAGGCGCACAGGGTCAGGCCCAGCCTGGCCAGCGGACGGTGTTGGCGTGGACTACGCATCAGTCGGACTTCCTCGACGAGTCGCTCGCTGCACCCAACGCGGCGCCGCACTTCTTGCAGAACGTAGCGTCCGCGTCGTTGACCGTCTCGCAGGCGCGACACGCGAGCGGCGCCACACGCGCGCGGCACTCCACGCAATACTCCGCGTCGGGCACGTTGGGCGCCATGCAGGTGGGGCACAGCAGGTGGTTGTCGCGCGACCCGCTGTCCGACATGGACGGCCGGCTGCGTCGCCTCGGCTTGGACACAGGGGCCTCCGAGTCCCCCGTGTCGCGCGGTTGGCGCGCGGTCTTGGGGGCTTCCGAACCCAGCCGGGAATCGCTCTCGCGCGCACGGTCGGCGGAGCGCCCGTCCAAGGCCAGCGTCGCCAGCGAAGGGAGCGAGCTGCCAGCGAGGTGCGCCTCGATCAGCCGCTCGGCCTCGGCGCGGTAGGGCTCGAGCTCCTCGTCCAGCGCGCGCAGCACCTCCTTCGCCTCGGCGCGCATCTGCGCGTCCACCACGGCGAAGTCCTCGGCGTTGATCTTCCCGGCGTCGTGCTCGAAGCGCAGGTCCGCGATGCCGTCCAGCAGCGCGGCCTTGCGCTCCAGCAGGCGCGCGCGCTCGCGGTCGGCGTCGTCCGAGAGACCGACCTCCACCACGCCCAGCGCCGCGCGCACGCTCTGCCACACGAAGAAGAGCGCCGTGAGCAGGCCGCCCGCCGCGAGGGTCAGGAAGAACCAGGGGATGATGTCTTGGCTCATGACTCGTCCTCGAGGCGCCGCAGCTCGTCATCGAGCGCGCTGTCGTAGCTGCCGTCCGCGCTGGGAGCCGCCGCATCTTCGCTCGCCGGGGCGCTCACGGGCGCCGCCGCCGCGACGTGCGCCTGCTGCCAGCGCTTGCCGATGGTCACCACCAGCGCGCCACCCAGCACCAGCGCGACGAGCGGCGCCACCCACAGCACCTTCCGGCTGCCCTCGTCGGACGGGATGCTGATGGACGCGTCGCCGTACTGCGCGCGGTAGCTCCGGATGAGCGACGAGTTGGTCTCGCCCGCCGCCATGCGCGCCCGCAGCTCGGCGCGCTTGTCCTCCGCCCAGCTGCACGCGCAGGTGTCGAGGGCCAGGCGCTCGCAGCTGCCGCAGTCGCACAGCAGCGTGTGGAAGAGCTGCCGCTCCTCGTGGTCGTGGATGACCACCGTGCCTGCGTGCAGGCTGCTGCTGTCCCCCTGCGCCGACGCCCACGCGGGCAGGCTCGCCACGGCCGCCAACGCGAGCGCGATGAACGCTGTGGTGGCGAGACGCAGCGCGCGCTGCTTGGGTCCGCGGGTGCCGCGGGCGTCCCGTGCGCCCAGCAGGTCGGCGGTGCGCGGCCAGAGCGAGATGACGCAGCCCAGCAGCACCAGCATGCCGCCGAACCAGATCCACCACACCAGCGGCCGCACCTTCACCTGGAACGTGGCGCGCCGCGTCTGCGGGTCCACGGTGGCCATGATGACGTAGAGGTCCTCGCTGGGGCGGCTGTGGATGGCCACCTCGGTGGTGGGCATCTCGGGGCGCAGGCGGTAGATGAACTTGGCCGGGCTCACGCGTTGGCCGCTCTGCGCGCCGTGGCGGGTGAGCAGCATGTCCGTGAAGATCATCTGCTTGGTGGGGTCCACCTCGCGGCGCGGGCCCTCGTAGCGCAGGTCGTACTCGCCCAGGTTCATGCTGGCCCCGGGCAGCAGCGCCGACTCCTCGGTCCGGTCGTACGCGGCCCCCGTGAAGCCCACGAACATGAAGACGATGCCCAGGTGCACCACGTAGCCGCCGTAGCGGCGCCGCGCGCGGGCCACCAGCTTGAACAGGGCCGTGCCCACGCCCTCGCCCTTGCGCATGCGCACGGCCGCCCCGCGCGCGAACTCCTGCACGATGCTGGCCGCGACGAACGCGCAGGTGATGCTGGACACCAGCGGCGCGGCGTCGTGGAAGGCGCCCATGACGAGGCCCAGGCCGCCGTCGTAGATGGACTCACCTTGCACGATGGCGGGGCGCCCGAGCTTGCCGCCCACCAACAGGTGCAGCGCCCCCGCCACCACCGACGCGGCGATGGGCACGCGCAGCGACATGAGCAGGCTGCGCCCGCTGGCCTTGCGCCACGCGATGAGGGGCCCGAGGCCAGCCAGGAAGAGCAGCGCCAGCCCCAGCGGCGTCATCCACTCGTTGAAGAACGGGGGCCCCACGGTGGCCTCCTCGCCGTAGATCCAGTCCGAGATCTTGGGCCACAGGGTGGCGCCCAGGACGCCCACGGTCATGCCCAGCAGGATCCAGTTGTTCACCAGGAAGGCGAACTCGCGGCTGAGCATGGACTCCATGCGGTGCTGACCCACCAGCTTGGGCAGGCGCCACACGATGACGGCCGCGACCACGGCGATGAGGAAGCCCATGTAGTAGACGAAGTACGTGCCGATGTCGCTCTGGGCGAACGCGTGCACGCTGGCGATGAGCCCCGAGCGCGTGAGAAACGTGCCGAAGATGGTCATGAAGAACGTCAGGCACATGAGGAAGACGTTCCAGACCTTGAGCATGCTGCGCCGCTCTTGAATGAGCGCGCTGTGCAAGTACGCTGTGCCCGTGAGCCAGGGCATGAACGACGCGTTCTCCACCGGGTCCCAGGCCCAGTAGCCGCCCCACCCCAGCTCCTCGTAGCTCCACAGGCAGCCCAGCAGGAGCCCCAGCGACAAGAACGCCCAGGTGACCATGGCCCACGGGCGCGCCATGTGGACCCACTCGTTGTCCAAGCGACCCGACAGCAGCGCCGCGAACACGATGGAGAACGGCACGGACCAGCCGACGAAGCCCATGTAGAGCGAGGGCGGGTGGATGGCCATCCAGTAGTTCTGGAGCAGCGGGTTGAGGCCCTCGCCGTCGGGGGGCCCACCGTCCAGGTAGGTGGCGAAGGGGTTGGCCGGGAACAGCAGCAGGATGCCGAAGAACAGGAAGATGCTCATCAGCGTGGCCAGCACGTAGGGCTGCAGCTCCACGTAGCGCCCGCGCATCCACACAGTGAGGGCCGCCGTGTAGCCCGACATCAGGAACGTCCACCACAGCAGCGAGCCGTCCTGACCGCCCCACAGGGAGGTGACCAGATACCACCAGGGCATGCTGCGATCGCTGTAGCGCGCCACGTAGGTGATGCGGAAGTCGTGGGT
Source organism: Sandaracinaceae bacterium (assembly GCA_020633055.1). Lineage (NCBI taxonomy): Bacteria > Pseudomonadati > Myxococcota > Polyangiales > Sandaracinaceae > Sandaracinaceae bacterium. The sequence goes on along the minus strand of JACKEJ010000006.1, from coordinate 717,415 downwards.
CTGGAACGCGAAGGCCAGCACGGCCACGGCCATGAGCACGAAGGCGCACGTAGCGAAGGTGCCCGCGCGGGCCGCGACCAGGAGGTGCCCCCGACCGCTGGCGGCGCCGAGGCTCATGGCCAGCGTGTACGCCGCGCTCACCAGGATGAGGCACAGCGCCAGGTTGCCGAAGAAGGGGATGTCGGGGGTCAGCACGGGCCCGAACATACCCCCTGGCCCGGGCGGGCGCACCCCGTCCGGACGCTTCCTGCCGGATGCCCCGGACCGCCTCCGGCCAGGGCCCACCCGCGCCCGTGCGACAGCGGGGGCCTCGTCTGCTAGCGTCCGCCGCCTATGGTGACCCGCCCCCGGCCCAGCCCCGGCCTCTACGACCGCTTCTGTGGCCTCTACACCCCGCGTCAGATGAACACGGTCGGCCAGTACCTCGAGGAGGAGCTGCAGCGCAGCCAGGAGCTGCTCTCGCGCCCCGGGCACCCCAAGGTCTGCTTCCTTTCGTACCTGCTGCGCAACGAGCGCCGCGAGACCGTGCGGGCCCGCCTGGGCGCCATCGCCGAGCACCGCGTGGACACGCGCACGCACGTGTTCTGCGACGTGCGCGTGGGCAGCTACCGCTACGACCAGGTGGCCCAGGGCGGGCTCGAGGACAACGCCCCCGAAGACGAGAGCGTGCGCTACATCGAGATGCCCACCGAGGTGTCCGAGGACGCGTACCGCGTGGCCCTCTGGCGCCTGACCGAGGCGCGCTACCGCGAGGCCGCGGTGCAGTACTACGCGCGCAAGAGCGACGAGGTCCACTACGTGGACGAGGCCCGCAAGCTCCCCGCGCGCCGCCGCATGGAGGGCGAGCGCCATGGCGAGCTCACCCGCTACCCCGAGCTGGACGTGGAGCGCTGGCACCGCGTGCTCAAGCGGGCTTCGGCCCTTCTGCGCGGCACGCCAGACATCCAGGTGGCCGAGATCGAGCTCTCCGCGTGGCATAGGCAGCAGCGCTTCGTCAGCACCGAGGGCGCGAACATCGCGGAGCAGCGCGTCGTGTACGACCTGCACGCCACGTTCTGGATGCTGGCCCCCGGGGGCTACCGTGTGGAGCAGGAGGTGAGCTTCGTCACGGGCGACGCCGCCGAGCTGCCCGACGAAAAGGGCATCCTCGCCCTGGTGCGCGAGCGCATCAAGCTGCTGCGCCAGATCGCGACCGCGCCACACCTGCCCTCGTACACGGGCCCGGTGCTGCTCGCGCCGGTGCCGGCCGGGCTGTTCTTCCACGAGGTCATCGGGCACCGCCTGGAGGGCTCGCGCCTGCTGTCGTCGGACGAGGGCGCCACCTTCGCGAACCTGCGCAACAAGGCCATCGCGCCCAGCTTCGTGGACATCGTGGACGACCCCACGCTCACGCACTACGGCGACCGCAGCCTGATCGGCGCGTTCCTCTACGATGACGAGGGCGTGCGGGCGAAGCGCGCCAACCTGGTGGAGCGCGGGGTGCTGCAGGGCTTCCTGACCACGCGCACGCCCATCCCCGGGCAACGCGAGCTCAACGGCCACGCGCGCGCGTCGCGGCACGAGCGGCCCATCTCACGCATGGGCAACCTGATGGTGTCCAGCCGTGACCCGAAGAGCGAGGACGAGATGTTCGCGCTGTTCCTGGAGGAGATCCGCCGCCGGAAGCTGCCCTACGGCATCCACGTGCTCGCCACGCTGGGCGGCGAGACCGACACACGCAGCTACGACTTCCAGGCGTTCAAGGGCGAGATCATGCACGCCGAGCGCGTCACGCCCGATGGCGAGCGCACGCTGTGCCGCGGCGTGGACTTCGTGGGCACGCCCCTCTCGGCGCTGGACGCCCTGGTGGCCCTGGGCGACGACGTGACGGTGGACAACGCCTACTGCGGCGCCGAGTCGGGGATGATCCCGGTGTCCACGGTCTGCCCCAGCGCGCTCATGTCCAGCCTGGAGCTGCAGTCCAAGGACCGTCAGCGCTTCGCCCCGTTCGCGCTGCCGCCGCCGCCCATCAATCGGCGGCCCTGAGGGGCTTCGTAGACGGCCAGCGGCTCGTGCAGCGTGGCAGGCGCGACGTCACACGAGGACCAAGACCACCACCGTGGCCACCTTGGCCGCGGCCAAGGACCAGCCCACCACGCGCAGCCTTCTGGGGCTCGGCCGCACGAGCAGCAGGCCCACCGCCACCGAGAGGGTGGGCACGAGCGCCCACGCGAAGGCAGGGTCCACCTCGCCGCGCAGCACGCGGGTCACGAGCGCGATGACCGCGACGGCCACCGACAGGAACCCGACGTAGGCCAGCACCCCCGCAGCGCGCCTGCGCTTGGGGATCAGCTCGCGCACCGTCAGCATGGCGAGCGCCCCCGTCACCGCGAACACCCCGGCCGTGAGCCAGGCGTGCTCCGGCGCCCAGCCGTTCGAGAGCGCCACGGGCACCCCCGACAACGACGCGGAGAGCGCGAGCAACAGCGTCCCCACGTCGCTCTTCTCGGCCCGGCGCAGCGCGACGAACGCCTGCAGCGCGCCGAGCACCCCGAGCACGATGAACGCCTCCAGCGCAGCGCGCGGCGCGACCACCAGCGCCCCCGCCCCCGCCAAGACCGTGACCAAGCCACGCCGCACGAGCGCCCTCCGAGCGACAGCCCCCAGCTCCCGCTTCGCCCGCACCCCACGGTGCCCGAGCAACACCAACGCCGGCTCGTGCGCCAAGAACGCCACCACCGCGAGCACCGCAAACCCCAGCCCCGCCCACGACGGCTCCCCGCGACAGAACGCCGTCAGCAGCGGCGCCAACACCAGCGCATAGGCACCATGCTCCCGCGGCATCAACCACACCCGCGGCGCGGCCTCCATCTCCTCGCTCTCGTTTGGGCTCTCGGTCGGGCGCATGCCCAGATCCCAAGCACACACTGTTCCACCGCCACCCCACGCCGTTTCCAGCGCCGAAGCGCCTCCCTCCGCACACCCCCGCGCAAGACCTGCGCGCCCCGCCCGCCCACGCGCACGAACCCGCCCCGCGCGGCCGAGCCGCGAACCCCTCGCGCCAACCTCACGCCCATCCGAGCCTCCACCACCTCAAACGGACCACGCAGATCCCCCGAACTCACCCGCGCCCATCCGAGCCTCCCCCACCCCGAGCGGACCACGCGCATCCGCCGGGCTAAATCGCGCCAACCGACACGTCGCCGAGGGAGGGGGGAGCTCCGGGCACGGGTGTCGGGGGGGCCCCATTGCAAGCGCCCTGGCGCGCCGCAATGGGGGAGGCACCGCAGGGAGCGCCTGCGCGACCGAGCCCGTGCCCGGAGCTCTCCCCTCCCGCGCGCAACCGCCTCGCCAGCGAGCCACCCCAGACGCGCGCGTTCCGCGCCAAAGGGGTGGGCACTTGCACACATGAGGTTTGATCGGCAGGATGCCCTCGCCTGATCAGCCCAGGCGGAGGCCCACGAATGAGTCAATCCAAGATCCTGCTCGACCTCGTCTACCACTGGGAGCAGACCAGCCCCTCGCAGCTGTACATGACCCAGCCCTTCGGCGGGGAACGAATCGAGCAGTACACGTGGAAGCGCACGATGGACGAGGCGCGCCGGATGGCGTCGTACATCCAGTCGTTGGACCTGCCCGCGGGGTCGCGCATCGGGATCCTGTCGAAGAACTGCGCGCACTTCATCATGAGCGACCTGGCCATCTGGATGGCTGGGCACGTGTCCGTGGCCCTCTACCCCACCCTCGCCGCGGAGACCGTGCGCTACTGCCTCGAGCACGCGGACGTGAAGCTGCTCTTCGTGGGCAAGCTCGACGGTTGGGACGAGATGAAGCCCGGCGTGCCCGACGGCATGGCCTGCGTGAGCTACCCCCTCAGCCCGCCAAACAGCTTCCCCACCTGGGACAAGCTCATCACGGAGCACGAGCCCCTCGCCGGCAACACCGCGCGCACACCGGACGACCTCGCCATCATCGTCTACACCTCCGGCTCGACGGGGCAGCCCAAGGGCGTGATGCACAGCTTCGGCACCATGAGCGTCGCCGCCGAAAACTTCGTGCGCATGTTCAACGTGAACACGCGGGACCGCCTCATCAGCTACCTGCCCTTGGCCCACGTGTTCGAGCGCGCGGCCATCGAGTGCCTGAGCATCTTCTCGGGCGCCCAGGTGTTCTTCGCGGACTCGCTCGACACGTTCGTTCAGGACATCCAGCGCGCGCGCCCGACCATGTTCCAGAGCGTCCCGCGTCTGTGGCTCAAGTTCCAGCTGGGCGTCTTCTCCAAGATGCCGCCCAAGAAGCTGAGCACCCTGCTGAAGATCCCCATCCTCAACAACATCGTGCGCAAGAAGGTCCTCACGGGCCTCGGCCTGCAGGACGCGCGCATCGCCATCAGCGGCTCGGCGCCCATCCCGCCAGACCTCATCGGCTGGTACCGCAGCCTCGGCCTCGAGCTGCTCGAGGGCTACGGCATGAGCGAGAACTTCTGTTACTCGCACATGGCGCGCCCCGGTCGCGTGCGCCCCGGCTACGTGGGTGAGCCCGATCCGGGCTGCGAGGTGCGCATCAGCGACGCCGGCGAGATCCTGGTGAAGAGCCCGGCGAACATGCTGGGCTACTACCTGGCGGACGAGGTCACCAAGGAGTCCTTCACGGAGGACGGCTTCCTCAAGACGGGCGACCGCGGCGAGGAGGACGAGCTCAAGCGCCTGCGCATCACGGGCCGCGTGAAGGAGCTGTTCAAGACGTCGAAGGGCAAGTACGTCGCCCCCGCGCCCATCGAGAACCTGATCAACACCGACGCCAACGTCGAGGTCAGCTGCGTGAGCGGCTCGGGGCAGCCCGCCGCCTACGCCACCATCATGCTGGCGCCGGAGAAGAAGGCCGCGCTGTCGGACCCGGCGCAGAAGGCCGCGCTCACGAAGGAGCTGGAGGCCCTGCTGGCCAGCGTGAACTCGCAGATCGAGAACTTCGAGGAGATGCAGTTCTTCGCCGTGGTGAAGGACGACTGGCAGATCGAGAACGGCTTCCTCACACCCACGATGAAGATCAAGCGCAACGTCATCGAGGAGACCTACGAGACCAAGCTCGAGGGCTGGTACAAGAGCAAGCAGCGCGTCATCTTCGAGGAGTGAGCGCGCGCGCGTTCGGGTAGTCTCCCCGGGTGCCGTACCGCAAACGCGACATCGAAGAGCGCGCCGCGCCCGAGGGCGACGCTGGCATCGTCGGCGACCTGGTCCGTCAGTTCGCCGACCCGTACGCCTTCTTCCGGGAGCTGGTGCAGAACGCCATCGACGCGGGGAGCGCCGACATCCGCGTCGACATCGGCCTCGACACGGACGGCGCGCTGAACATCTCCGTGCGCGACAAAGGCGAGGGGATGGACCGCGAGGTGCTCGAGAACAAGCTCCTGGTCCTGTTCCGCTCGGGCAAGGAGGGCGTCGCCGGGAAGATCGGCAAGTTCGGCATCGGCTTCGTGTCGGTGCTGGCCATCGGCCCGACCGTCGTGAAGGTGCAGTCCACGCGCGGGCGCGCAGGCCACACGCTGCACCTCTACGCGGACCACTCGTACGAGCTGTTCGAGCACGGCGGAGGCACCCCTGGCACGACGATCACGCTGGTGGTGCCCATCCGCGACAAAGCCAAGGAGGCTGCCGTGGTGGAGCACGTGCAGCGCTCCCGCGCCTCGCTGAAGCGCTGGTGTGAGCACGCCCAGGTGCCCATCGAGCTGAGGGTGGACGAGAGCGCGTTCGGCTCGGGTGAGATCGAGCGCGTGGACCGCCCGATGCAGCTCGACGGGTCGCTGTGCGTCGCGTCGGCGTCCAGCAGCGACCAGCGCACGCAGGTGATCGTCGGGCTGAATGGACGCCCAGGGCAACGCGCGGCGTTCTACAACCGGGGGCTGCTGCTGGCCGAGACGGAGGAAGACCTCGGCTTCCCGGGGCTCGCGCTGAAGGTGCAGGACGCGTCGCTCGAGCACACCCTCAGCCGCGACAACGTGCGCCGCGACGCGCACTTCGACCACGCGCTGGGTCTGGCCCGCAGCACGGCCCACGGCGCGCTACGCAAGGCGGTGCACGAAGCCCTGCTCGAAGCCACGGAGTCGCGCGAACGATACCTCGGCCTGGCGCTGGCGCTGACCCAGACCAACCTGGACCCCCTCGGGTTCCCGCTCCCCCTGCTGCGTGCCCCCGCGAGCCGTCGAGGAGGCGACGTGGGGCACGTCCTGGCGGCCAAGGGCGCCAAGCTACGCGGAGCGCGGGAGCACAGCACCATGACGGCGCTGCTGGCCGATCGGGGAGAGCCGGTGGTGGACCTGGCTGCGCTCCCAGAGCTCTATGCACGTCGCCTGCGCGCGGGCGGCGTGCAACTGGACGAGACCTGGCTCCGGGCCCTGTCGGCGGTGGAGCTGATCGGCGTCGCGAAAGGGTCCGCGGACGAGCAGCTGCTGATCTCCGTGCGCGCCACCCTCGACGGAGCGTACCGCGCCCCCAGCGAGGTCTTGCTCGCCACGGTGTACGGCGCCCATGGCGAGCACATCGCGATCGGCCGTCCAGACGACACCGGACGCCCGGAGGACCCCTTCACCCTGCTGCCCTTCCTGCGCGCCCCGCTGGTGCTGAACGCCGCGCACCCGCTGGTGAAGCACGCACGCGAAGCCGCGGCGGAGCACCCCGCGTTCGGCGCCGACATCGTCGTCCGCGGGTTGCTCGAACAGATGGAACAGCTGAACGCCGCGCGGAGCGAGCGCCTCGCGACCGCCACGCTCACGGCGCTCCTCGGGCCGGATGATGGCCGTCAGGAGGGCGCATGAGCCGCGGCCGCATCGAGGGCCCCGGCCGCAAGGTCGCGACGGGGCACTTGCGCGTGGACACCGCCCGCGCCGTGAAGAAGCTGCGCGAGTACCAGCTGGCCGAGCCCGAGACCTGGGTGCTGGAGGTGCTGCGGGCGGCCGTCACGCTCGGCGCGACCCGGCTGTACGTCGAGGGAGACGCGGGCGACGTCGTCGTCGGCTGGGACGGTGGACTGCTCGACGACGAGACGATGCGCACGGTGCTCGACGAGCTGGTCAACCCCGGCGCCGCACGACTCGAGGGCGCCATCCGTCGCCTCGCGACCGGGCTCAACACCGCCCTCGGCCCGGTGCGCGTCCTGGGCCGACACGCGCAGCCGCCGCGCCACGTGGATCTCGAACGCACGGACGCCGATGGGAGCCGCACGCGCGTGCGCTACACGAGCGAGCTCCTGGACGCGGAGGTCACCGCGAACGACGAGCCCACGGCGGGCGAGAGCGCCCTCGCTTCCCTGCGCGCCGAACGTGTTCCCCCCGCGCCTCCCGGCGCCCCCCCGGGCATGCGTGTCCACCTCGAGCGGCGCTCGCTGCACACCTTCGTGCGCTTCCTGGGGCGCGCCGAGCCCGACGAGCTGCGCGTGGTGCGTGAGTGCGCCGACGACGTGCCCGTGCCCCTGCACATCGGTGGAGACGTCCTACACGTCGCGGACTCCTCCTACGACCTCGTGCGCGTCCCGCTCGGGCAGGGCCTGGTCGGGTTCGTCGCGCTCGTCGATGCCGACTCCATCGCGGCCGGGAACCATCCGGCGTGGGTGGACTTCGCCGAGCGCGGCGTCATCCTCGCGCGCGAGCCGCTCCCGCTGGGAGACCAGTGGCGCGACCCCCGGGCCAGCGTTCCCATCCGCGTCTTCTTGGACCGCCAGACGCTACCGACGAACGCGTCGCGCTCCGCCGTCCGCATGGACGGCGCGCTACGCAGCGCCCTGGACGTCGCGAGCGAGCGCGTACCCACGTTGCTGCGGGAGCTGCACAGGGTGCTCCGCGGGACGCTGACGGAGGACGCTGACGAACCTGGTGATCCGGACACCGCGCGCAGCGACGCGAGCGCGCTCGCGAGCGAGCCCAACGCGCCGCTCTCGGAAACGCCGCGACGCCACCATCGGCTACGCAAGAGCGCGCTGCAGCTGCTGGCTGCGCACGTGCGCGGGCGGCCATGGACCTACACGAGCAGCGGCATGCCGAAGGAGCTCGAGCCCCTGCTCGAGCTGCCGCTGCTGCGCGACGCGCTCGGAGCGGCGCGCGGCGTGGGGCACTTCGGAGACGTGGCGGGGCTGGTGTATCGCGGGACGGCGCCCCTCGACCCAAACGTCTATGGCGAGATCCCGACGCGCTTGCCGTACATCCCGCGAGGTGACGCCGCAGAGCGACTGCTGGCCGAAGACGGCCACGACGAGGCGGCCGTCCGCGCGCTCCTCGAGGCCGCCGCCGCCGCTGGGCGCGCGAAGGCAGCCTTCATGCAGACCGCCACGATGGACGCCAGCGTCCCGAGCAGCGACCGGGACGCGTGGCTCGCCATTCCGCTGCGCGCGAAACGCGCACGCTCGCTGGCGCGTGGACGACCCGTTCCCAACGAGGACATCGAGGGCGAGCTCGGTCTGTACGCGACGCGCGGCAGCGCACGTGGACGCATCACGCTGCTGCACGAGGGCCGCCCGTTGGACGAGATCCTGCTTCCTGCGCCCTGCAGCTACCGAGCCGTCGTCGCGTGCAAGCGCATCACACCGCGCGCGGACTACCGTGGCGCGCAAGAGGACGACGTACGACGCGAGGTCGTGGCAGCCGTCGAGCGGGCGCTGATCGTCGCCGCCGAGCAAGCGGCGCTGGTGGAGCGCGGGCAGCGTCCCACCGTCGAAGGGACCCGCGTGCTGCGAGCCCCCGAGAGTGACGACGCGAGCGTCCGAGAGCGGACTCGGGCGCTGCTCGCCGTGTTCGCGCACGCCGCGGAGGACCCCGACGCAGTGAGCGCATCGCCGCTGGGAACCGCGCCGTTGTTGACCGTGCTGGAGCCGTCCGGCAAGCAACACCAGAAGTCCATCGCCCAGGTGCTCACCCAGGCAAAGAACGAGCGTGCGCTGCTCTATCGCCCTGCGCTGCAGGGGAGCCCTCCCACCCATACCGTGGTCATCTTGGACCAGGAGTGGGTCGTCTCACTGGGTGCGCTCATCGGGGTCCCCACGGCGCGGCTCGACGCCACCACGGCGACCACACCCAGCAGCACCATCCCGCGAGTGTCGGACGACGTCGTCTTGCGTGTCTGGTCACGCGACTTCGTCGCGGACATCGGCTGGGGACAGACGTCGGACTCGTGGACCGTCTTTCGCGAGGGAGCGGTGATCGACCGCGGTAGCGTCCAGGGACGGATCGTCCCCGTGAGCGTACGCATCGACGACGCCCGGGTCATCGTCGATGGGCGCACACGCGAGATCGTCGCGCGCCCCGACGCAGCGGGGCAGCTGGCCCTGCTGGAGCGAGAGCTGGTGCTCGCGCTGGTGGCCGCCGCCAAGGGCGACCCGCCCGCCGAGCTGCGCGCGCTGCGCGCCGTCGATGTGCCGCGGCAGCTGTGTCGCGCGATGGCCCTGGCGCCCAAACCGCTCCGCAAGCTCTTCGGGGACGAGCACCAGTGGCTGAGCGACCACCTCGAGCTGCCCACCTCGCGCGGCGCGCACGTCCCGCTCGCCACCCTGCGCAGGCGCGAGGTCATCTACTGGCTACCGACCGGCGTGCGCGTCCCGTTCGAGCACCCGGACTTCGACCCCGTGGCGCTCGACCAGGAGTGGGCCCAGTGGCTGCGCACGATGTTGGGCCGGGGCCTCCAGGACGGCCTCGCGGTGATGTCCGAGTTCGCGCGCCAAGCGGGCGGCAAGGACCAGCGTCGACGCGTGCTCGCGCAGCCGCCGCTCCCGCCGCCGAGGGTCGCGAAAGACGATGCGGGCGCCCTGCGCGTGCAGCACAAAGATGGCGAGGGCACGCTGTGGATCACGAGCGACGCGCGCCCCCGCCTTCGCATCACCGTGGCAGAGCGTGCGCTGATCGAGATCGACACCCCAGACGACCTCCCTCTCGGCGGTCAGCTCGATGTGCCGGAACGCGCCGTGGACGCCGCATGGGATGCGCTCACCCCGGCCGCGATGGCGTCCCTGACTCACGTGCTGCGCGGGCAGTTGAGCGAGCTGCTCGTTCAGCTGGCCGAGCGGCAGCCCTTGGACCTGCTGAGCCCGCGTGGTGAGCGGCTGGTGGCGGCGTGGGCGAACGGTCGGCACGAGAAGAGCGAGTCCCGCGTCCGCCAGGCCCTGATGCACGCCGTGGCGTGGCCCAGCGTGCAGGGGGAGCGCGTCTCGATGCTCACGGCCAAGCGCCGGTCTCGCATCCAGTGCGCCGTCTTCGAAGGGACCTGGCTGGGACAGTCCAAAGGCGAACGGAAGACCACCTACGACCACCCCGTGATCGCCATCGTCGCCCCGGTCGAGAGCTCACAGCTGGCGCGCTACGCCGAGTGGCTGGACGCGGGCGCCGTGGGAGACGTCACCATCGGGCTCCAGCAGCTGCAGGCCCGTCGACGCGTGGAGCAGGGGCACAGTGAGCGCCCGCGACTGGGGCACGCGGACGCGGTGTCCATCGCGGAGCTGTGTCAAGACGAGGCGCGCCTGCGGACCGGCTTGGGTCCGGGCGAGGTCCGGCTCGCGCTGGGCACGGAGGGCAACAACCCGACCAGCGTGCGCCTGCATCGCGGCGGACGCGTGGTCGCCACGCAGGCGCTGCCCGTGTTCCCGCCGCTCCAGGTGGCGCTCGAAGGGAGCGGCTACCTGAGCCCGCAGCGCCCCGACCAGATGGACCCGCTGCAGGTGAACACCTTGACCCAGCGGGTGCAAGCGCTCGCCGCGCTCCTCGTCCAGCGCGCGTTCCAGGCAGAACCACCGCCTGCACTGCGCGGCGCCGTCAGGGACGCGTGGCTGGGTCGCGGGAAGCTCGACGACAAAGCCGTGGCGGCGCTGCCGGTGCTCCAGACCACGGCGGGCACGTGGGTCACCCCCGGGGAGCTCGCGGCGTCCACCGGGCGGCACGGTCAGTGGTACACCACGGACCTCACCTGCACCGTGATCCCCGAAGACACGAGCCGCAGCGCGCTACGGCTCTCGGACCGTGAGGGCAAGGCGCTGGGCCAACGCGTGAAAGTCCGCGACGCGACGGAGGAGCTCGCGCTGCAGCCCATACGTCAGGCGAACCGGGCGCGCCCGAAGGCCACCACCCTGGACGCACGCCAGGTGCTCGCGACGCTCACTCCGCACAGCGACGCCTTGATTCTCGCGTTCCGCGAGTTCGAGACGAGTGACGGGCGGGGGTCGCTGGTGCTCCTCACTCCAGAGGGAGCCGCCTTCGAGGGGCTGCACGTACACCGAGCCATGCATCCCCTCGGCGTGCATGCCTGCCCACTCCCCTGGCCCGCCCTGGTCGTCGTGGACGACGCTGGGCTGACCCCCAACAAGCGCTACGACGGCCCGAAGGAAGACGCGCGCTTCCGGTCGTTGGTCGAGCTTGCCGCGAACGAGGGCTCGGCCGCTCTCACGGCACGGTTCGGCCCGGGCCAAGGGTTCGGTGAGCGCAGCGTGGACCAGACGCTCTCCACCGGCACCCTGGTCCGAGGGCTCGTGAGCTTGGGTGGTCCGAGCGATGGGGGCGCGCTCTCCATCGCCGCGACAGGACGCTCCGTGACCGAGTGGCCGCTGCGCGGCGAGCTCTGGTTGTGCCTCCCGCGCGGCGCCAGGGTGCGCCATGGCGTGCGCGTGGACGAGGTCCGGACGGCCGCTCGAGCGGCCTACGAGCGCCTCCTGTCCGACCTCGGGGACGCGCTCATCGGCGCCGCCCCGGACCCGGGGCACGCACCGTTCGTCGCGCGAGCCAGCAGTTGGTCCCACGCGCAGCGGGACCAGGCGGTCGCCCACGTGATCGTCGGTGCGCGGGCGGGCTGCCTCCACAGAAAGCACCCAGCGCGCACGCGCCTGCATCTGCATGCGTTCACCGCGCCCATGACGCTGGCTGACGTGTTGGCCGTCCTCGACGGACACGTCCCAGTGTTCCGCGCCGCGCCCGGTGACATCTACGCCATCGCCACCGAGGGGCCGGCCCTGCGCATCGACGGCTCACAGACCTGCGCCGTGCTCGTGCGTGCGCTCGGCCTGCGCCTGAGAGCCCGCCCTACCCCGACGCCCCCGCACCGCACCGCCCCCGCCCCGACACTCGCGGAGCTCGAGGACGACACTGCGCGGACACGCACCGAAGGTCGCGGCAGCGTGGCAGCGCCCGCTACCAAGCCCTCCAAGTCGCCCCACCACCCCATTCCGCGTACCGTGGAGGCGCTGCGCTCCCTGCTCGACGTGGCACACACCCCGGGCAAGGTGGTCCGCGTGGCCCTGGCCGTCAGCCCTCACCGCCGACAGCCGCTCGTCATCTACGACCACGTCAAGAAGGTGGTCGCCCTCTCCGGCGGCGCCCCCGAGCTCGAGCGCCTCGAGCAAGCCCTCCGCGCGAGCGACCCGCGGGCGCCCAGGGCCACGGTAGCGTTGGCAGCGCACGTGCTGGCCGTCGTGGACGAGGACGTCCTCCGTCCAAAGCGCATCGACCACGTCGCGCTGCTCGAGACGTGGTGTCGCCTCACGACGGGAATGTAACGCTCGCGCCGCTGGTCCTACTCACGAAGTGTGACTCCCCGGTGACGTCTTCCCCACGCGCTGCTAGGCTCTTTAAACGGGTCAGGCGTCCGCAGTCGAGCCACGAACGCCGTTCCCATTCAGCCTACGCCCTACTCAAGAGAATCAAGCGGCCCAACCGTACGTCGAGCGAGTCGCGAGCCAAGCATCCAGAAGCCAAGTCAAGTCAAGGTCGGAACCAGACCACGCCATGCCGGGCAAGGGACCGCGTGGTCTGGTTCCTAAAGCAAGGCCCAAAGCTTGTGCAACATGGGTGCCAGTGAATACGGTGGAGCACTCCTGACGTCCTCGGGGACCAGCGCGCGTGCGAGAACCCTTTGTTTCGAGCGTGATCACGAGTGGCGCGGGTGACGGGCGTCTACAGGTGGGGACCCGTCGGGAGCGGGATGCCCGTGACATGGCCCGCCGCTGCGTCCACCCTGCATGACACGAATGTCGTGGTGCCCTGCACGGCGCGCCCGCTGGGGTCAGCTCGGTCGTGCGGCGGCCCAGCCCACCCAGACGCAGCAGAGGGCGTTGGCGAGCAACCAGGGCCCCACCAGGAGGCTGGGGATCACCATGAAGAGCACGCTGGGGGACACCGCCTCCCACACCAACTGACCCGCCACGGCGAACGACAACACGCTCAACGCCGGGCCCAGTCGGCCAACGCTCCCCGCGAGACCATACGCTAGAACGGGGAGCCCCGCAGTGTACGCGAGCAGCGCCGACACCCCCCCGAGCTGGAGCAGCGCGTGTGGTCCACACCAGGTGCCGAGCACCGCCGTGGCGGGCGACCACGCGAGCAGCGCCGAGAGGCCACCGCCAACCACGAAGGCCCCAAACGCCGCAGCAGACGGGGCCACACGCAGGCGGCGGCGGCGTCCCCCACCACCAAACAGTGCGAACAGCGCCAGACCGGCCGCGGCGGCGCCCCCCCACGAGCGCTCGCTCGCCTGGGCGCGGAGCGCATCGTCCGCTTGCAGGATGCCAGCCCCGAAGTCGTTCGCCGGACCCGCCTCACGCGCGCTCTCGCGCAGCACCCGCTCCAACGCGTCCGGATCGCGGAGGCCCTGGGCGCGCAGCAGCGCTGCGACGCCTGCCACGTGCGGTGCCGCCATGGACGTGCCTTGGAAGCCCAGGTAGTCGTGACGCATGGGGTCCCCGCGCAGCATCGTGTTCTGCACGACGCCGTCGGGCATTCCGTCGCCGTTCTGATCGACGCGCAGGTCTCCGCCGGGGGCCATCAGGTCCAGCGCGGCCCCGAACGAGGAGTAGAACGCACGCGCACCGTCCGCGCGAACGGCGCCGACCGCGACCACGTGATCATGCGCAGCGGGGTACTCCACGCGGCCACGCCCGGTGTTCCCGGCCGCGGCCACGACCAGGACGCCCTTGCCGTGCGCGTAGCGGATGGCGGACTCGGTCGCGCGTGAGGGCAACCCGCCGCCGAGGCTCATGTTGATGATGTGCGCGCCATGGTCGGCCGCCCAGCGAATCGCGGCGGCGATGTTGCCCGAGCGCCCAGCGCCCCGCGCGTCCAACACACGCAACGGCATGATGGACGCTTCTGGCGCCACGCCCGCGACGCCGATCGCGTTGTGCGTGGACTGCGCCACGGTCCCCGCCACGTGGGTGCCATGACCGTGCTCGTCGTCGGGGGTGTCGTCGCCATCGACGAAGTCCCAACCAGGAACGAAGCGCGTGCCTGCCAGGTCCGGCGCGCGTCGCCCGCGCTCGTGGTCGCGGTAGAGCACCCCCGTGTCGATCACAGCCACGACGCTCCCGCGCCCACGCGTACGGAGCCACGCGGCGGGCATCTGGATCTGGTCCAGGTGCCACTGGTGCTTGTAGTACGGGTCGTTGGGCCGGAAGCCCCCACGCAGGGCCTCGTCCTCGGCCGGGGCGAGGACGCTTGGTTCGGCTGGGCCCTGCTCGTCGTCCGCGGGCGTGACGTCCACGAAGTCGCCGTCCTCGGGGAGGCGCAACGTGTGCTCCAGCTCGAGCCCCTCGAGCGCTTCGCTGTGGCGCAGGGCGCTCACCACGTCCCGCAGCTCACCGCGAGGGACGTGCACTCGGAAGAGCGCAGCCTCATGGCTCAACTCCACGCCGAGCGAGCCGTCCTGCCACGGAAACGGCGCGATGGCGTCGTCCAGCTGCTGCGCGACGCGTGCCCGCGCTTCGCCGTCCAAGTCGTCGTCCAGGTCCAGCAGCAGGTCCACCTCCGCCCCCTGCGCGGCGGCGGCCACGACCTCGGAGGGCAGACGTGGGGCGTCATCGCTCGTTCGTTCAAGGCGGACGGACACGGACCAAACCGTCGCGCCGGTCGCCAGCAGCGCACCGAGCAAGAGCCGAAGCGGGAGGGAGCGCGCGGAGGAGCGGGTCACACGCACACGGTAGTCGGCCAGGCGAACGCCGGCAAACGCCAGCGCGAGCACCTTGGTCGTCGTGTCGCGCGCGGGAGCCGCGCCCGGGTCACTCCCAGAGGAGGCGGAGATCGATCAACTTGCGGCTCTCACGCTCGAACGTCGCGAACGCGATGCCGTCCACCGCGCGCCCGCCGTGCAGCGCCGAGCAGCGCGCCGTGACCACGTCGCCAGACGCGATGGGGTCGCGCAGCGTGAGCCCCAGGTCCAGCGCCGCGAGCTCGTCCAGGCTCAGCGGCTGCTCACGTAGGCGGAACGTCGCGCCCGTCGCGCAGAGCGCGCGCGCGGCTTCGAGGTCCGACGCGCGCAGGGCGTCCCCGAACGCCAGCGTCGCCTCACGTCCGGGCCGTCGCGCGCCTTCCTTGGTGCCCTTGACATAGCGCTGCATCCACGCGCGCCCGAGGTAGCGAGCCATGCGCGCGCTCGAAATCAGCATGGAGCCCTTCCCGCGCAGCCCGGCGCGCAGCGTGCGCTGTGTGGCTCGAGACGCGTCCCAATAGGCCCCGAGCCGCTGCACCACCAGTCGCCCGTCTTCCCGCGTGAGCTCGTAGAGCAAGCGCGTGGGGATGGCCGACTCGACGCCGAACGCCATGGTAGGGCGCAGGACGACGTCCCGAGCCACCACATCGCCCACCACCACGTCGAGCAGGACGTCCACCTGCATGGCCTGCATGCCCGCGATGAACGTGTCGAAGAACAGCTCGAGGTCGTTCTTCCCGGTGCCGGGCCGCGTGCTGTGATCCTTGCGGCAGACGGGTGTCCCCACCGGGTCGCGTACCTCCGCGTCGCTCGCATAGAGCGCCAGCCACTCGGCCCGAGCCCGCCGGTGGGCAGCGTCCGGCGAGGCAGCGGCCACTCCGAGGGCGGCTGCCCGCGAGGTGGAAGGGTCGGCTGTGGTGGCGGGGGAGGCGTCGGCGTTGGCCATGCGCCGCTATAGCAGCGGCTCAGAGCATGAGCATGTCGTCGTCGATGTCGCCGCCATCGAGGGTGAGCTGGGTGTCCATCAGGCGCTCGTCGCCCAGCTGCTCGATGTACTCACGGATCTCCTTCACGGCCTTCACCAGCACGGCGAAGCGCTCGCGCGACAAGAAGAGTACCGTGCATTGGGTCGCGGCCGTCACGCTCGCCGTGGTGCGCTCTTCGTGGATGAGCGCGATCTCACCGAACACATCTCCGGGCTTGAGCGTGGCCAAGAGCACACGCTCGGCACCGTCCACCTTCGACACGTCCGCCTCGCCGCTGAGCAACAGGAACAGGCCGCGCCCCTCCTCGCCCTCACGGATGATCGGGGTTCCAGCCGCGAGGTCGTGGGCCGCGAACCCGCGCACGAGGTCGATCCGCTGCTTCTGGTCCAGCGGGCGGAAGATGGGCGAGGTGGCGAGCAGATTGTTGAGGAGGCGCTCGCGCGTAAACTTCTCGAGGGCGGCCGCGATGGCGCCCACCTGCTCCGCTGCGGCCGAGAGCGCCTCGCGGGGGAATTCGAGGAGGTCGCAGTCGTCGAGGGCCACCACCGTCGCGCTGCGGGGCTGGGCCGACACGAGCGCCATCTCGCCGAAGATGGCGCCGTCGTGGAGCTTCGCGAGCGCCTGCTGCGACCCGTCGTCCCGGGCGCGCACCACCTGGACCTCGCCGCGGGCGAGCACGAAGAAGGACGTGCCGATGGTCCCCTGTTGGATCAGCACCTGACCCGGGCGCGCCCGCACCAGCCGCAGCGCGCCCAGCACGGCCGCGAAATTCCCAGCGGGGAGCTCGCTGAACACGGGAATGGGCGTGACCTTCTCGGGGTAGGCCGCGATGCGGGACAGGTCCATGGCGATCCGCGCGGCCTGCGTCGCCAGCTCGGCGAGGGGGGGTGGCGTATCGAAGCGCAGTCCGTCCGGCAACGCGGTGTCTGGGTCCCCGAGCGAAAGACGCACGCCGCGGCCGAGCTTGGGAGACTCCTTCGCGTAGAGCTCGGCGAGGCCACCCAGCAGCTGCCCCAGCTGCGGCTCGAGCGCCTCCAGCACCTTGAGCGCGACGAGGGCGCGCAGCGGATACCCCGCGTGCGCTGCATACTGAGCGAGCTTGGTGTAGACCATGGCGGCCGCTTGCGGCTCACCGAGGGCCAGCAGACAGTCCGCCACCCGCAGCCGCCCGTCGAGGCTGGCCGGGTTGAGCTGGACCTCCGCAGCGTAGACGTGGAGCGCCTCGGCGTAGCGCCCGGCGTAGAGGTGCTCGTCGGCGTGCTCGTGCAGATCCTTGAGGGTGCGCATCGGCCGCAGCGTACCAAACAATGCGCCGCACGAGCGGGTCGTTGGAATGGAGGTGCGCTGTTGTCAGGGGGTCAGCGCCGTCGCCTGCAACAAGTCCGCCACCCCGGGGCGACAGCCATCCGTCGAGAGCCCCGCGTGCGACACCAGGTGGTCGCGGCGCCGCGCGATCCAACGCATCATCTCTTCCCGCAGTTCGCCCGGCCAGTCGGCTGGCGGCTCCAGCGGGGGGCCACACGCGGCCAGGGGCGTCAACCGGAAGCGGGGCGCGCGTTCGAAGCCACCCCAGAAACGCACGTAGCGGTCATCGTTCATCCAGAGTGGGAGGAAGCGCAGCGCCATCGGCTGCCCCTCGCGCAGCTCCACCCGCACCACCAGCCCCTCGCGCAGCATGGGGTTCTGGTCCTTGGGCATCCCGCGGTAGTAGTCGCGCCGCGGCGTCGCCTGCCGAGCCATGTCGCCGACGAAGTTTCCGAGACCCCATATGATGGGGACGCGGCGCTCCCCCACGACCAGCTGCTCGATGGGCAGCGGGACGTGCGTGCCGTGGACGACGATCACGTCTGCCCCGCCGACCGCCAACGCTCGCGCCCACTCGCGCCAGCGTGGCTTGGGCTGGTCCACCGCTTCGCCCAAGACGTGCACTACGGGGATGAGCAGCTCGGTGTTGGTGCGTAGCGCCGCGAACGCAGCGATGGACGCCTCGCTGAGGTCGGCGAGCGCCGGTGTCCCAGGCTCGAGGCGACCGTTGCGGTGACCGTCGTAGAAGGGCACCAGCGTGATGCGCGCGCCTTCCTCGCCGATCAGGACGGGCCAGCTGGTCCGAGGATGGTGTCCGGCGCCACTGGTGACGAAGCCGTGCTCGTGCGCTGCAGCGAGCGTCTCCACCAGGCCTTCCTCGCCCTGATCGAGCGCGTGGTTGTTGCTGAGCATCAGGCCGTCGACCCCTGTGCGGCGCAGTCCCTCGAGCACATAGGCGGGCATGTTGAGCGGGATGGCCACGAGCCTCTCGCCCCCCCACGTCGAGCGATCGATGGTGTTGCGGCGCGTCGCGACCGGGCTCTCGAGGTTGGCAAAGACGAAGCTCTCGGGGTCGCGCGCGAACCATTCGGCCACCGGGGCGAGGATTCGCGTGTACGCGTCGGCCTCGGTGCCTTCGAGCGCCGCCTCCCCCTCGATGACGCGGCGCATGCCCTCGGAGATGAGCACGTCGCCCGTGATCCACACGACCGTGTGAGCCGCGCGCCGCGCCGCGCCCGGCACCAGCGTCGGGTCTCCGTGCACCGGAACGCCTCCGCCGCCAGACGCCGCGCTCGCGGCAGCAGGCGACGCACCACGCGCGGGCTGCGAGATGCCGAGGCTCACCGGGGGGGCATCGGCGCGGGTGTGCTCGGTACACCCCGCCCCGACGAGCACGACCGGCGCGCTGGTCAACAGCAGGGAGAATACCCACGCGGGTGTTGCGAGCGGCCGCGCGCCACGGGTCCCATCCCGCCAAGACCCCCGCGCCACGTCAACCCGCCCGCAACGCAAGCAGGCGGCGAAGCGCGTCCTCGGAGTCCGGATCACGGTCGAGCGCCGCCTGGAACGCGCGAGCGGCCAGCTCGTGCTGCCCGGCGCGCTCGCCGAGAATGCCGAGGTTGAGGAGGGGGTGGGGGTCGGCCGGAGCGAGGGCCGCGGCTCGCTCGAACGCGACCCGCGCCTCGTCGGTTCGTTCGCTGTACATCAGCGCGACGCCTCGCCCGTTGTGGGCCTCCGACATGCCCGGAGCGCGCGCCAAGACACGGTCGAACACCGACACGGCGCCAGCGAAGTCGCCCAACGTGATGCGTGTGTTGCCGAGGCGCACCTCCGCGACGATCGCGCCAGGCTCGAGCTCGAGCGCCCGCTCGTACGCCTCGACCGCCGCGGGCAGGTCGGCGCTCGCGCGGCGCAAGTCGCCGAGGGCCAGCCACACGGCGGGATCTCGCGGCGCGAGCGCGACGGCGCGCTGCAGATCGAGCAGCGCGGCGGCCGCCAGCCCCTGCTCCATGCGCACCAACCCGCGCCCTAGGACCGCATTCGCGTCGTCGGGCGCCAGCGCGACCGCCCGACCGTAGGCCTGCTCCGCGCTCGCGAGGTCGCCGCGCACGCGCAGCACCCGGGCCAGATCCAGATGGGCGAGGACGTCGCGTTCGTTGAGCCGGATCACCTCCCGGTACGCGCGCTCCGCCCCGACGACGTCGTGTTGCGCTTCGAGCGCCTCGCCGAGCAACGCATGGGCGCGGCTGGCGTCGGGCTCGCGCGCGACCAGCTCGCGTGCGAGGGTCGCGGCGGTTCGCGGTTCGTCACGCACGAGCGCGAGCTCCGCGCCCATCATCAGCGCGCGAGGGTGTCCGGGCGTCGAGGCCAGCGCGGCCTGCAGGTGCTCGGAGGCGCTCGTGAAGTCGGCGGAGCGCCGCGCGATCTCCGCCGCCAACAAGTGCTGCTCGGCGTCCCACGTCGCGGGCTCGCCGGCCGCATCGAGCCGCCGCGACGCCTCGGGGAGGTCGCCCTGCTGAAGGGCGAGGATCACGCGTGCGCGTCTCTCGAGGGACGCCAGGTCCGCCTCCGACACGCCGCTGGCGCGCGCCCGCGCCAGGTGCGACAGCGCGTTACTGGCGGCGAGCCGGTCCAGCGCGGGAGCCTCGACGATGGACGCGGCCAGGCGCTCTCTGGCCTCCGCGAGGTGCCCTTCGCCCTCCGCGCGTCGCACCTCCGCCCAACGCCACCAGCCCACGGCGGACGCCACGCCGACGAGCGACGCGCAGGCGATGACGACCACGCGGCTTCGCGTGAGTAAGCCGAAGGGATGCCGCGTGCTCGTTGGGAACGACCGCATGCCCCTGCTTGCCTCGGCGATGCCGAACAGGTCAACAAATGTGCAGGTGTCGGGCACACATCCCAATTCTGGGGTTCAACATTCCGCTAGGATGCGCTCCCCGCGCATCACTGCTACCTTCGCCGCATGCTCGGGATCCTCAACTCCAAGTACGAGCTCGTAGAACTCGCGGGCGAGGGGGGGATGGCGCACGTCTTTCGGGCCAACACGCTGGGCGCCGAAGGCTTCCGGCGCCCAGTCGCGGTCAAGCGCATCCTGGAGGGCTACACGGACAACGCCGAGTTCCTCGAGATGTTCATCGAGGAGGCGCGCGTCTCGGCCACCATCCACCACCCGAACGTCGTACAGATCCACGACTTCGATCGCGACGACGCGGGGCACTTCTTCCTCGTCATGGAGTGGGTGCCGGGGGTCAACCTGCTCGACTGGTGCGAGGGTCACCGGCAGCGCGGTGAGCGCACGCCGTGGCACCTGGTCGCGGCCATCGGCATCGAGGTGTCGAAGGGGCTCGGTGCAGCCCACGAGAACACCACCGAGGACGGGCGCCTGTCGCCCATCTACCACCGCGACGTCACACCGCAGAACGTGCTGCTGAGCCAGTTCGGCTACGTGAAGCTCACCGACTTCGGGCTGGCACGCGCGACCGACCGCGCCCGCATCACGCGCGAGCACATCGTGAAGGGCAAGGTCTCCTACCTGTCGCCGGAGCTCACCGAGGGCGCAGACCCCTCCCCGCAGTCCGACATCTTCGGTTTGGGCGTACTGCTGTGGGAGTCGCTCATGGGCCGCAAGCTCTTCCACGGCGATGGTCCAGTGGACGTGGTGCGCGCCATCCAAGCGGCGGTCATACCGTCGGTTTGCCGCGAACGCCCCGAGATCCCTCAGGCATTCGACGCCGTGCTGGCGCAGGCGCTCGCGCGCTCACCCGTCGACCGTTACGCCAACACGCGACAGATGTGCCGCGCGCTCTCCAACATTCTGCGCCTCACGCCCGAAGCGACCGACGCCGACGTGCTCGCGCGCAGCGTCATCAACGCACGCGACGCCCTGCGCAACGGCCAGATCACGAGCGCCCTACACGCCGAGGCCGAGGCTCTCCCCCTGACGCGCCGGAAGTAGCCATCCGCTCGTCGGTGCCGGGCCTGCGAGGGCCAGCGCATCGGCGGTGGACCCGCGCCTCGCGCAGCACCACGGCCGACCAGCGTCGAGAACGTCGGCACGAGCGGGCAGCGCGTCGGCGCCGCCCGTCGCCATCACGCGCGTTCGCCACCCGCGAGGATGCTCGCGAGCTCGCCCGACTCGTAGAGGTCGCGCACGATGTCGCAGCCGCCCACCAGCTCGCCGCGCACGAAGAGCTGCGGGAACGTGGGCCAGTTGCTGTAGTCCTTCATCCCCTGACGCACCTCGGCGTCCGCCAGGATGTTCACGGTGGCGAAGTCCGCGACGCCGGCGCGCTTGAGCACCTCCACCACGGTCGCCGAGAACCCGCACTGCGGGAAGTTCTTGGTGCCCTTCATGAAGAGTACGACCGGCGCCTGGTGGACCAAGCCGTCGAGGCGCTCACGGAGCTCGGGAGACAGCGCGCTCATCTCAGCCCTCCCCCGCGCCCTGCTGGGCGCTCCACACGTCCGGCGTGAACGTCTTGAACGTGAGCGCATGCACGGGACCGTCCATCAGCTCGCCGAGCGCGCCGTAGACCAGCTGGTGCTGCTTCACGCGGGACTGTCCCGCGAACGCAGACGCGACGATGACGGCCTCGAAGTGGTCCTTCGTGCCCGTCATGTCCTTGACCTCGACGTGCGTGACGCCGCTCAGGTTCTCGCGGAGCCGCTGCTCCAACACACTTGGTTCGACCATTCCGCATGGCTAAGCCCGCGGCCGCCCCGTGTCAACGGCTGAGGCGGCGTGACACACCGCCTACTCGATGCGAATGAGCTTGAGCCGTCGGTTCACGTCCCGCGCGAGCGTGAGTTCCTGATCGCGCGGCAGCGTGGTGGTGGCCGAGAACAAGGCGAACGCCGCCAGCTCGTGCAGCGCCTGGTGCAGCGCCTCGACCGGGCTGTCGTGCTCCACGGCGTGCAGCGCCTGCGAGATGATGGCAGCGTCGACGCAACCGAAGTCGTCCATCCCTTGCCCGAAGAAGGGCCCGTACCCGCTGCCCTCGATCCACGCGTCCAGCGTGGCGCGCGTCTGGGCCACACCACCGTACGTGGCGACCGCCACGAAGATGTCCTGCATGACCTCGTTGAAGGAAGCCACGAGCCGCGCCACGGTCTCCACGTCGATGTTGGCCGCGCGGCGCAGGGTCACCATCTTGGCCTGCAAGAGGTGGTACACGGCCTTCGTCGTCGCGAACTCGCCGTGACCCGTCAGGCGGGCGAGCTCTTCGATGGTGCGGCGCCCGTCACAGTAGCGGAGCAACCCCTCCGCCGTCTCGTCGAGCTTCTTCGGCGCGGGCGCGTCCGGCACGGGCACAGGGCACATCTGACTGCTGGGGACCCGCTCCCGAAACAGCGCCATCTCGTCGATGCGTTGAACGCCCTCCATCAGGAGACCGTGGATGGGGATGTGCAGCTGCGTGCCGACCGGGTCGTCCTCGTCCGTCGGCAGGTGGAAGACATAGTAGCCCTCCCCGGCGAGCAGCGCGCCGTGGAAGATCTCGACGCTCTGCCGCTGCAGGAACTGGAACAGCTGCGCCTGATCGATGATGCCGCGAGCCACGACCGTCTCGCCGAAGCGGTCGGTGGGCGACATGTCGGAGAGCACCCGCTCGAGGTCGCGCCTCGAGATGCCCCCGGAACGGAAGATGACCTCGCCGAGGCGGTCGTCCTCGGACGAGCTCATCGCCCCCTTGAGTGCGCCCTGGTCGAAGTAGAGCCGTCGCTGCCACAGCGGGGTAGCGACCAGCATCGTGCCGCGCCAGTTGGCGGTGGCGATGACGTTGATCACCTCCATGACCGTCATGCGGGTCACGATCTCGCCTGCCATCAGGACGCGGGCGCGCCCCTCCGCGCTCGGGTTGGCGTCGCCGAGGAGCAGCATCCCGGGCGTCGCCACGGCCACGCGGTATGCCCCGGCGCATCCAGCGAGCGTGGACGTGTCGGCGGTGGCGTTGCGGGCGACCCCGCTGGGTTCGATGACGAGGTCGGCTTCTTCAACCACGGGGGGCATAGTAGTTCAGCACGCGCAGCGGGGGCAACGTTCTCGCGTCGCCCCACTCGCCTTAGTTACCCGAAATTTCAGCCGAATCCGCTGCAGTCGATCGACATGGGGAGGTTCGCGCGGTTGTTTCCGTCGTTGCACTCGGGGACGACGTTGTTCGGGTCGACCACGCCGAACAGCTGGAACAGCGAGCGCGGGACGGTCATGGTGTGCTGGGATGTCAGCTGTCCTCCAGCTGGGACGGTGCCCGTGACGGTGATGGTCTCGATGATGGTGCCCCCCGCCGAGGGGTCACCCGCGAAGAAGCGTACGACGGGATCGGTGACCGGTGCGCTGCCATCGTTGAACAGCGTGAACGACACCATCTGCGAAGGACACACGCCCGTGGACGTGGTCAGCTCGAGGCGAAGGTCCGCTTGCGTCGCGCCGGTCGTGAGGGTCGCGACAGCGTCGTTGTTCCCCTCGCGACACTCGCGCTCCACGTTGGCTTCGTCGATGACCGCACGCACGGAGTCGGGCAACCCCGCGGGGGTCCGCCCGGCCGAATCGTAGCGCGCCACCAGGAAGAGCTCCCCCCCTGCCTCGAGCGACGTCGCGAGCGCCACAGCGAGCGGGCCGCTGCCCGTCATGAGCGGGTGCTCGACGCCCGCCCACGTCCCGAAGAAGGTCACCTCGATGCCCGGACCCACGCGCAGGTCGCCCGCGTTGACGACGCGCGCGGACAGGTCGATGACCGACGAGAAGGACCCGCACGCGGCATCGGGCGAGGACACCTGGAGCCCGGTGATCTGCAGGTCGGGTGCGATGCCGAACGGGCTCTGGGGGTTGCTGCGGTAGGAGTTGTACAGGCGCCCGTTGAGGGGCTCCCAGCTGTGCGGCTCGACGACGGGGACGCCGCCGCCCTCGTACACGTTGGTGACGTGATAGGCATGTTGGTTCCAGACGCGTCGTGCGCTGACCCAGAAGTCACCCGCGTCGCCCCACATCTCGATGCCGTTGTTGAGGAGTGGCCGGTTGGCGGCGATGCCGCAGAAATCGGACTCGTTCGTCGTGGCGAAGAGGATCTCGGCGTTTCCGTCATTGTCCGCGTCCGCGACGACGGGGTACTCGGTGCGTGTGCGGCTCTCGCTCGGCTCCTTGAAGTACACCGTTCCGTCACGCCCGTCGTACACGCGGAAGAAACACTCGTCGTTGTAGACCACCTCCGCCGCGCCGTCGCCGTTGAAGTCGAACAGCGTCGACCCGGTCACTTCGCTGGAGGCGTCCTGCGTCCGTCGCGTCCACCCGTTGTGGAGGCACGTGCAGGTCTGGGCGCGCACGTTGCACACCGCCTCGCCCGGCAAGCCGCAGTCACTGTCCACGCTGCAAGGGAGCGTGTTCGGGGCACGCGTCGGGTTGCCGGCCGGGAGCGGCATTCCGTCCACCATCACGTTCGGCCACGCGGGGCAGTTCGTCGTCGCGGGCTGCAGGTCCAGCATCAGGTACTCGGTGGCACCGGCCGTGCCGATCTCGGGGAAGCCGTCGCCGTCGAAGTCGTCCACGTTCGGCGGACCGCCACGCGTCCCAGGGATGTCCCTGTCGATGACCATCGCGCCAGTCTGCCCATTGAAGACCTGCAGTCGCCCGCCGCTGATGCTGATGACCTCGGGCAGGCCGTCGAGAGGGTTGCTGGGGCCAGGTGTGGCGGCCTGGTTCGCTCCCATCACGTCCGCGATCGCACAGAAGCCCTCGCGCAGCGCGTTCGAGTCGATGGAGCGCGCGTCCCAGAGCCGCAGGAGCGTGCCACTGCAGTACGCCATCTCCTCGGGGTCCGTCTCGGAGCCGCTGCACTCCGACCGCCGGGTCACGCCGCTGGGCGGGTTCGGAAAGCCGTACGCGGTGCTGCCTCCCACGATCTCGAGGCGCGAGTCACCCAGGATGTCGGCCACACAGGAGATGGCCCCCTGGCCGTTCGTCCCGGTGCCGCCCGTGACGCTGGTCGTGAACGTGTCGCGGACCTGCAGGGCCCCCATCGCGCTGTGCTCGAGCGTGAACACCTTGCGCCCGACGATGACCTCCGCGAACCCCGCTCCGTCCACGTTGGCCAGGGAGATGGCGGGGTTGCTGCCGTTCAGCGAGGTCACGAGGGTGCTCTCGATGGCGCCCGTATTGTCGTACACGACGATCCCGTTGGACTCGTGCACGGCGAAGATCTCGGGGACTCCGTCGTTGTCGACGTCGCCCGCCGCGAGGGTCGCGGTGGGATCGAGGATGCCCGCGGTACACGAGCAAGCCGCATCGAATGCCGCTGTGCTCTCGCCTTCGCGCCAGTGAGCGGTGCCGCACGACGCGAAGTAGTCTTGCCCCTTGTTCGGCCCCCCGCCGTGGATGGCCCGCAGCACGCCGTGCATGTCGTAGCGCTCACCCCCGCTGGTGGAGATGCTGTCGCAGAACGTCGTGAACACGATCTCCGGGAAGTCGAGCTCGTTCACGAGACCGTCGCCGTTGTCGTCGTCGAGGTTGATCACGATGGGAGGCACGACAGCCTGCGCAGAGGGCGGGTAGGCGCTCCCCACGGCGTTGCGAGCGCTCTGCGTGCCGCCCCAGGTGATCTCGTTCGTCGGCAACACGCTGGTGAACGGCTGGGGAGACAGGAAGCACGTGGGCGCTACGCCCGTCCCCGCGCAGCGGTCCACCACGCACTCCGTGTTCGCCGGGCAGTCCCAGTCGTCCACGCACGGGCAGGCGGCGGTGCCCGTGGCGTCGGAGCAGGCGTTCGAGCACTCGTGGCGCACGAACGTCCCCGACCCGTTGCCGAGACACTCCAGCACCTGTGTGCCGGAGCAGCTTCGCTCACCCGGGACGCACACGTCGCCGACGCACACCCCGCCCGTGCAGTTCTCCATCGGCGCGCACTGCACGTCCATCGTGCACGTGTTGTCTCGGCAGACATTGCCACCACCCACCGCGGGCTCGCACACCTCCGTGGTCGTGCAGGCGAGGTCCGCGCACGAGTTGTCCACGCACACGAACGCGTTGCTGACGGTGGCGCAGCGCTGCCCCACCCCACAAGTGCTGGTGCAACCCGTCACGCACTCCGGGCTGCCGCTGGCCGCGCTGCACGTCTGCCCAGATGGGCACGGGAAGCCCGTGCAATCCAACACGCACGTGGGGACACCCGAGACGTCGCGGCAGCCGAACCCTGGGTCGCAGGTGATCGTGCTGCAGTCGGCGACACACAGGTAGGTGCTCCCGCGATTCTCGCACAGCTGGTTCGCCTGACACGGGTTGGGGTCGCAGCGGTCCACGACGCCCATGTCCATGGTGCCGCTGTCGCCGCCGCCGAGGTCGTCGCCCCCTCCCCCGCCGTCCATGCGCATTGGGTCCCCATCGCTGCAAGAGCACCCCGCCGCCCCGAGGACGAGCGGCGTCAGGAGCAGCGCCCAGGCGACCGCGGCCGAAGTGAGAGCTGGGAAGGTCGACCGGGAGCGCCACGTACGGAGGTGCATCGCAGAAGGATACACGTTGGAGACGCGATGATCACCGGGCGCCACCGTGCTATCGCACGGCATGACGAAGATCGCATGGGTGTTCCCGGGCCAGGGGAGTCAGACGGTGGGGATGGGGCGCGACGTGTACGACGCCTCCCCGGCAGCGCGGGCCGTGTTCGACGAGGCGGACGCCGCGCTCGGGGAGTCGCTCAGCGGCCTGTGCTTCGATGGCCCTGCGGAACGGCTCGCGCTGACGGCGAACACGCAGCCGGCCATCCTGACGACCTCCATCGCCTTGCTCCGTGCGCTCGAGGAAGCGGGGCCGCTGCCCGTCGATGTCATGGCGGGCCACTCGCTCGGCGAATACTCGGCGCACGTCGCCGCAGGGACGCTCACCTTCTCGGACGCCGTGCGCGTGGTGCGACGGCGCGGACAGTTCATGCAGGAGGCGGTGCCCGTGGGAACCGGGGCCATGGCCGCCGTGCTGAAGGCCGAGCGTGAGCTGGTCGAGCGCGTGTGCGCGGCGGTCGACGGCGTCGTCGAGCCCGTCAACTTCAACTCCCCAGGGCAGATCGTGATCGCCGGCAGCGCCGAGGGGGTCCGTCTGGCGAGCGAAGCACTGACGGCTGAGAAGGCCCGCGTCATGGCGCTGCCCGTGAGTGCACCCTTCCACTCGAGCCTCATGCTGCCCGCCGAGCAGCGCCTCGAGCCTGTGCTGCGCGAGCTGACGTTCGCGGAACCGCGCGTCCCCGTGTATGTCAATGTAGACGCGGCGGCTGTGGTGTCGGGGGACGCTGCCCGCGACGCGCTCGTGCGCCAGGTGAGCCGCGCCGTGCGCTGGGACGAAGCCGTCACGGCGATGATCGCGGACGGCGTCCAGACGTTCGTCGAGATCGGGCCGGGAAAGGTCTTGAGCGGACTCCTCAAGCGCATCGACAAGGGTGCTACCGCGCTCTCCGTTCAGACACTCGCAGACATCCCCGCGGCCCGCGAGGCGCTGCAGGTCGCGCGGGCGTAGGGCACGAAGGCGCCCCCCGCTCATGTGGCGGAGGGCTGGCCATGCCACGCGCGGCAACCCGGGGCAGAGGCGTCATAGCCTCGTTTGGGGACAGTGCGATTTGACGCACTCACGAAATGGGTCATAAGCGGGGCGCGTTTGCGGGCGCCAATCCGGCCCCGTCTCCCGAGCCCCGCACCCCTTACGGGAACAGGAAATCATGGAACAACTCATGTACGCAGCACCCGCTGCTGGCGCTGCCGCGCTCCTCTACGCGGTCTACTGGGCCAGCTGGGTCAAGAAGCAAGACGCCGGCGACCAGACGATGAAGGACATCGCCGAGCAGATTCAGACCGGCGCCATGGCCTTCATCAAGGCCGAGTACCGCGTCCTCGCGATCTTCGTGGTCGCCGTGGCCGGTCTGCTCGCCGCCATCAACATGAGCCCCGGCAAGAGCCCGCTCATCGCGGCCGCGTTCGTCATCGGCGCCGTCGCGTCGGGCATCGCGGGCTGGGCCGGCATGCGCGTCGCCACCAACGCGAACGTGCGCACCACCGCTGCGGCTCGCCTCGGGCTCCCGCAGGCGCTCAACGTCGCCTTCAAGGGCGGCTCGGTCATGGGCATGACCGTGGTCGGTCTCGCGCTGCTCGGTCTCTCCGGCCTGTTCATGCTCTTCACGGGCATGTTCGAGCTGCCGCTCGCGATGAGCGTGCTCACCGGCTTCTCCATGGGCGCCTCCAGCATCGCGCTCTTCGCGCGCGTCGGCGGCGGCATCTACACCAAGGCCGCGGACGTGGGCGCTGACCTCGTCGGCAAGGTCGAGGAAGGCCTGCCCGAGGACGACCCGCGCAACCCCGCCGTCATCGCCGACAACGTCGGTGACAACGTGGGCGACGTGGCC
Source organism: Sandaracinaceae bacterium (assembly GCA_020633055.1). NCBI lineage: Bacteria > Pseudomonadati > Myxococcota > Polyangiales > Sandaracinaceae > Sandaracinaceae bacterium. The sequence continues at coordinate 688,837 of JACKEJ010000006.1, read as the reverse complement.
GGCATGGGCGCCGATCTCTTCGAGAGCTACGTGGGAGCCATCATCGGCGCCATGGTGCTCGGCCTAGGCTTCGACGTCGTGACGGCCGAGACGCCCAACACCGCGCCCGTCGTCATCCCGCTCATCATCGCCGCGGCCGGCATCATCTGCTCCATCCTCGGCACCTTCGTCGTGCGCACCAAGGAAGGCGGCAACCCGCAGCACGCGCTCGACGCGGGCGCGTTCGGGTCGGCCGGTGTCATGGCGGCCGCCACGTTCGGCATCGCCAAGTACCTGTGGCCGGAGGCCGGCGCGGTCATCGCGGGTCAGACCGTGACCTTCATCGACGTGGGCATCGCCACCGTCGTCGGCCTCGCGGTCGGCGTCGCGGTCGGCATGATCACCTCCTACTACTGCTCGATGGAGAAGCCCCCCGTCGACAGCATCGCGGAGCAGTCGAAGACGGGCACCGCGACCAACATCATCACCGGCCTCGCGGTCGGCATGCGCTCCACCGCGTGGCCCATCGTCGTCATCGGCGCGGGCGTCGTCGCGGCGGACCACTTCGCGGGCCTCTACGGCGTCGCCATCGCCGCGCTCGGCATGCTCTCCACCACGGGCATCCAGCTCGCCGTGGACGCCTACGGCCCCGTCGCCGACAACGCGGGCGGCATCGCCGAGATGAGCCACCAGGACCCCTCCGTGCGTGAGCGCACCGACAAGCTGGACGCCGTGGGCAACACGACGGCCGCCATCGGCAAGGGCTTCGCCATCGGCTCCGCCGCCATGACCGCCCTCGCGCTCTTCGCGGCCTTCGCGCAGACCGCCGGCATCTCCGGCATCGACATCAGCAAGCCCATCGTCATGGCGGGTCTGTTCCTGGGCGGCATGCTGCCCTTCCTGTTCTCGGCCATGGCCATGAGCGCCGTGGGTGACGCGGCCATGGAGATGATCGAAGAGGTCCGCCGTCAGTTCCGCGACATCCCCGGCCTGCTCGAGGGCACCGCGAAGCCCGACACCGCCAAGTGCGTGGACATCAGCACCAAGGCGTCCCTCAAGCGCATGCAGCTCCCGGGCGCGCTGGCCATCGTGACCCCCGTCCTGGTGGGCTTCGGCGGCAACCTCATCGCGCCGGGCGTCGGCGCGGAGGCCCTCGGCGGCGTCCTCGCGGGCGTGACCGTCTCCGGCGTGCTCATGGCCATCTTCATGTCCAACGCGGGTGGCGCGTGGGACAACGCCAAGAAGTCCTTCGAGGGCGGCGGCTACAAGATGAAGAACGGCGAGGTCCACCCGAAGGGCTCCGAGGCGCACAACGCGGCGGTCGTCGGTGACACCGTCGGTGACCCCTTCAAGGACACCGCGGGCCCGTCGCTCAACATCCTCGTCAAGCTGATGAGCGTCGTGGCGCTCGTCATCGCGCCGAACATCGCCGTGCCCGCCAGCACCGCGGCCACCGAGACCGTGGCGGTCGCCGCCGCGGCGGACACCGCCGAGACCGAGACGACCCCGGCGACGGCGGAGGCCCCCGCGGCCGACGACGCCGAGGCCGAGGCCGCCCCGACGGGCGCCAACCCGATGATCGACGACATCCTCGGGGAAGAGGAAGAGGACGAGGAGCTCGACGAGGAAGACGAAGAGGGTGCGGAGGACGCCGACGAGGCGGACGACCTGCAGCTTCGCCTCGGGCTCTGAGCCGAACCCAGCTACCGTCGCAGAGGCCGCCCCCGGGCGGCCTCTCGCGTTCCGTCCAGCAGCTCCAGAGGGCCCGCTACAGGAACGGATTGTGGCGCCGCTCGTCGCCGATGCGCGTCACGGGCCCGTGCCCGGTGATGACCAGCGTATCGTCCGGGAGCGTCAGCAGACGCTGCTCGATGGACTGCAGGATGAGACGTCCGTCGCCACCCCACAGGTCGGTGCGGCCGATGCCGCCCCGGAAGAGCGTGTCACCCGCGAGGAGCACCGGGGTGTCGCCCTGCGCCAAGAAGCAGAGGCTCCCCGGTGTGTGCCCGGGGGTGTGCAGGACGCCTGCCTCGACGCTGCCCGCGTGGACGCTGTCCTGGTCCTTCAGGAAGCGGTCCACCTCCGGCAGCTTCGGTGCCTTCATCGGCACGCCGAACGCGTCGAGCTGCATCTGGAGGTCGCTGTAGAGGAACAGGTCCCCCTCGTGCAGCATCGTCGGCGCCGAGGTGGCCTGCTGCACGAGGTGCGTCGCGCCGCAGTGGTCGAAGTGTGCGTGCGTGTGGACGATGGCCACGCAACGCAGCCCCTTGGCTTCCAAGCGCGCCAGGATCTTGTCCGCCTCACCGCCCGGATCACAGACGATGGCCTCGCCGCGCTCCAGGTCGCCGAGGATGACGCAGTTGCAGCCCAAGGGGGCCACGGGGAAGTGCTCGACGTACATGCCCCCGAGCGTGCGCGGAACACACGCGACGAGCAACGCATTCGGCACCTGTGGTCCCCGAGGCGCCGCTCACAGCGCCATGACCGCGTCCCGGCGCGCGCTTGCCGCGCAGCCCGTCACAGGATCAGCTGCGTCGGCGCCTCATGCGCGCGACGACCACGAGGCCAAGCAGCGCCCAGGCCGGGAGGGCCGCTTCGTTCGCGGCAGCGCCGACAGAACAACCGCCGCCTCCCTGAAACGCCGTGGTGGGCCCGCTGCTGCTGTGACCGCCGTCGACATCGACGTCCTGATCCAACGGCGGGACCACCGTCGCGTCCCGCACCACACCCACGTCCACCACGCCCGCGTCGAAGACAGGGATGATGCTCGACGTGCAGGGCTCGCTGTCCTCGCGGTTGATCTCCCCGTCCCCATCACAGTCGCCGCGTGAGAGGCTGTAGCGAGTCCCGTTGGCGTCGATGGGCGGCGCGAAGCAAGCCGTCACCGCCTCGAGCGCGCTGGAGAAGAGCCCCGCGCACAAGCCCACGGGCACGCCGTCGATCGCCCCGTAGCGGCAGATCTTGATGTCTCCCACCAACGCCTGACAGCTGACGGCCTCTTGCCCGGCGCGTCGCGGACAGTCGTCGAGCGTGTGGCAGCAGAACAGACGCACGTTCGCGTCATCGTCACCGGGGACGCACACGTTGAGGGACGCGTTCACGGCCACGCACGCGCCGCTCGAGTCGCACCCGCTGCCTGCCGTCGAGCACTGGAACGTGTCGGAGCAGCTCAGCATGATGCCGTTGTCGGAACTACTCACGTCCAGCACGGACAGGGACTGCGCAAAGCCACCGCTCGGAGCGACCATCGACGCCACGCCCGCCAGCATCGCGGCCACATACCCAAAGACACGACAAGTCATCCCGTCATGGTCGCGGCGGGCGTCGCAGAGCGCAAGCGACCCGACACAATTGCCCCGCACACGTGGGTGCCGAACCTACTTGTTCCGACAGTCGCTACACACGCCGTAGAGCTCGTGCTTGTGGCGCCGCAGCTCGAACCCCAGCCGCTGTGCCAAGGCCACCTGCAAGCGCTCGATTTCGTCGTCCTCGAACTCGACGATCTTGCCGCATACCTGGCAGATGAGGTGGTCGTGGTGCTCGCCCTCGTCGGCCACCTCGTACCGCGACACGCCGTCGCCGAAGTGCCGCTCGAACGCGAGGCCGCTGTCCTTCAGCAGCTTGAGCGTGCGGTACACCGTGGCGTACCCGACCCCCTGGTCGATGGCGCGCACCTTCTCCAGCATGTCCTCGATGCTGAGGTGACCCTTGCTCTTGAAGAACACGTCGGACACGAGCCTGCGCTGCGCGGTGCTGCGGAGCCCCTCGCGGTCCATGTAGGCAACCAGACGGTTCTTGAGGTCTTCGGTGTTGCGGTTGGGCACGTTCGCTCCCCCCGGTCTACGGTAGGATGCCCGCGTTGTCTACCACCGACCCCACCCCGGACCCCGACGAGCTCGCCCCCGAAGCGACGTCCACCGCGCTGCGCGGGGCGTCCGACTGGGTGCTGCGCATCGTCCTGCCCATCCTGGTGGCCACCTTGTTCATCGGGGTCCTCATCTACGAACGCGGCACCCACGACGTGGACCTGCGGGTCATCGCGCCCGCCGAGGTCGCGCCAGGCGATCCGATCCCCGTGCGCGCGTTCGTCCTCGAGGGCGTCGGGGCCGCGGAGCTCCCCCGGGTCGTGCCCCACCCGGTGAGCATCGACACGCGGCCGATGGACCTCGAGCACCCTGCGGGGACGCCGTTGACGCCCTCGCCCGTGGCCGGCGTCGAGGGCACCCTCGTGGCCGGAACGGAGGTGGGCGAGCAACGCCTCTATCTGGTGGCCACCCTGCCTGAAGGGGAGCACGCGCGGGTCCAACGTCGCGTGGAGGTCAGCCGTACCCCCGCCGCGATCGCGCGGGTGCCACGCACGACGACCTCGGCACGGGAGTATCAACCGGGGCCGCTGCGCGCGGAGGAGGCTGCTCCGGCCGGGCTACGTCTCGACGCCCGCGTTCCGTCGGGCGTGTGCGTGCCCGAGGTGCCTTGCGAGCTGCTCGTGTGGGTCGGCGGTGAGGTCCCGGCGCGCGTGGAGGTCGAGCCCGGCGAGGGGCTCGAGGTAGTGGAGCCACCCGCGCCGACGGTCGGCATCGCGTCGTTGACCCTGGTGGTGCGCCGCCTCGAGGCCACCGTCACGCTGCGCGCGCTGGTCGACGACACGGTGGTGGCGCGCCGGGCGGTGCAGCTCCCGATGAGCCCAGGCGGCCTGATGGCCAGCATGGACCACGTGATGGTGCCCGCTGGACAGCCCGTGAGCGTGAGCGTGAGCGGCGTGTCGGGTCCGTCCGCCGCTGTCATCAACGTGTTCCGGGGTGGGCACTGGGTCGCTGCCACGTCCATCGCCGCGGGCGACGAGGCCGAGGCCGCGCCCATCATCACGCTGCCGCCCCTCGCGCCGGGCTTGCACCACGTGCAGGCGCAGGCCTCTGCGTTCGACGTGCAAGGCAGCGGCGTCGCGGTGGTGTGCGCGTACCCAGCCGACGACTCGATCGAAGCGTGCCTGCTGGCGCTGACGGGCGACGCGCGTGTGCGCGCCCGGGAGGACGAGCTCGCGGCCACGCTCCGCGGAGAGCACGCGCCGCTGAGCGAGGAGGACGCCGCACGCGCCTTCCGCTTCTTGGCGCACGAGCACGCGCGCGACCTGTACGGGCTACCGTTCCCATCCAGCGGCCTCGAGCAGCTGGCCTATGGCGCCGACGAGCGCATCAGCGGCAGCCGCGTGGTGGTGGCGCTCGCCATGCTGCTGATGGGCTTGGTGGCCGCGTCCATCGTGCTGCGGCGCGCGCGTGAAGGCGCGAACGTGGCCGAGGCGGTCATGCGCGAGGCAGGCGCGAGCGAGGACGAAGCACACGTCACGCGCGGGCGCCTGGGCCGCACCACGTGGCTCGCCGCGCTGCTGGTGCTGGGGGCGTTCGTGCTGGTCGCGATCATGGTGTTGAGCCGAGGGATGTAGCGAGAATCGCACGCGATTCGGCGTGCCCTTGCGCCCACGCGGCCCCCGACTTAGCTTGCAGCGTTTCTTTATCTTCGGAGCGACTTTCACGATGTTTTCCAGGGCTCTCAAAGCAATCCTCGGCAGCAAGCACGAGCGCGAGGTGAAGAAGCTGCAGCCGATCGTGAACGCCATCGGGCAGCTCGAGCCGAAGATGCAGAAGCTCAGCGACGAAGACCTCCGGGCGCGCACCGCGGACTTCAAGCAGAAGCTGGCCAACGGCGCGCCCCTGGACGATCTGCTCATCCCCGCGTTCGCCACCGTGCGCGAGGCGGGCAAGCGCGTGCTGGGCATGCGCCACTACGACGTGCAGATGATCGGCGGCATCGTGCTGCACCAGGGCAAGATCGCGGAGATGCGCACGGGTGAGGGCAAGACGCTGGTCGCCACCCTGCCCTGCTACCTGAACGCGCTCGAGGGCAAGGGCGTGCACGTGGTCACGGTCAACGACTACCTCGCCCAGCGCGACGCGGAGTGGATGGGCCGCGTGCACCAGTTCCTGGGCCTCTCCACGGGCGTGGTCGTGCCGCGCCAGCCCAACGCCATGAAGAAGCGAGCCTACGCGTGCGACATCACGTACGGGCAGAACAACGAGTTCGGCTTCGACTACATGCGCGACAACATGAAGTTCTCGATCTTCGACTACGTGCAGCGCGACCTGCACTACGCGATCGTGGACGAGGTCGACTCCATCCTCATCGACGAGGCGCGCACGCCGCTCATCATCAGCGGCCCCGGCGAGACCGCCAGCGAGAAGTACGCGCTCATCACGGAGCTGGTGCCGCGCTTCCGCAAGGACGAGCACTACGAGCTGGACGAGAAGTCCCGCTCCATGACGCTCACCGAAGAGGGCATGGAGCTGGCGCAGCGGATGCTGGCGCAGCAGGGCCTCTTGGCCGGTGGCAAGACGGGCGACTACCGCAACGTGCCCGAGGCCAACCTGTACGACCCGGCCAACCTGCAGACGCTCCAGATCCTGCAGCAGTGCCTGCGCGCCAACACGCTCTACAGCCGCGACACGCACTACATGGTGAAGGACGGCGAGGTCCTCATCATCGATGAGAACACGGGCCGCACGCTGCCCGGGCGCCGCTGGTCCGAGGGCCTGCACCAGGCCGTGGAGGCCAAGGAGCGCGTCGCCATCCAGGACGAGAACCGCACGCTGGCCACCATCAGCTTCCAGAACCTCTTCCGCCTGTACAACAAGCTGTCTGGCATGACGGGCACGGCCGACACCGAGGCCGGCGAGTTCCACAACATCTACAAGCTGGACGTGGTGGTCATCCCCACCAACAAGCCCATCGCCCGTGTCGACGACGAAGACCTCGTCTACAAGTCCGAGCGCGAAAAGTTCAAGGCGGTGGTGGAGGAGATCAAGGAGGCTCACGGCCGCGGACAGCCCGTCCTCGTGGGCACCACCAGCGTCGAGAAGTCGGACGTGGTCTCGAACCTCCTGCGCCGCAACAACATCCCGCACAACGTGCTGAACGCGAAGCAGCACGAGCGCGAGGCGTACATCGTGGCGCAGGCCGGCGTGCCCGGCGCCGTCACCGTCGCCACGAACATGGCGGGCCGCGGCACGGACATCGTGCTCGGTGGCAACGCCGAGATGCTGGCCGAGATGGACGTCATGCAGAACCTCCCGGAGGAGCTGCGCCAGGACCGCGAGGCCGTGCAGCAAGCGCTGGCCGAGGCCAAGGCCCGCTACGAGGTGCTCTGCAAGCAGAACCAGAAGCGCGCGCTCGACGCGGGCGGCCTGCACGTGCTCGGCACCGAGCGCCACGAGTCGCGCCGCATCGACAACCAGCTGCGCGGCCGGTCGGGCCGCCAGGGCGACCCGGGCTCCTCGCGCTTCTACCTGTCGCTACAGGACGACCTGATGCGCATCTTCGCGGGGGAGCGCGTCGAGGCCATGATGGACCGCATGGGCATGGAAGAGGACGTGCCCATCGAGCACCGCTGGGTGACCAAGTCGGTCGAGAACGCGCAGAAGAAGGTCGAGGAGCGCAACTTCGACATCCGCAAGAACCTGCTCGAGTACGACGACGTGATGAACCAGCAGCGCACCACGCTCTACGCGCTGCGCAAGCAGGTCCTTCGTGGCGAGTACCGCACCGTGCCGACACCAGAGGAGCGCAAGAAGGGGGTGCAGCCGGTCTCGCACGTGCAGGCCGCCGACCCGGAGATCCGCAAGGGCCTCGAAGAGCTGCTGGCGCGCCTGGTGCGCGTACACGCCACCACCGTCGCGCCACCGCCGCAGGACGCCCCGCCCGAGCAGCACGCCGACTGGCAGCGACAGGTGTTCGCCACACCGTGGGCCGAGCTGGGCACGCTCCGCGCCGCGTACGTGGCCGAGGACGTCTACCGCAACTTCGGCTGCGTAGTGCAGGTGGACGACCTGACCGATGATCCGAAGGCGGCCTACGAGCTGCTGCTCGACGCGGTGTCGTACTCGCTGACCGAGCAGCGCGAGCGCTTGTTCGACGTGGTGGACGAGCTGGTGGTCACGCTGGTGGAGCGCTACTGCCCCGAGAACAAGCACCACGAGGACTGGCAGACCGACGAGCTGGTCACCGCATACTCGGAGCAGTTCCACATCGACGCCACGGGCCTGCGGGCCATCTCGGACCGCCAGGAGCTGGCGCGCAAGATGTTCCTCGACGTCGAGGGCCTGCTCATGCGCAAGCAGAAGCAGTGGGGCGTGGGCTCCATGCTGCGCTTCTTCCGCGAGGTCTACCTGCGCGAGATCGACAAGCAGTGGATGGACCACCTACAGACGATGGACCACCTGCGCGACGGTATCGGCCTGCGCGGCTACGGCCAACGCGACCCGAAGAAGGAGTACAAGCGCGAGGGCTTCGACCTGTTCATGGCGATGATGCGCAGCATGAAGAGCGAGCTCATGCGCACCATGTTCGAGGAAGTGAAGGTGGACGACGCGCAGCTGCAGCGCCTGGCCGAAGAGCGGCGCCGCGCGGTGGAAGCGCGCCAGCAGCTCATGCAGGGGCAGCACCCTGGGACCGTCGGGCAAGGTCAGACGGCGCAGGGCGACGCGGGGACGAACGCCGGAGCGAACCCCGGAAGCGCCGCCGATGCGCAGGCCGCCGCGCAGGCCCGCGCCCAGGCAGCGCAGCAGACGCGCATGTCGCAGGCGCCGGTCACGCGCAAAGAGCGCAGGGCCGCGGCCGCGCGGGGCGCTTCGTTGGTCCCCGGAGCCACGCTGCCCGAGCCCGTCACCGTGAAGCGCGAGGGGCCCAAGCTGGGGCGCAACGATCCGTGCCACTGCGGCAGCGGCAAGAAGTACAAGAGCTGCCACTACCAAGAGGATCGTGCCCTCGAGGCGAGCGGCGGCTGAGGCGCACCCGGGGGCGCCGTCGCGTGCACCTCGCGGCCCTCTGGTCGTAGGATGCCGTGATGGAAGCCCCAACCTCCGCGACGGCGCGCTACGACACCATCGGCCAGGGCTACGGGCGCATGCGGCGTGCGGACCCGGCCATCATGACGGTCCACCACTGGGACGAGGGGCTCTGGGCGGGCCTGGGCGAGCTGGCACGTGTCGCGCGTGAGCGCGTGGTCATCCTCACGCTCGACGCGCGCGTGTCCTCCGGCCTGTGGCTGCTGCGCGACTACCTGCCCGAGCTGGCGGAGCTCGAGGCACGCATCTTCCCTGCCCTGGAAGACCTGGCCGCACGGCTCGGCGGGCGCACTGCGGTGGAGGTGGTCCCGCTCTCACGCGACACGCCAGACGGCATGTTGGTGTCCTTCTGGGGCACGCCCGCGGCGGTCCTCGATCCCGCGCGTCGCGCGGCCACGTCCGGCTTCGCGCGGCTGCCGCCCGCCGTGGTGGACCGCGCCGTGTGCGCGCTGCGGGACGACCTGGCGAGCGGCGCCTGGGACGCGCGGAACGGCGCGCTACGCACGCAGGCGGCCTGGGACGTCGGGCTGCGCTTGGTGGTGAGCGAGCTCGCAGGCGCGCCCGATGAGCGCTGATGCCTCCCCCAGCACCGCCCCGCGGCGGCGCACCCGGGTCCTCTTGGCCGTGTGGGGCGTGCTCACGCTGATCACGCTCTTCGCCGGCGGGGTGTTCGTCTACCACCGGCACGTGCAGCGCTCGCTCGCGGACGAACGACACGCCGTGCTCCAACCTCTCGAAGCGCGCCTGATCGCCCTGTGCGAGGAGCGCGGTGCGTGGCCGACGCGCGAAGCGGGCCCGCTGCTGCCCACGCATGGCAGCTGGAGCGCCGCGCCAGGGTTCGAGGTGCTCGGCGACGACCCCGCCCCGCGGCCCCGGCGCTACGCGCTGCAGATGAGCCCTGGCTTTCGTCGCGCGGTGCTGCGCATCGAGCTGGTGGGGCTGCCGGAGACCCCCGCAGAAGACAGCTGGCACACGCGCCGCTGCGTACGTGACAGGGAGGGCTGTCACTGCCGCACCCCGCTCCTGTCGTCCAAGCCCGAGCTCCGTGCACCGCACACGGACGGCGAGCGCGGTGATTGACGCCCCGTACGAGTACGACTGAGCGAGCGGTGCCCGCGCTTTACTTTGCGCGCTGTTGCGAGACACTGCGCGCATGCCTTTCTCTCCGCGTTCCGAACACATGCTCCTCCGCCGGCGGCGCCGCCTCGCCCTCACACTCGTGATGCTCGCGCAGCTCGCGCTGACACAGGGATGCGGCGGGGAGAGCGCCGAGCCCGCCGAGGCGAGCAGGGAGACGAGCGGTGGAGGCGAGCAGCTCCCCGAAGCTCCGCGTGTGACGGGCACAGAGGCGCGCGCGATGGTCGAGAACGGCGCGCTCCTCCTGGACGTCACGCCGCCGGAGCGGGCGGAGCGCTCGTTCATCGAGGGACGCACGCACATCCCGTTGGGGCAGCTCACGGAGCGCATGAGCGAGCTCCCGCGCGACCGGGACATCGTCGTCTATTGCCTCGGCGGTGGTGCCAGCCCGCGCGCTGGCGCACAGCTTCGCGCGGCGGGCTACCGCGCGTTCGTCATGGGTCGCCGCGCCAACTGGGATCTCTGACGCCCGCCGCGCTCGCGACGACGCGTCGGCGCACTCGGCCTGCGAAGGCGCGTCGACGCCGTCGGTCCGCGACGCTCGCTCGTCGTTCGCGAGCAAGCCGGGGACGTTGGAGGATGGGTTCCCACGGGTGCTCCTTCTCGTCTATCCTCGGCGCGACCGGACATGAGCGCGCCTGATCGAGAAGTGACCATCAGCCGCGCCATGACCCTCGCCGCGCCGCACACGGACCACCTGCGCGAGAGCCCGAGGAGCACCATCCGCCCGTCGCTGGCGACCGAGCCGGGCTACGCGAGCGTCGTGGGTGCGGGGGCCTCCGCGACCGGCCTCCAGCTGGGCGGCGTGCTGGGCGAAGGTGGCATGGGCGTCGTGCGCGTGGGAACGCAGCGCGCGCTGCACCGAGAGGTCGCCGTCAAGGCGCTGCGCGACCCGCTGAGCGCGCGCGGAGACCAGGACCCCACGCTGCCCCTGCTGCGCGAGGCCTGGGTCACGGGGAGCCTCGAGCACCCCAACATCGCGCCCGTCTACGACATCTATCGCGACGACGCGGGGCTGCCGCTGGTCATCCTCAAGAAGCTCGAGGGGGACGACTGGCGCGCGCTCATGCACGACCCCGAGACGGTGCGGGCGCGCTACGACGCCGAAGACCTGCTGGAGTGGAACCTCCGCATCCTCCTGCAGGTGTGCAACGCGGTGCGCTTCGCCCACAGCCGCGGCATCGTCCACCGGGACATCAAGCCCGACAACGTGCGCATCGGGACGTTCGGAGAGGTCTACCTGCTGGACTGGGGCATCGCGGTGTCGCTGCGCGACGACCAAACGGGGCGCTTCGTGCTGGCCCGCGACGTCCGCGAGATGGCGGGCACCCCGACGTACATGGCGCCCGAGATGCTGGGCGGCGAAGGCAGCCGCATCGACGAGCGCACCGACGTGTACCTGCTGGGCGCGGTGCTCTACGAGATCCTGTGCGGCACGCCGCCGCATCAGGGGGACACCGTGCAGGCGCTGCTGGGGTCCATCGTGCTGTCGGAGCCGCACTTCGACCCGCGCGCGCCTCGCGACTTGGTGCGTATCGTGCGACGCGCGATGCAGCCCCGGCAGGAGGAGCGCTACGGCACCGCCGAGGCGTTCCAGGCGGACGTGCAGGCCTACCTGCGTCATCAGGCCGCCTCGCGTTTGGTGGAGCGCGCCAACGAGCTCCGTACAGAGCTTGAGCTGGCGTTCGGTCCGCGCGTGGACCGTGCCACGTGGGCTGGGCAGGGGCTGTTCAGTGAGGCGCGCTTCGCCTTCCAGCACGCGCTCGAGATCTGGCCCACGAACCCCGAGGCGCGCGCGGGTCTACACGCGCTGTGCGTCTCGATGGCCGAACAGGAGCTCGCCTTGGGTGAGCCCGAGGCCGCGCGGCGCGTCCTCGCCGAGCTGACCGACGCGCCCACCGAGCTGCTGGACCGCGTGCGCGCCGCCATCGCGGAGCGTTCGGAGCGCGACGCCAAGCTCCACGCGCTGCAGGCAGACCTCGACCCGCGCGGCGGACAGCAGATCCGTGGCGCCCTCGGCGTGCTGACCGGGACGACCTGGGTCCTCACGCCGCTCGTCATGCACATGCTGCACTTTCACGGCGGGCGGCCGGTGTCTCCCTTCGTCGGCGTGGTGGCGGGGCTCATCCTCACGCTCATCCTGCTGGCCCTGTTCATGCGCTTCCGCGACGCCGCCATGCGCACTCGCCTGAACCGCAGCCTGGTGGCTGGCAGCCTGCTGGGACTCCTGGCCGTAGTGCTGACCAACGCGACTGCGCTCACGGGGGAGGTCAGCATGTGGGCGCCGCTGAGCGAGTGCCTGGTGGTGTGGGGCGGCCTCTCAGGTGTCATCGCGGCCACGGTCGAGCCGCGCCTCGCGTGGTCCGCAGCCGCGTACTTCGCGGGCTACCTGGCGCTCGCTGCTGTGGGGCGCGAGTTCGTGCTCTTGGTCACCAGCGCCGCGAACCTGGTCCTCACCCTCAACGTCGCCGCGCTGTGGCGCTCCCCCGGGAGCACTCCATGACGGAGGACGCGCTCGCGTTGACCTAGAGCAGGAAGCCGTCGCACTGTGCGCGCATGTCTGGGTACGTCTTGCTCGATCGATTTTCGCCCGTGCTGGTCCTGCGGCGTACGGGCCCCGTCGACGTAGAGGCGGCGAGTCACCTGCGGGACTCGGTCAACCGTCACCTGCGCGCGTCGTCCGTCCCCGTGTCGGTGGTGTACGACGTCGTCCCGGGCGCCCGCGGCGCGCCCGACGCCGCCGTGCGCAAGGTCCTGGGAGAGTGGATGAAGGCCGAGGACGCCCTGCTGCGGCGGCGCTGCGCCAGTGTTGAGTTCGCGTTCCCCTCGGCCGTGTCGCGCGGCGTCCTGACCGCCATCTTGTGGATGGGTGACCCTCCCATGCCCACGGGTGTGCACGGCACAGCCCGCGCCGCCGTGGAGGCCGCGCTAAGGCGCGCCGAGCGCCCGACAGCCGCGGCGGGAGAGATCCTCCGCGCGGCGGATGCGTTGGTCCGTCAGTCGAGCGCGACCGGGTAGTCGACCGTCAGTGCGGCACGTAGCGCGGCCACGCCGCGAACAGCGCGACCACGCACGTCCCTCCCGCAGTGTTCACCGTACCGTAGCCCACGTCGGTGAAGCGCGGGTCCACGAGGGTCATGTGGTGCGAGGGGCTCTCGGAGAGCACGCGCAGCGCCGCCTGCAGGTCACGCCCCCGCGCGACAGTCTCCCCCACCACGCGCGCCTGCACGCCGCGGCGCAACAGACGCTCCCGCGGGTCCTCGGCGTCCCCCTCGACGCCCTGATGGCGCACGCGGCCGCTGTGGCACACCCGCGCTGCGTGGGCACTGGCCTCGACCACCAGCAGTCGGTTCAGGCGCAGGTCACGCACGCCGTGATGTGCACGCAGCGCCCCCACCCGCGACGGGAGGTCATCGTCGCCGTCCACGGAGAGCGTTGCGCCTGACGCGGAGGTGGACGCGGCGGTGCCCACCAACAGGCGCGAGAGCGGGCGGGGACCCGACGGCCCACTCGCCACCAGCTGCAAGAGCACGGGGCGCGGCAGCCCGGCGGGGACGGTGAAGCCGCGCGCGAGCACGTCGTCGTCCACGGGCCAGCGGTGCAGCTGGTCGTCCGCGTCGCGTCCCGCCAGGTACGCATCACGGAAGCTGGGCGCGAGGGCGACCCGCACCTCATCGGCGCTTGCACCGCTCGCGACGTCCCGCGTCAGCCGACCTGCGCGCGCGGCCACCACGAGCACGCGCACCGTCTCGCTCTCCGCCTCGCCGCACACCAAGGGCGCGTCCGCGCGCTGCCGGGCCTCGGCGAGGAAGCGGGCCCGCGCACGCGCGTCGCTCACGGGAGCTCGCAGGACGCGCGCCCCAGGCAGGTCGGAAGACGCCTCTGCGAGCGCCACGCTGAGCGAGTCCCCGTCGGGAGCGCTCGGACGCAAGAGGAGCGCCGCTGCGGCCTCGTCGAGCGCATCCTCAGGAGCGCACGCGGGCGCCTGTGCGCTCGACGGCGCGGAGATGCCCGGGCCCCCGGGCCAAGCACCGACGGCCACGATGCCTGCCATCAGCGACGCCAGCGCCACCCCCAGCGGGCGACGCGCGGTGCGTTGACGACGGAGGCAACGGGTGGACACGCGGGGAGCAGAGCACGAGCGCGCCCTCCCCGGCCAGTTCGCGACCGGGCCAAGGGCAGGGTCGTGCACGGACGCCGCCTGACGGCGTCGGCTACGCGGCGTCGTCGTCAGGCGTGACCAGCGCCAGCAGTGTATCGGCCTCCACCTGCTCGCTGGCCGCGACGTAGAGCTCGGCCACCACGCCATCGGCGCTGGCGGTGACGGCGTGCTCCATCTTCATGGCCTCCATCACGAGCAGCGTCTGTCCGGCCGCGACGCGGTCACCCGCCTGCACGCGCACCTCGATGATCTTGCCGGGCATGGGCGCCACACAGCCGCCCTTGGGCACCTGCGCCGCGAGGTCCGGGAAGCGCGGCTGCTCGCGCAGCTCGACGCTGGCCTCGGCCCACTGCACGAAGCAGCGCTCGTCGGCCAGCACCACGCGGTAGCTGCGCCGCAGGCCGTCCACCTCGAGCCGCAGCGTGATGGCGCGCCCGCTGGTCTCGGCGGCGATGCGCGTCACCTGGCGCGAACCGCTCGGCAGCGTGACCTCGAAGCGGCCCGCGCCCGCGTGCACGTACTCCACGCGCAGGCTGTCGCCCGAAGGCGGCTCGAACGCGGCCCACTCGGGCGCGAAGCGGTTGTTGCGGAAGCCGCTGGGGACGCCAGGCACGACCGCCCGGGCTCCCTCACGCGCCGCCTGCGCAGCCAGCGCGGCCACCAACGCGGCCTCCTCCAGCTGCGCTGCAGAGGCGTCCGTCGTGATGCCATCCGGGAAGTGCTGGTCGATGAAGTGCGTGTGCAGGTCGCCCGAAAGGAACGCCGGGTGCGCCAGCAGCTGCAGCAGGAAGTCGCGGTTGGTGGCCAGACCCTGCACGGACAGCATGGAGAGCGCGCGCTGCATGCGTCGTACGCTCTGCTCGCGGTCCGCGCCGTGCGTGATGATCTTCGCCATCATCGGGTCGTAGTGGATGCCCACCACGTCACCCGACTCGACGCCGCCGTCCACACGCAGCCCCTCCATGGCGGGCAGGTACCAGTCCAGCACGGGGCCGCTCTGCGGCAGGAAGCCGCCCGCCGGGTCCTCCGCGTAGATGCGCACCTCGAGGGCGTGGCCCATGAGCGGCACCTCGTCCTGCCCGAACGTGAGCGCGCGCCCCTCGGCCACCCGGATCTGCTGCTCCACCAGGTCGAGCCCGGTGATGCACTCCGTGACGGGGTGCTCCACCTGCAGGCGCGTGTTCACCTCGAGGAAGAAGAACTCGCCCTCGGGCGACAGGATGAACTCCACCGTGCCGGCGTTGGTGTAGCCGATGGCCTGCCCACAGAGCACGGCCGCGGCGCCCATCTTGGCGCGCAGCTCGGGCGTGAGCGCGGGCGACGGGCTCTCCTCGATGATCTTCTGGTGGCGCCGCTGGATGGAGCACTCGCGCTCGTGCAGGTGCAGCAGCCTGCCGTGCGCGTCGCCCAGGATCTGGATCTCGACGTGGCGCGGGCGCTCGACGTAGCGCTCCACCAGCAGCGTCCCGTCGCCGAAGCTGTTCTCGCCCTCGCGCCGCGCAGACGCGATGGCGTCGGCCAGCTCGCTCTCGGCCCGCACCAGCTTCATGCCCTTGCCGCCGCCGCCCGCGCTGGCCTTGAGCAGCACGGGGAAGCCCACCTCGAGGGCCTTCTGCGCCAGCACGGCGGGGTCTTGGTCCGCCCCGTCGTAGCCGGGGATGACGGGCACGCCCGCGGCGCCCACCAGGCGCTTGGCCTCGCGCTTGCTGCCCATGGACGCGATGGCGGCCGCCGTAGGCCCGATGAAGATCACGCCCGCGTCGGCACAGGCCTGCGCGAACGCCGTGTTCTCGGACAGGAAGCCGTAGCCCGGGTGGATGGCGTCGGCACCCGTGCGCTTGGCGGCCTCGAGGATCTTGTCGGCGCGCAGGTAGCTCTCCGCGCTGGGCGCGGGCCCGATGCGCACGGCCTCGTCGGCTTCGCGCACGAAGGGCATGGACTCGTCCGCGTCGGAGAAGACCGCCACGGACGCGATGCCGAGGCGCTTGCAGGTGCGGATGATGCGGCGCGCGATCTCGCCGCGGTTGGCGATGAGGATTTTCTGAATGCGTGTGGTGCTCATCTCGAAACCTCTCAGTGCCGGAAGACGCCGAATTCCATGGTGCCCGCGACGGGCGCGCAGTATGCCGCCGACAGGCTGATGGCGAGCACCGTGCGGGTGTCGCGCGGGTCGATGATTCCGTCGTCCCACAGGCGCGCGGAGGCGTAGAGGGGGCTCGACTGATCGTTCACCTGGCCTTCGATCATCATCTTCATGACGGTCAGCTTCTTCTCGTCCACCTCTTCGCCCTTCTTGCTGGCCGCGTCGCGCTGGATGATGTCCAGCACGCCCGCCAGCTGCTTGCCGCCCATGACGGCGATGCGGTGGTTGGGCCACGTGAACACGAAGCGCGGGGCATAGGCGCGCCCGCACATCGCGTAGTTGCCCGCGCCGTAGCTGGCGCCGGTCATGATGGTGATGGCCGGCACCGTGCTGTTGCTCACCGCGTTGATGAGCTTGGCGCCGTTCTTGATGATGCCCTCCTGCTCGTACTGCTTGCCCACCATGAAGCCGGTGGTGTTCTGCAAGAACACCAGGGGGATGTTCTGCTGGTTGCACAGCTGGATGAACTGCGCGCCCTTGTTGGCCGAGTCGCTGAAGAGCGTGCCGTTGTTGGCGAGGATGCCCACCGGGAAGCCGTGCACGTGCGCCCAGCCGCACACCAGGGTCTTGCCGTACAGAGGCTTGAACTCGCTGAAGCGCGAGCCGTCCACGATGCGCGCGATGACCTCGCGCTGGTCGAAGCCCACGCGGATGTCGGCTGACGCGATGCCCAGCAGCTCCTCGGCGCTGTAGCGCGGCTCTTCCACCACACCCGGTCCCGTGGCGGGCATCACGTTGGGCTTGTCGTAGTCGAGGTGCGCCACGATCTCGCGCCCGAGGCGGATGGCGTCCACCTCGTTCTCCGCGAGGTAGTCGCTCACGCCGCTGATGCTGGAGTGCATCTCGGCGCCGCCCAGCTCCTCGTGGTCGGTCTCTTCGCCCGTCGCCATCTTTACCAGCGGGGGGCCCGCCAGGTAGACCTGCGCCTGCTCCTTCACCATCACCACGTAGTCGCTCATGCCCGGCAGGTAGGCGCCACCGGCCGTGGAGCTGCCAAAGACGAGACACACCGTGGGGATGCGCGCCTTGCTGCGCCGCGTGAGGTCGCGGAAGCCCTCGCCGCCGCGCACGAAGATCTTGTCCTGGTTGGGCAGGTCCGCGCCGGCGCTCTCGATCAAGCTGACGCCCACCATGCGGTTCTGCTCGGCGATCTCCATCAGGCGACCGCTCTTGTTCACGCCCATCGGCGTGACCGCGCCGCCCTTGACCGTGGCTTCGCTGGCCGTGATGACGCACTCGGTGCCGCTGATGACGCCGATGCCGCCCACGAGGCCGGCGCCGGTGGTCTCGCCCTTGATGTCGTGCCCGGCCAGCGCTCCGATCTCGACGAAGTGCGAGTCCCGGTCGAGCAGCAGCTCGATGCGCTGCCGCGGCAGCAAGCGACCGCGCTCCACGTGACGCGCCACGTACTTCTCGCCGCCCCCAGCGCGCGACTGCTCGAGCGCCTTGCCCACCTTGGCGAGCATCGCGAGGTTGCCCTTCTGGTTGGCCGCGTAGGCCTCCGAGCGGGTATCGACTTTGGTGCGTAGGACCGGGTACCGTTGCGCCGTCATGACCCGCGAATCCTAGAAGCTGCGGCCCCCGTGTCAACGCCAAAATGAATGAGCATTCAGTCAACGAGCGCCACGGGACGCGCGTGGACGCGCCCTCCCCGCCTGGCAGAAGCCCGCTCCGAGAAGCTCGCTCCGCGCGTGCCGGGAAGACGCCGTCGGCCCGCGACCCTCGGCCCCGAGCGGCGCGCGTGGACCGTTCGAGCCCAGGCGAGCGCCCGCCCTCAGCGGAGCGGCACCCCCAGCGGAGCAGGGACCAACGCGAAGCCCGCCTCGCTGCGCGTGACCTGGTAGCCTCTGAGCGCCTCGAGCGGCCCCGTCAGCACGACCACGTTGCGGGCCGGTCGCAAGCGCACAGTGGCCACGCCATGCACTGCCGACGCGCTGACGTGGCGGGTGGCCTCCGCCCGCGCAGCCACGTCGTCGACGCTCATGCGCGCCGAGAAGGCGCGCTGACAAACCCCCAAGAGCCCTCCTGGCGTCGCGAAGCGCGCCTCCCACTCGCCCCACACAACGCGCCGCGCGCGATCCAGCTCGGCCTCCCCGAGGGGTGCTTGCCGCACGCGCGTCAGCTCGGTGAAGAACGCCGTGAGCGCCGGCACGGCGCGCTCCGCGTCGATGCGGGCCTCGATGAACGCCGCGTGCCCGGGGTAGTCGAACCACGAGCCCCAGCGCACGCCATAGCTCGCGCCCAGCTGGTGCCGGATACGCGTGTTGAGGCTGGACGTGAAGCCCCCGGCGAGCACGGCCTCGAGCACTTGGTACGCCGCCCAGTCGTCTTCGTGCAGCTGGGGGGCGGGCAGCCCATACACCAGCTGCAGTTGCGAGCTGCGCATGCTGCCCGCCCCGAGCGGGAGCTGCGTATCGTGCGCAGGCGGCGCGCTGCGCGTGGCGCGCGGTCGCCCTTCGTAGGGTGCGCCGAGGCGTGGCTCCACCAGCGCGCGGGCACGCTCGGCCGTGATGTCCCCCACGAGGATGACCGCTGTGTCCGCGGGGCGGAACGCGTCACGCGTCACCACGCTGAGCAGCGGCGGCGACACGTTCGCCACGGCGCGGTAGCGATCGCGGCGCAGCGCGCCGAACGACGCGGAGGGGAGGTACAGCGCCTGCATGGCGAAGCTGCGCCCAGCGCCTAGCGGGGAGCTGGCGGACATCTCCTCGTCCAGCAGCAGCTCGGCACGCGCTTGCTGCATGGCTCGAGTGTCGAGCTCGGCCACGATGGCCTCCGCGAACGCGTCGAGCACGGTCTCGAGGTCCCGCGTCTGCGCGGTCCCCGTCACCGCGGCGCCTGTGAGCCCAGCCCCGAAGCCGAGCACCGTGTCCGGTTGGCGGAGCACGCCGAGGCGCGCGATGTACGCGGACGAGAGCTCCAGCGCGCCTGGCTCGTAGTCGAGCTCGGTGGCGCGCGTGACGAGCGCCACCGACACGGTGGGCCACCCGGGCCGTGGCACCACGATGAGCGTCAACCCGTTCGGCAGCTGCACCTCGCTCAGGGCGGGCGCGCGTAGCGGTGGGCCAGGGAGGATCTCGGGCGGGTGTCGACGGAACGGCTCGTCCGGCGCGCGCGTTAGCGGATGAGTCGGCGCGGGGAGCCCTCCGGTCGCGCCGCACCCCACCATCCACACCAACATCAGCAGCGTCGCGAAGCGCGAGCGTGGCGCGAGCTGCGCCGTCCGCGCCCACGACGCCGAGGGAGGACCCGGCTGTGTGACCACACGACTCACTGGAGACCTCCCACGCGCAGCGGCGCCACACGTCCGCCCATGGGAGCGTCCGGCACGCTGCGCACGTGCACGACCAGGCGACGGTCGATGGGCAGCCAGGTGTTCGCCACGCGCCGGACGTCGTCGGCCCCTAGCGTCGCATAACGCGACGCGAGGAAGTGCGGCGACACCACGTGGCCCTCTGGGCTGAGGGCGAGGCTCATCGCGCGGTCGTCGTACCCCTCGTAGCCACGCGTAATCCAGTTGGTGGCGTCCTCGAGGTACGCCGGCAGCGTGCCCGCGCGGAGTGTGTTCTGCTGCAGCTGCGCGAGGTATCCGTCCACCGCCGCGACGTACGGTCGCGGGTCCGTGCCGGGCTCCATGTTGAGCACGATGCTGAACTCCGAGGCGAGCTGATGGCTGGCCTGCGCGGCGCCCGCGCTGCGCAGGGGACCGGTCACCATGGATTCGAGGCGCCGGTCGAGCAGCTTCGCGAGCACATCCAACGTGGCGTCGTCCGCCTCGAGGTAGGGCGGCGTGGGCCACACGAGCATCACGGTATCCGTATACGTCGGAGCTTCGAACTCGACGAACCGCGACGCATCGAGTCGCACGACGGCGGGCTGAGGCACGGGGACGGGCGCGCGGCTCCGCGGGATGGACCCGAAGTACCGCTGCACGCTCGCGATCGCGCGGTCCGGGTCGACGTCGCCCACGATGGCGAGCGTGGCGTTGTCGGGCACGTAGAACTGCTGCAGGAACCACTGCACGTGCGCGAGACGGATGGACGCGACGTGCTCGGGGTCGTCGCCCAGCAGCCGATAGGGGTGCCCCTCGGGGTACATCGCCGCCTGCACGGTCTCGGTCAGCCAGCCGCTGGCCCGGCCGCTGACTCGCTCGCGCCACTCCTGGAGCACCACGCTGCGCTCGCGCGCCACCTTCGCCTCGTCGAGCGCCGTGATGAGGTAGGCCATGCGATCGCTCTCGATCCACAGCGCCAGGTCGAGCTCGCGAGCCGGGAGCTCGACGTAGTAGGTGGTGGCGTCCTGACCGGTCATGCCGTTCATGCCCGTTCCCCCCGCGGGCTCGAAGTAGGCGGCCGCCCCCTCCGGCGCATGCTCCGACCCGGTGTACATCAGGTGTTCGACGATGTGAGGCAAGCCGCGGAACCCCTGCGGCGTGGTGCGGAAACCCACGTGGTACTGCAACGCCACGCCCACACGCGAGGAGCGCCGGTCTCGCTGTACGAGCACGCGCAGCCCGTTGTCCAGGCGGCGCTCGACGACGGGGAGGTTGGGCACCTGCGCGTGTGCGGGCGAGGTCGACCCGAGCGCCCAGACGAACGCGACCGAGCCGAGCCCGACCGCGCACAGGATCGAGAACGCGACCAAGGGGCCACGTGGGGGGATGCTCCTCATCGCGCGAGCATACGCCAGCGGAGCGCGTTGGGCTTCCGTTGTTCCGGAAACATGCTTCCGTTGTTCCGGAACCATGCCCTACTCTGGCGCGCATGAGCTGGGAGTCCGTCGACGCGCTGCCCGAGACCCGCACGAGCGGGTCGCCGTACCACGGCGCGGCAGAGCCGGTCGTCGCGCGGCGCGGGGGCCCAACCGCGTTCGAGCGCGTGCGGCAGTTCTTCGGCTCGACGCCGGAGCTCCCGTCGTCGCAAGCGGCGCGCGAGGTCGTGCTGACGCCGAACCACGTGTACGTGGAGCGCATGACCGGCGTACGGCAGCGCGTGCGCCTGGACGCCCTGCGAGGCCGCCGGGTCGACGGGCCGCGCGTCATCTACGGCATCCACGCGGGTGAGGACCTCGCGCTCTCGACGCGGCCCGGCTGCCCGGTCATGGCGGCGCTCGACGCACGCGTCGTGGGCCCCGGGGAGCCCATCGAGGCGCCGCTCACGTTCCGCACGGCGCGTGCGTTGGGGGTCGGCCTCGCCACCCCTGCGCTGCTCCTCGGGCTGTACTTCTTGACCGAGTACAGCCTGGAAGAGATGTGGGACCGCATCCACGACGGGATGTACACCGCCGAGGTGGTGCTCGGTGTCGCCGCGGGCTTCGCGTGTGTGCTGGTGGGCCTCGCGCTGCTGTTCACGGTGCCTGTGACCTGGCGGGTCGACGCGGTTGGCGTGCACCGCGCGCACGGCATCCTGCCTTGGCTGCACTACCACGAGCCGCCGGAGGATTTTCGCGCGGTGCACGTGCAGACGCTGCGCTCACCGGAGGGCGCCCCCTTCGCCATCGAGGTGCGGCTGCTGCGCCGTGCGGAGAAGAATCGCGAGCTGATCGTGACGCGCCTCTCCGCGCGGAGCGTCGGCGCGGCCGCCGACGCCGAGGCCATGGAGCTGGCGCGGCGGCTCGGCCGACACCTGGGCGTGCCGGTCCAGCGTGGCGGATGACGCGCCCTCAGCTCACGCCGAGGCTCTGACGCAGCGCCTGATACGCCGCCGTGCGCGGCGCGAGAGCCAGCAGCCCCTCGTATCCAGGGCGGCGTTCGGCGTTCATCGTCATGGAGCGCAGCGTGGCGTCGAGCAGTGGCGCGAAGGCCCGCTCGGGCAGGCTGACCCTGTGCTCCACGCCCAAGACCGCGATGGCGAAGAGCGCGTCGCCGCGGATCGCGGGGGCGCCCATCAGGTCGTTGACGATACCCAACAGCTCGAGCAGCGCATCGCCAGGCGCCCCACACTGCAGCACGTGCGCCGCGGCGCGACGCGCCACGACCAGACCGTCTTCGCCGATGTTGCGCGACAACGCGCGGAGCAACCCGCTGCGATGCTGGCCGCTCGGGAGGGCGTCTCCCTGCCCTGTGAGCGCGCCGCCCACCTGCCAAGCAGCCCCGGGCGCCGTGGGCGCCGACGTGGACCCCAAGCCTCCATGTGGCGTGGCTCCGGTGGCCATGGCTCCATGCGGTGTGGCTCCGGGCCCCGG
The DNA here is from genome assembly GCA_020633055.1 of Sandaracinaceae bacterium. NCBI lineage: Bacteria > Pseudomonadati > Myxococcota > Polyangiales > Sandaracinaceae > Sandaracinaceae bacterium. Next base: position 666,339 of record JACKEJ010000006.1, on the reverse strand, counting down.
GCCCCCGTGCATGTCCATGCCGGGCCCAGTGACCGGGATGGGACGGGAGACCGCGGGGGCGACCACCGCAGGCGCGGCGGGCGCCGTGTGCGCAGGCAGGCTGACCGACATCGCCGCGACGGTGTCGGCCGTCCCCATCTGCGCCGCGCTCGGACGAGGCACGGGCGCCTCCTCTGCGGCCTGCGCGCGTGCTGCCGCCGTCCCGTCGCCCGCGATGGCGAGCGGCTCCAGCATGTATGCGAACCAGCGGCAGCCGGTCTCCGCGGCCCATGTGAGGCACTCGTGGAGGTGTACCGCCGCCCACGGGTCGAGGCGCGCGTCGGCCACCCCGTCGTGTACTTGCTGGAAAAACTCCGCGCGCCGCATGATGCGTGACGTGGGCGCCGGCTGGGCGGCGAGCAGGCCGAGGCCATCGGGCGTCGTGCCGTAGACCCAGCGCGGATCGTCTCCGTCGGGCTTGTCGTGCGAAGCGCTCAACGCGTAGACCACGAGCACGCGGCAGTCCTGGCGCTGGAAGCGATACGCGGCCGGATCGCCTACGCTCCCCACACGGGCCAGCTCTCCCCGGAAGCGCGAAGAGTGCACGACGGGCAGCAACGAGCCCAGCGGGCGCACGCCCGCCGCGTCCGGGCCACCCGCGTAGAGCACCTCGGGAACTGCGCTGGTGGCGACCTCACACGAGAGCGCTCCTCCCCACGCCGCTTGCGCCAGCTCACGTAGGTCAGCCCGCAGCGCGGCGTCGTCGGGGGCCTCCGTGGCCACCTTCAGCGTGAGTCCATCCACCGCCAAGGCGTCTGGCGCGACCCCTCGAGTCTGCAGACGCCCCACGAGGGTGTCCGTCGCGCGACGACTCGCGGCATCTCGGAAGCTGAGGCGACCCACCACCTTCATGTGCGGCCTCCTCCCAGCACGGCGCGGCGCGTGAGGCGCGGGATGCGCAGGGAGCACCCGGAGCTTTCGAAACGGAACAGTGACCACGACATGCGGGGAGCAGGACTGTGCCACGTGTGCACGCAGCGTCACAGTCCACAGGCAGGAACCCGCCGTCTACCGGCGAGCCGGCCCGGTGAGCCGTGGCCCGCATTTCGCTCGACGCGACCCATCGAGGCGCATTTCGGCAAGAAGTGGCCGCCCTCGATGGGAAGTGTAAGCATGTGCCTACATGACTCGGCGGGCATGCCCCTTGCAGCCGCCGACTGGCCCTGCGCACCGACGCGGGACGCGAGTCGGACGCGACACGTGGGATAGGGAGCACGACATGAACGGAACGCCACAGCCCAGACACGCACCTCGCAGGGGTCGCGCGGCCACGCCCCTCGCGACGCTGCTCGCCCTGCTCGCGTCCCAAGGCTGCGGCGCCCGCGACGGGATCACCACCGAGGCCCCGGATGCCTCTCGCCCTGGCGCACCGGTGGAGGTGGACTGCGGGCGCAGCGTTCAGTACACGGCGCCGCGCCAAACGCTCGAGCTGGTCGCCACCGCGGAGTCGGAAAGCCCCATCATCGACGCGGCCTTCACGTTCATCGAGGGGCCTGGCATGCCAACCCTCGAGCCCCCTTCGGGACCCCGCGCGCTGTTCACGCCGACGGAAGCCGGTACGCACTTGGTCCGTTTCGAGGCGACCAACGCGGACGGCCGGGCAGCTTCGTGCGACATCACGGTGGAGGCGGTGGTTGGCCCACCTGTCGCGATCTGCCCCGAGGATTCTTTCCGCACACCCGTGGACTCGGCCGTGCTCTTGGAGGGGGCAGGCTTCGATGATGACGCGGTCGTGGGCTACCAGTGGGACGTCGTCCGCACCGTCGCCGGCGCCTCGCCGGTGCTGCAGCCACGCACCGAGCCGGTCACCCAGTTCGAGAGCGACGTGGCTGGCGAGTACCTCCTGCGTCTGACCGTGTACGACGAAGAGGGCGCGACCGACGACTGCTTCGTGCCCGTGACGGTGACCGACCGCCCGACCGTCATCTGCCCCGAGGGTCCCATCGCCGCACCGACGCGCCAACCTGTGGCGCTCGAGGCTGTCGTGATGGACGATGGCGCCGTCGTGCGGGAGACGTGGGAGGTGGTGACGCGCCCCCAGAGCAGCAGCGCCTCCCCCACCCCGTCCACGTCGCGGCGCACCACGCTCACCCCCGACCGCGTGGGCGAGTACCGCCTGCGCTTCACGGCCGAGGACCAAGACGGCTTCACGGACAGCTGCGAGGTGAGCGTCATCGGCACCGAGACGCCGCCCTCGGTCATGTGTCCCGCGGTGATCGAGACCACGCCGCTCACGCCCACGGCCGTCAACGGCAGCGCGGTAGACGACGGCGTCATCCGCTCGGCCGGCTGGACGGTCATTGGCGCGCCCACGGGCTCCGCGGCAGGTCCGCCGCGCCCAGCGGACAACGTGCGCACGGTGTACACGCCGGACATCGCGGGTGAGTACACGCTGCGCCTGCGCGTCCAAGACGACTCCGGACACTCGGCGGAGTGCACCACCCTCGTGCGCGCCGTGGCCACGGAGGGGCTGCGCGTGGAGATCTTCTGGGACACGAACGGCACCGACATGGACACCCACCTGTTGCACCCCGACGCGCGCACGTGGAACTCCAGCCTCGACTGCTACTACGGCAACTGCATCGGTGGCCTGTCGTGGTCGGCCCCGGGACAAGCCGACGATCCCCGCCTCGACATCGACGACGTGGACGGGTTCGGCCCCGAGAACATCAACATCATGACGCCGGCCGCGGGGACCTACCGAGTGGGCGTGCACTCGTACCGCGGTGATGGGCGCGTGACCGTCCGCATCTACTGCGGAGGCTCGGCGTCGACACCGCGGCGCACCTTCGGCCCCACACGCTTGTCGCAGAGCGACCTCCTCTGGCGCGTCGCAGACGTGACCATCTCACCGACTGGCTGCGTGATCGACGAGCTCGGCTCCGTGCGGGACTTCTCGCGCACGGGCGAGCCACGCTGACCCGCGCGCTCACGGGTCGAGGCGGTAGACCTCGTTGACCTCTTCGGCCCGGAACAGGCAGTACTGCGCCCACTCCACCCACACGCTCTCGGGGCCCAGCGGCGCCAGGGTGCGGGCGCACACGCCGTAGGCCGAGCCGGCCTGCAGCGCGATGGGCTGGCTGGCCTCCGTCAGGCTGTTCAGGAACACCTCGAGCAGCTCGGGGTCGGCGGCCACTTCCACCGGCACGGGGGCGCCGCGGAAGGCGATGACGAACTCCTCCAGGCTGTAGCCCACGAGGGCACCGGCCACGCCAGCCTCGGGGGTGTTGGGCGTGAACACCCGCGCCGAGTCGACGATGGCCAGCGTCGCGTCGATGCGCGCCTGGGCCCACGGGCTGAACTCGGCGTCGGTCCACGCGGTGACGGCGTCCATGGTGGCCTCGCCCTCGAACTCGGGCGGCGTCATGGCGGAAGCCTCCTCCACCTTGGCCCAGAGCTGCTGCAGCTCGGCGCTCAGCTGGTGCCGCGGCGTGCCCGAGCTGGGCACTGGGATGAGCGTGGTGGTGGGCAGCTGCAGGGTCTCGGCCAGCGGCGGCTCGGTGATGGGGTCCACCTCCGTCTCGCCACCGCTGCTACCCTCGGCCCCCTCACCCTCGGTGGTGCCGGACGAGCTCCCGGCGCACCCGGGCGCGGCCCCGAGCACAGCGATGACGACGAAGGACAACAGGCGGAGATGGAGCGAGAGGCGGCACATGGCCTCTCCCATACCAGCCCCCGGGACGGGAAGGCGAGTTGAAACGCTCGGGCGGGGGGCGCGACCCTCGGGGGCGGCTCCGCGGCTCGGAGCGCGCTCGCTCCGAAAGAAAGACAGCGCATGGGACTCCTGATCGACGGCCAGTGGCACGACGCCTGGTACGACACCAAAGCCACCGACGGCCGCTTCGTGCGCAAGGAGTCGTCCTTCCGCCACTGGGTCACGCCCGACGGCACACCAGGTCCGACCGGCGACGGGGGCTTCGCGGCCGCGTCCGGTCGCTATCACCTCTACGTGAGTCACGCCTGCCCGTGGGCGCACCGCACGCTCATCGTGCGGCGGCTGAAGGGGCTCGAGCCGCACGTGAGCGTGTCCGTGGTGAACTGGCTCATGCAGGAGCACGGCTGGACCTTCGACGACGGGCCCGGCGTGGTGCCCGACCCGCTCCATGGCGCGCGCGTGCTGCACCAGGTCTACACCCACGCCAAGCCCGACTACACGGGGCGCGTCACCGTGCCCGTGCTGTACGACAAGGAGCGCGACACCGTCGTCAGCAACGAGTCCTCGGAGATCATCCGCATGTTCGACGGCGCGTTCTCGGGGGTTGTGGCGGAGGGCCCGGACCTCTACCCGGAGGCGCTGCGCGACGAGATCGACCGCGTCAACGAGCGCGTCTATCACACGGTGAACAACGGTGTGTACCGCGCCGGCTTCGCCACCACGCAAGAGGCCTACGAGGAGGCCGTGCGCGAGCTGTTCGACAGCCTCGACTGGCTGGAGGGGCTGCTGGGCGAGCGGCGCTACCTCGCGGGAGACCAGCTGACCGAGGCGGACGTGCGGCTGTTCACGACGCTGGTGCGCTTCGACCCCGTCTACGTGGGGCACTTCAAGTGCAACCTGCGGCGCATCGTGGACTACCCCAACCTGCGCGAGTTCACGCGCGAGCTGTACCAGCTGCCCGGCGTGCGCGAGACCGTGCACATGGACCACATCAAGGGGCACTACTACCAGAGCCACGAGACCATCAACCCCACGGGCATCGTGCCGCTAGGGCCCGTGTTGGATCTCGACGTGCCGCACCAGCGAGGGTAGTCCAGGGCCATGCGCGTCACTGGACTGTTCGTGTACCCCATCAAGTCGTGCGGCGGTGTGCGCCTCGAGCAGGCCGAGGTCACGCGCGCGGGGTTGCAGCACGACCGGCGCATCATGGTGGTGGACGGCGCGGGGCGGTTCCTCTCGCAGCGCACGCACGCGAGGCTGGGGCGCGTGAGCACACGTCTGGAAGGCGACGGAGTGTGGGCCGAAGCCCCCGAAGGGCGCGTGTGGGTGCCGTTCGCGCTGGACCAGAGCGCCACGCGCGCGACCGTCACCGTGTGGAACGACACCTGCGAGGGCCTGGTGCACGCGGAGGGTACGCAGCTGTTCCGCGAGGTGCTGGGCCTGTCCGACGCACAGCTGGTGGTGCTGCCCGATGGTGGAGAGCGCACGGTGAACCCACGCTTCGGGCAGGCGGACGACCGCGTGGGCTACGCCGACGCCTACCCGCTGCTGCTGATGGGAGACGCGTCGGTGCATGACCTCGCCGCGCGCGCCGGGGTGCCGCTGGACATGCGTCGCTTCCGCCCGAACGTGACCATCGAGGCTGCGCCCTACGTGGAAGACCGCCTGGCGCACTTCACGCTGGGCGACGTGCGCTTCCGCGGGCCCAAGCGCTGCGACCGCTGCGTGCTGACCACGCTCGACCCGGACACGGGCGCACGCGGACCGGAGCCCCTGCGCACGCTGGCCCAGTACCGCCGCGGCGCGGACGGCAAGGTCTACTTGGGCATGAACATCATCCCCGACGGTCCGGGCACGCTGCGCGTGGGCGACACGCTGCGCGACGTGGTGGAGCAGGAGCCGAACCCGTGAGCGCGGGCGACGAAAGAGGGCGCGACCAGGCCGAGCGGGCAGGAGCGCTGGACGACGCGTTCTTCGACCTCGCCCACGTACACGACACGGCGGGCATCGCCGCGCGCGCCGCGAGCCTGTTCGGGGCAGGCTACGGCGGGCGGCCGGGCGTGCTGCACGTCACCGCGGTGGACGGCAACACGGGGCGCACGCTGCGCATCGACGAGCACACCCCCAAGTGCCTGGCGGACACCTTCGCGCTCAACCTCGTGCGGGTGCGGGCCGAGGCCATCGTCATCACGGGCAAGCTCCTGCGTGACGAGCCGGGCCTGTCCTACGCGCCCGGCGCCCCAGGAGCGCCCTGCCCGGCCCTCGCGACCTTCCGGCAGCAGCTGGGCCACACCGCCCCGCCCTGGCTGGTGATCATGACGCGCGGCGCCGACCTGCCCCTCGATCACCCGGTGTTCCACGACGGACACACGCGGCCCCTGGTGTACGGGCCCGAGGAAGGCGTGGCCCCGCTGCGCACCCAGACCGCGGCCGAGGTGGTGGGCGCCGCGCATGACGGTGGGCTGCCGCAGCTGATCGAGACCCTGCGCGCGCGCGGGGCGCACACCGTGTCGTTCGAGGCCGGGCCCAGCACCACGCGGCACCTATACGACGCGGAAAGCCCACGGGTGGACGAGCTGCTGCTGTCCACCTACCGCGGCGCGCCGCTCGCCGAGTCACAGCTGGCGGGTGCCGCGCCGAGCCCTCCAGCGGGCTTCACCGACGCGGGTGTGGGAACGGTGGTGCACGCGGTCAGCGGGCCGTGGCACTTCGCGTGGTTCAAGCGCGGGCGGAGTGGACTGGGATAGCGGTTGGGGTCTGGCGGTTGGGCGGTGGTGATTGGTCGGCTTGGACTGCCGGCGAGGCTGTCTCAATGCAGCTGGCAGTCGGGCCTTGGGGCAGTATGGAGTGCCGGCCAGGCTGTCCTAATTCAGCTGGCAGTCGGGACTTGGGGCACCCCGGACTGAAAGTCCGGGGCAGCAACCTCAGGTGATCGCGCGCTCGAAGTCCGCCCCCTGCGGAGGCGGACTGCGCCTCGTGGACCAGTGTCGGGTGTTCGGCGGGACGGGGGCGCTCTTGTAGCTGCGGTGGCGCCGAGCAAGACAGTCCTCCCCCTTGTGGGGAGGACTTCTCCGAGTGCCCGGCGGTAGCCGGGCGCTCGGAAGGATGCTGCCCCGGACTTCAGTCCGGGGTGCCCACAGATCGGGAACACCGTCCTTCTGAGACTCTTGAAAGTCTGGGTGCCCTGGGGGTGATACCGTGACTCAAGGGTCGAGCATTGCCTGGAACGCAAAAGTCTCAGGGTGTCCGGCCGAACAACGGGTGTGCCGACGACGTTCTTCCCGCTCTTGTCCTCGTTCACGTGGGTCTGGGCCACCCTCACGCCGCCGCCTGTTGCGCTTCCGCCATCGCGTCGCTCGACGAGCGCCTCTTCACGATCTTGGTCGCAAGGCACGCGAGCTTCGGTGTCCCATGCTCGCTGTTGGATGCGGACCGGACCACGTCCACGTCGTCGTTCGGCTCGCCAGCAGCGTGGCGCTCGGCGACCTGGTGCAGCGACTCAAAGGCGCCTCTGCGTACGAGCTGAACGGCGACGTTTCCCGCAGGCATCCCTTTGCTTGGCAAAATGGCTGCTGGCCAGAGTCCTCGGTCCCGCCGACCTCGGGCCCGTCGTTGCCTACGTTCAGCGTCAACGCGAACACCACGACGCTTCCCACCCCGCCGAGCGCTGGGCTTCCGTCAGCGATGCGCCACTCCGCCGGAGCGTGGACTGACTCGCGCACCGCTATGACCACCAAGCTGGGGCGGTCCCGCCACCACTGGGTTGCTGCGCAGCGAAGTGCGCCTCCGAGCGCGGCCGACCTCTCGCGCGGCGCCGCCTGGACCGTTCCGCGAGACGCCATCGTCCGCCAACCACCCGGCCGCACCTCACGAGACGCAGTCCGCGCTCCACAGGGCGGCGGACTTCGATGCGCGATCACCATCCGATTGCTGCCCCGGACTTTCCGTCCGGGTGCCCCCATCCCGCCAGGACGACTCGCCGTTCTGAGACAGCCCCTCTTCAGTCGGGTGCCCTGGTTTCGTATTCACGGATCGTTCTCACCCCCGCGCGCGGCCCGCAGCCAGCTCGTTCATCCGCGCCGCCAGCAGGCGGAAGTCCTCGCGGCTGGAGCCCCCGAGCAGTCGTGCGTGGTCAGCTCCACCTCCGCGGTGGCCCACACGTTGCGCCACTGGGTGGTGGTCGAGCTTCGGCCACGATGGCCACCGCTGCTCTGCCGTGAAGCTGAAGGCCTCCACGAACGAGGGCGAAGCGGAAGGTCTTGCAGATGCGTCCCCTTCGGCCGCTCCTCCCAGCCGCCGAGGTGGACAGCGCTTCGCGTGATGTCCGGCTTTCGGTGGCGGCGGCGTAGGGCACGAACCTGATGATGACTCAGCAGCCGCGCCCCACAGCGAAAGCGGCGCCGGAACCGAAGAAGCGCCAGCGCGTGCCGGTGTAGCCGATGTAGTGAACTCGATGGCGGCCCCCAACACTGTTAGCAGGCGCGCGCGCACGTCCGGCTCGGCCGTGTGCCCACGAACGGCCCACAGGCAGCCGCCCGCCTGCGTAGCCCGTGAAGGTGACCGTGCCGTCGGTGATGCCCGTGGCGCGCCAGTTCTCGCGCGCCGCGCTGCCGGTGGTGGTCACCAGCTCGCCCGACGCCACGGACAAGCCAGCATGGCGCAGTTGATGCCTGGTCGCCACGCCGCCGCCCAGCAGGATGTCGAAGCCCGCTTCGTCGTCGCGGATGGTCCGAGGCCTCGCGCACCACGGTGACGTCCGAGTCGCATGGCACCCATGTCGCAGTCCGGGTTGAGCGTGCTCCTCCGCCGCACTCGTCGGCCGACAGGGAGACCATGTTGCCGCTGCACGTCTGCTGCGGGATCTGCAGGAAGATGCGGTGCGTGTACTCGGGGTGGTTCTGCCGGATGCTGGGCCGGCTGGGCCACACCTCGCTCGGGCACACCACCTCGGGCCGCGTGCAGTCGAGGTCGAAGGTGAGCATGTCGCTGCCGTCGGGCGTGAGCGGCACCTGGAACGTCCCGCCCGTGGCCGAGACCGTGCGCATGTACTCGCGGCGCGCAGCGCCTGCGCCGATGGTGACCTTCACGGTGAAGCTGTCGTCGTACGCGATGTTCCACGCGCCGGACATGTCGGGCGCCGGGTCACGCGCGAACGCGGGCCCGCAGTCCCCCTCGGCCCCCAGCAGCAAGGGCGCGCACGCCACCACCAACGACGACGCGACCACGCGCGACAACCAACGAGACCTCGCAACAGACATCGGCACACTCCTACGCTCGGACCGCCGCGCCACCCACGACGTCCACGGCGCACGACCGAGTGCAAACGCGATACCAAGCCCGACACGCCGGAAATTCCGGCCGGTCAGCGGGGAAGCTGTGAACCCGCGGCCACGCTACGCGGCGGCGTGCGTGACCGTCTGGAGCGCCTGCTCGCACCACTCGAGGAGGTCGCCGATGACCTGCTCGCGGTTGGTCTCGTTCAGCGTCTCGTGCCGCGCGCCGGGGTAGATGGTGCAGCGCGTGTCGCGCATGCCCGCCGCCCGATACGAGCCATGCAGGCGCCGCACGCCGGCCCCGCGGTCACCCACAGGGTCTTCGCTGCCCGAGAAGAGGTAGATGGGCAAGTCCTTCGGCAGCCGCGCCAGCCGGCTGGGCTCGGTCAGCGCCGGCAGCGCGTCCAGCATGTCCAGCCAGGTCTGCACGCTGACGGGGAAGCCGCACAGCGGGTCGTCCACGTACTTGTCCACCTCGTCCGGGTCGCGCGAGAGCCAGTCCGCGTCGGTGCGGTTGGGCGCGAAGGCCTTGTTGAAGTCCTCGAAGCTGAGCTTGGAGAGGATGGGGCTCACGTCGCGGTAGCCCACGCGCAGGCGCTCGAGGCGCGTGAACAGGCGCCCCAGCGTGGCGATGGGTGGTGGCTTGCCGTTGCTCCCCGACAGCACCAGCGCGGAGACGGCCTCGGGGTGGTCCAGCACCAGCTGCTGCGCCATGAACGAGCCCATGGAGTGGCCCATCAGCACGATGGGCAGCCCGGGGTGCGCGGCGCTGGCCATGCGGTTGATGGCGTAGAGGTCGCCCACGGCGCGCGTCCACGAGGCATCGTCCGCCATGTGCCCGGGGCGCCCGTTCTCCGGGATGGTGCGCCCGTGCCCGCGGTGGTCGTGCGCGTACACCACCCAGCCGGCCTGCGTGAAGGCCTCGGCCACGCGCCGGTAGCGCCCCGCGTGCTCGGCCATGCCGTGCGCTATCTGCAACACCGCCTTGGGCTTGTCGCTGTCGGGAGACCACTTGTAGACGTGGACGCGCAGGGCGTCGGGGGCTTCGTAGCTGAGGTGCTGCTCGTTCATGGGACCGACGAGCATACCGGCTCAGGCCTCCTCATCCAAGTTGAGGAAGTCGCGCCAGAGGTCGAGGGCGCGGTCCGTGTAGGCCGAGAGCGTGGCCACCAGCGCGCGCCGCTCGTCGGCCGCCACCAGCTCGTCGGGCAAGAGCGGGTCGAGCACGATCCAGCGGATGGCCTCACGCGCCAGGAGGAAGGCCTCGCGCACGGCGTCCTCGGGCTGCATCTCGTCGATGCGCTTGGTGCTGGCCTCGAGCTGGTCCTTCATGTCGCGGTAGACCGCGCGCAGCGCCTTCTTGTCCCACAGGCTGCGGGCGCGCGACTCCTCGGACGGCTCGAGGTTGGCGATGCGGAACACCACCGCGCTGTCTTCCATGCCCAGCTGCCGCAGGCGCGGCCCCATGAAGGCCAGGTCCCCCTTGAGGTTGGCGGGGCGCACGTGCAGCCCCGGCCGCAGGCGCTTGAAGCCCGCCATCTTGAGCGCCTGCTGACGACGCCGCAGCGCGGGGCGGTCGGTTCGCGAGAGGTCCCCCGTGAAGCACGCCAGCCAGCTGCCGTCCCAGGGCTGCACCTGCCCCTCGAGCAGGCGCCAGCGCGAGACCTGCTCGTCAATGGGGAGCGCCGCCTGGCCCAGCTGGTACTGCCCGCGCTCTTCCGACTCCACCAGGCCCTCGGCGCGCAGTCGGACGATGGCCACGCGGACGCTGTTCTCGGCCACCTCGAACACGTCGGCCGCCTTCACCAAGATGCGCACGGGGACACTCGGGCCGTGGATGAGCGGGGCCACGGAGAGGATCTCGAGGATGATGCTCTTGGCGCTGACGTTCATGGGCCGGGAGAATACTCTGAAAAGTCAGGGGCGAAAGACCATCAACGCGACGGTAATAGTGACCGTGACGACCACCGTCAGCAGCGGCCAGCGCGCGCGGCGCTCCTCGCGACCGGCGGCGTAGAGCACCGCGTGCAGGGTGATGAACGACAGCACGAAGCCCGCGAGGATGAAGGTGGTGAACAGCGAGCGGCCCGTCAGGAACATGAGCAGGATGCCGAAGCACCAGGTGAGGCCGAAGCCCGGGCCGGCCACGCGGTAGGCGAAGATGCGCTGGCGCTCGATGTCGCCCGGGACGGTGGCCCCCACGGCGCCGGCCACGAACGCGAAGGCGGACAGCAGCTTGGCCAGGCGCACCAGCTGGAGCGTGAGCAGGGGGTCCATGAGGCGGCAGCATGAACGCAAAGGGGGGACTGGCCAACGCGGCTCGGCGTGTGGCAAGAGAAGGGGTGCTCATCGCTCGTCGTCGTGCTCCCCGCCGTGGTGCTGGCCATCGTGCCCGCTGGTCTCTGTTGGCCGTGCTCCTGCTGCCGTCGCTGGCGTTCGTGGGAAGCGGTCGTGTAGCCGCTCAGGACGCGACGGCGCCCGCGCCCACGAACGACGGCGTGGTCGGCCGCTGGCGCTTCATCGGAGGCACGGCCGAGGCCAGCAACATCAACCGCGCCATCGACGCGGCCCTCGCGGACTTCAACCCGGTCATGCGCGAGATCGTCGCGTCGCAGCTGCGGGACACCAACCGGGCGTATCCCGAGTTCAGCGTGGCGCTGGACCTGGCGACAACATCGTGACGCGCGTGAACGGCGGGCGCACCGTGAGCACGCCGCCAGCGGCGCGCCGCGCGAGGTGACCACGGCCGAGGGCGCGCGCAGGTCTCGCCAGCAGCATCCAGGGCAACCGGCTGAACGTGCAGACCATAATGGTCAAACCGCAGGCACGCGCACGCACTGCCGCATCACGCGCGGCGCGGACGGCGCCTCTATACGGTGGCGGTGCGCATCACCAGCAGCCACCTGCCGAAGCCAGCATCGAGTACCGGCTGACGTACGGCGCCCGTACGCCTGCGACGAACCCACGGGCCGGCGGCCCGACGCGCGGGATCTTGGCGCACCGCGGCTCGGCTTGCAGCGACTCGGTGCGCATTGGCTCGGCTTGCAGCGACTCGGTGCGCATCGGCTCGGCTTGCAGCGACTCGGTGCGCATCGGCGCAGCTTGCGGCGGCTCGGTGGGTGGCGCCGTTGGCGCGCGCTGCACGGCGCTCGTATAACGCGGGATGGCTCGTCTCAGCGTGAACGTCAACAAGGTGGCCACCCTGCGCAACTCGCGCGGCGGCGACGAACCCAACGTGCTGCGCGCCGTGCGCGCGTGCGTGACCGCGGGCGCCCCGGGCATCACCGTGCACCCCCGGGCTGACCAGCGGCACATCCGCCTGGACGACGTGCGCGCCATCGCGGACGAGCTCGCGCCCATCGCGTTCCAGGTGGAGCTCAACGTGGAGGGCGACCCGCGCCCCGACCTGGTGGACCTGGTGCGCGCCCTGCGCCCCGCGCAGTTCACCCTGGTGCCCGTGCGCCCCGGCGAGATCACCAGCGAGGCGGGCTGGCCCCCCGACACCCCCACCGAGGCCCTGCGCGACCTCGTGGCCGAGATGCGCCAGCTGGGCGTGCGCACCAGCATCTTCGTGGACCCCACCCCCGCCGCCGTGGACTTCGCCGCCAGCCTCGCCGCCGACCGCGTGGAGCTCTACACCGAGCCCTACGCCCGCGCCTTCGAGCGAGGCCCCGAAGCCGCGCAGGCCTCCTTCGCCATGTACACCGCCGCCGCCAAGCACGCGCGCAAAGCGGGCCTCGGGGTGAACGCGGGGCACGACCTCGACCTGCACAACCTCCCCCTGTTCAAGACCCTCCCGGGCCTGAGCGAGGTGTCCATCGGCCACGCGCTCATGAGCGAGGCCCTGTTCCGGGGCCTGGCACCGGTGGTGCGGGACTACCTCGACGTGCTGCGCTGAGCGGCCGGGCGGCTACGCGTCCAGGTTGGGGTACATGCGCAGGTTCGGCTGGCGGGCTCGAGTCCGGCGGACGCACTCGAGCCGCCCGTTCGCGTCGTAGGCGACGTCGTACTCCCCGTGCCGGCACAGCTCGTCCCGGTCGTTCGCGCCACGCGCCAGCGGCACGCCCCCGCTGTCCGCGCAGCCCAGGTTCACGCCCAGCTCCAGCACGCGGTCCGGCTCCACCACGTTCGTGCGGTTCCCGTTCAGGTCATACGCGTAGTCCGCTACCGGCGCGTCCAGCCCGTCCCGCACGCTCACCAGCCGCCCCGCGTCGTCGTACTCGAAGCGCTGCACCCGGCTCACGCCCTCCACCGTCTCCGCCCACTCCGTGATGCGCCCGAGCCCGTCGTGCTGGTAGGCCGACGCATACACCTCGGCCCCGTTCGCACGCACCGTGCTCCCTTGGTAGTCGCCAAAGCCGGGCGTCGTCGCGCTCACGTCCACAGCGTACTCCGTCTGCACCAACCCCAGCACGTCTTGCTCCACGTGCCCCTCCAGCGCGGAACGCGTCAGCGTCATCCCCGCGGTAGACGGACCGCTCACCCGCGACGTCGCCACCACGAGGCCGTCCAGGTCGTCGTACGTCACGTCCACGCTCCCAGACACCGGGCACGTCGCGACCATCGAGGGCCAACAACCACCCCAAGTGGGATCACACACGCGCCTGCGTTGCGCTCGCGGCGGGCAGCGCTCTACAGTGCAGGCTTGGAAGCAGCGTCATGCGTCGCTACGGCCGCACCCCAGTCGCGCCAGCCCCACGGCATGACTGGCCGGAGGGCAGTGCTCACCGTCCTCCTCGCGCTGTGCGCCCCGGCCTGTGGGCGCATCGCGTTCCAGACGCCGTGCTCGGATAGTCCCGGGGCCTGCGGCACCGACGTTGGCGTGGGCGACGCTGGAGCGGATGCCGCCCCTGTCGACGCGGCGTCCGACGCCATGGTGGACGCCGGGGGCCCAGGCATCGACGACGTGATCACGGACCCCGACGGCGACGGCCAGCCCGACCTGATCGCGTTCTATGCGCTCGATGGCTGCAGCCCCGAAGACACCTGGGGCGCGCACGACGGCGCGGTCGTCGGCACCCTCACCAGCGAAGCCGACCGCTTCGCGACCGCCGACGGAGCGTGCCGGTTCCCCGCGAACGCCTACGTCGAGGTGTCGTTCTTTGCCGACCTCGCGAGCCCCACGTTCTCGGTCTCTGTGTGGACCCGCGTGGACTGGGCTGCCATCAGCGGCTTCGGCAGCCTGTACACCTGGCGGGACGACAACCCCGTGTCGGGCTTCAACGTGTTCGCGCGGAACCTGGCGCCGACGGGCCGGTGGGAGCTGTACTTCGCACCCGATCCCCCCAACGCCACGGGCAACCCCTGGAACTCCGATCTTTTCGACGGGACCCAGGACGACGTCTGGCACCACGTCGCCGTGACCTACGACGGGACCGACGCGGTCTTGTACCTGGACGGCGCGGAGATCGCGCGCATGACCAGCAACTACAACGCGACCCACACGCGGCCACTGCGCATCGGCATGGGCACGGGCTCGGGCGGCGGGACCCTGTATCCGTTCGCCGGCATCATCGACGAGGTGGCGCTCTACGACCGCGCGCTCACTGCGGGAGAGGTCGCGGCGATTCAGACCCGGTGAGCGACGACGCGCGGCACGGAGCGCGGCCCCGCCCGTGTATGCTCCGCGCGTGCGCAGCCGCCCCGACCTCAGCGTGTACCTGAGCCCCCAGCGACCCACCCCGGGGGAGCGCCTGCACGCGCGTGTCGTGCTCACCAGCCGGAGCGAGACACCGTACGACCTCATCGAGGTCACGCTCGTCGGGCGCGAGTCGCGCTACGAGCATACCAGCGGCAGCGGCGACGATCGCACGTCGCACTACCACCGCCGCGAGGTGATGCGGCTGCGCGCACGCTTCGACGCGGGGGTGCTCGCGCCGGGGACGTCGGAGAGAATGGTCACCTTCGACATCCCACGTGACGCGCCACCCGCGTACAAGAGCCGCCTCGCATCCATCTCCTACACCCTCGGCGTGCGCGTGCACATCCCATGGTGGCCAGACCGCCAGGCAGCTTACACCGTGCCGGTGGAGACCCCGCCCGAGGGTCCTGGCCGCCCTCGGCCGCAGCTGTTCACCACGCTGCGCGGTGAGCAGCGCGATGACACCCCCGTGCTGGAGTTGTCGCTCGAAGACGATCGGCTGGCGATAGGCGGGCAGCTGGCGGGCGCCGTCGCCCTCACGGGGCTGGGCAACAAGCGCGTGCGTCGGGTGGAGCTGGCGTGCGTGACGGTGGAGACGCCGCTGGTGAAGAGCAGCACGGGCACGACCGACGTGGACCATCGCACGTGGGTCCTGCACAAGGGCACCCCGGCCGACGGTGCGTCCATCCCGTTTCGGCTGGCCATCCCCAAAGACCTCGCACCGACGTTCCGCTCGCCCTACATCCGCGTCACCCACGCCATCGAAGCGCGGGCCGTGGTGGCGCTGGGATCGGACATCGTCCTGCGCGTGCCCGCCGTGGCGCTGCGCTCGAAGGGCACCAAGGAAGCGTCCGTGGTGCCGCTGCTCGGCAGCGCGCGTCACGCCACCGTGTGGCAGGCGGCCCTCCGCGAGGTGCAGAAGCTGCGCCTGAGCGGTCTTCGCGACCTGCGCTACGACGCCGAGCACGGGGTGGGCAGCTTCGCCTGCCACGAGGTGTCCGTGGTGCTGGCGGAGGAAGAGGGCGCGGCACGCAAGCGGCGAACGCAGCGGAGCTCCCTCGTGAGCGCGGACGACACGGGCCCGTGTGTGACCGCCGAGCTCAGCTGGCCGGCCCTCGGGCTGGACCTGCGCGTGGCGGAGCGCAGGTGGACCGACTTCGGGAAGCCGCACGCCGCCCTGGATCGGTCGCTTCACCGCCGCTTCACCGTGAAGGCGCGTGAGCCGGAACAGGCGGCCTCGCTGCTGACCCCGGCGCTGCGTGACGCGCTGTTCGCATTCGACGAGGCGGGCCTCGACGACGAGCGCGTGGTCGTGCTGCGTCGCGGCGGCGTCTACCGGGAAGCGAGCCTGGTACGCTTCGTGCGCGAGGTGCACCGGCTGGCCAGCGTCGTCGCGCCGCTGCTCGCAGGCATCGCGCCCCCGAGCGCCTTCGCGGCCGACGCCGACGCGTGGCGCGCGCTCAGCCGAGCCCACGGCGCGCGCCTGCGCCCGGGGGACTTCGCGCTGGTGGACTGGTCCATGCGGGGCGTGCCCTTGGTGCTCACGCACCGCTGGGAAGACGGCACCCCCGTGAGCAGCGAGCTGAGCACCACCTTGCCCGAAGGGGTGGACACGGACGCCTGGCGCGACGCCCTGGGCAAGGCCGTGCGCGGCACGGGCTTCGTTCACCGCGGCCGCGTGGGCGCCACCCTGCCCTCGCTGGCGCGCCCCGACACGCTGCTGGGGACCGCCGAGGCGTTTGCCACGTGCGTGACACGGCTGTCGGGTGCTGACATGGCGCCCTACCGCTGAGCCGAGCCCCATGCGCCCACGCCCCGACACGCCGCCCTCCGAGAGCCGCTCGCCCGCGTGGGCGCTTGCGCTGCTCGCGGTGCTGGGCGTCGTGCACCTGGCGGCGGCGTGGTCCATCGTGCGGCAGCCCTTTGGCGCGCCCCCCGCCGAGGCCCCGCTGCGCTTCCTGTTCAACGACGGGACGCACCGCATGGGGCCCGGGGCGGACTTCATGGCGCTCTACGGCGCAGGGGCGGCGGCGCGCGCCGGGCAAGACGTGTATGGGCGCATCCCCGACGACGCGGGCGTGCCCTACGCGTTCCCTTACCGCTACTCGCCCGTGGTGGCCTCCTCGCTGGGCGCGGCGCTCAGCATGCTCAGCCCGCGCGCCGCCTTTGTGCTGTGGTGCGCGCTGCTCGAGCTGCTGCTGCTCGCCTGCCTGCGCGTGTGGTGGCGCTACACCGCGGGCGGGCTGCAATGGTTCGGGGCGTGCGCCCTGCTGCTGTCCACGCCCTTCCTGCTGGAACTTCAGATGGGGCAGTTCACGTTCGCGGCCACGGCGTGCGCGTTCATCGCGCTGCTGCTGGCGTGGGAGCGGCCGCTGGTCGCGCCTCTCGCGCTGGCCGCGGGGGCGTTCCTGAAGACCTTCCCGCTGGTGGCGGTGCCCGCCTTGCTGCGCCGCCGCCCGGAGCCGTTCGTGGTGTTCAGCGCCTTCACGCTGCTGTTGGGCGCGGACGCAGCCCAGCGCCCCGACGCGTGGCGCACCTTCCTGCAACTGAACTTCGGGGCCACGCACCTGGCTCCCACCTCGGACGCCGGCAACTACGGCGCGCTGCACGCTGCGGCGCAGTGGGGGCGCGCGCTCGAGGCCCTGCCCTTCGGCCCCGCGGAGGTGGACGCGGCAGCGTGGTGGCTGCGCATCGGTGCCCTCGCGCTGGCGTGCGCGGTGGTCCTCCGCGTGCGCAAGCGTCCGCACGGCACGGAGACGGCGGGCGCGGCCCTGCTCCTGGGGCACTTCGTGTCGTACGCGCACGTGTGGGAGCACCACTACGCCGGCGTGCTGCTGGCGGGGCTGTTGGTGACGCGCGCGGCGCACGGACTGCGGCGCCCCGTGGTCACCGGCGTCGCGGTGGTGTGCGTGCTGCTCATGACTGCCCCCACGCCGTTCTGGCTGTGGGACACGGCGCACGACCCGCGCGTGTGGGACCCGGCGGCACGCTGGACCCCACTGCAGTGCGCGCTGCTCCCCACGTTCAAGGCGGGCCCCGCCCTCACGCTCTACGCGCTCACGCTGGGGCTCGCCGTTGTCGGCCCGCGCCGCGCGCTGGGCTCACCGCACGGCACGGACGCACCGCGCGGCTCGGGCCCAAGCGCCAGCTCAGAAGGCGGCCTCGTCCAGGTCCATCAGCCCCAGGTCCGTGGCCTTGAGCTGCCGCAGGCGGACGCTCAGCTCGGGTAGAACCTCCTTGGCGAAGAAGCGCGCCGACGCGATCTTGCCGTTGTAGAACGCCACGTCCGCCTCGCTCGCGCCCTCGCGGCTCTTCGCGGCCAGCACCGCCTGGTCCAGCAGCAGGTACGCGATGATGACCTCGGCCAGCGACTCCAGCATGCGGTTGGCGTTGAACCCGATGAGGTAGATGGACTCCTTCATGAAGGCCATGCACGCCATCAGCATCTGCTGCATGGTGCCGAGCGCCTCGGCCAGCAGGGCGCGCTCGTTGGCGAACGCCGGCCCGCCGCGCTCTTCCTTCAGGAGCGCCTGCGCGTCGCCCAGCACCCCACGCAGCGTGGCGCCGCCGTCGCGGGCGATCTTGCGGAACACCAGGTCGAGCGCCTGGATGTGTGTGGTGCCCTCGTACAGCGTGTCGATCTTCTGGTCGCGGATGTACTGCTCGATGGGGTAGTCCTTGCAGTAGCCCGACCCGCCGAAGGTCTGCAGCGACACGGCCAGCAGCTCGTAGGCCTTCTCGGAGTTGTAGCCCTTGATGAGCGGCAGCAGCAGGTCGGAGCGCCGCTCCAGCTCGTCCAGCTCGGCCTTGCTGTGGTTGGGGTCCGCCGCCATGGCCGCGATGTCGTCCTGGATGCGCGCGCCCCAGTAGGTCAGCGCGCGCATGCCCTCCACGTGCGCCTTCTGCAGCATGAGCGTGCGGCGCACGTCCGGGTGCTCGATGATGCGCACGCGTGGCGCGCTCTTGTCCGCCATCTGCTTCATGTCGGCGCCCTGCACGCGCTCCTTGGCGTAGGCCAGCGCGTTCAGGTAACCGGTGGACGCGGTGGACATGGACTTGAGCCCGATGAACATGCGCGCGTGCTCGATGACGCGGAACATCTGCCGGATGCCGTCGTGCACTTCGCCCACCAAGAGGCCGCGGCACGGGATGCTGTCGCCCATGGTCAGCTCGCAGGTGGCCGACGCAGAGAGGCCCATCTTCTTCTCGATGGCGCTCACGAACACACCGTTGCGCGCGCCGAGCGTGCCGTCCTCCTCCACCCAGAACTTGGGCACGATGAAGAGGCTGAGGCCCTTGGTGCCGGCCGCTGCGCCCTCGGGGCGCGCCAGCACCAGGTGCACGATGTTGTCCGGCCCGTCGAAGTCACCGTTGGTGATGAAGCGCTTGGTGCCCTCGATCTGCCACACGTCGCCCTCGACGTGCACGGCCTTGCTGCGGCCCGCGCCCACGTCCGAGCCCGCGTCCGGCTCGGTCAGCACCATGGTGCCGCCCCAGCGCTTCTCGAGCATCTGGCGCACGTAGCGCTCCTTCTGCGCCTCGGTGCCCAGCCGGTCGATGATGGTCGCGATGAACGTGCCGAACAGATAGAACGCGACGGCGGGGCTGGCGCCACACACCAACTCCAGCGAGGCCCAGCGCACGCTGGGAGGCGCGCCAACGCCACCGAGGTGTGGCGGCAGCTCGAGCGCCTGCCAGCCGCCCTCGTAGAACGCGTCGATGCCCGCGCGGATGCTGGGCGGCAAAGTCACGTCGCCCTCCTCCAGCTTCAGCGGCTCACGGTCGCCCGGCTCGAAGCTGTCGGCGATGACGCCCGTCGCGAGCTTCTCCACCTCCAGCAGCACGCTGCGGGCGGTGTCTTCGTCCATCTCGGCGAAGGGGCCGGTGCCGAGCACGCTCTGGATGCGCCCGTACTCGAAGAGGTTGAACTGGAGGTCGCGGAGGTTGCTCTTGAAGTGGGTCATGATGAATGCCGATTCAGTCTGACAAACGATACTCGCGTGTCAACTGTCAGCGATTCGAAGTAATGTTCCTGACGTGGTGTGATTGGGAGCAGCAAGGGCACCCTCGGCCCTCGGGCACGCTTTTCTGAAGAGGCTGTCTCAGAAGCAGCGTGGAAGCAGCGGACGTCCATGAAGTGGTGCGCCCCGGACTTCAGAGGCTGTCTCAGAACTGCTGACTGTTCCCTGAATTGGGGCACCCCGGACTAAAGTCCGGGGCAGCGATCATGCTGATCGCCTGCTCAAAGTCCGCCCCCTACGGAGGCGGACTGCGTCTTGGGGACTGCCGGCCGGTGGTTGGCGAGACGGATCTGGTTGGTGTTCGCGGCGGCGTCTCGTGCACAGCACTTCAGTGTTCAGCGGAATGAGCGGCGTCGTGGTGCTCGCGCTGGCGCTGCACGTAGCGGACGATGGACCCGAGGTCGGCTGGACCGAGGGGGACTCGGCCGGGGAGCCGCCCTGGCAAGCCATGGGCTTGCGGGAAACGGCACCGGTCAACTCGTAGGCAGAGGCGCCTTTGAGCCCCTGCACGAGGTCGCCCAGCGCCACGTCGTTGACGAGCCGAACGACGACGTGGATGTCCTGCGGTCCTCGTCGAACGGCGAGCTAGGGACAGCGAACCTCGAGCGACGAACCGTCTTGGTCAACGCCACCCCGGATACCGAGGCGCGACCATCCCGCCACTCACGTGGCTGCAGCCCGCAAGGCGCAGTCCGCCTCCGCAGGGGGCGGACTTTGAGCAGGCGATCACCTGATCGCTGCCCCGGACTTTAGTCCGGGGTGCCCCAATTTGTGGACCATCGCCCCTTCTGAGACAGGCTCTTCAGTCCGCGACGCCCCCGTTTCGGGACATCTTTCCGTTCTGAGACAGGCCTCTTCAGTCCACGACGCCCCAATCGGTGAGCGTCCTCGAGACAGCCCCCTTCACCCCGGCGTGCCCGCCGGATGCAGCCGCACGTCGTTGAACGCCCAGAGCAGCACGAACCCGAACGCGCTGACGATGTGCCACAGCGCGTGGTGGCTGATGACGCGCAGGTCCACCTTGGTGCCATCGGCCGACGCCAGCACGACCCCGAGCACGAAGGTGAAGAACACCGCCGTCAGCAACCCGCGCGCCCGGGGAGGTACCTGGCTCCGGGCGCGGAACAAGAGCGCCGTCACGCCGAGCGCGTCGAGGATGAGCACCAGCTCGCCCACGTTGAACCCACCGTGGCGGCCGAAGCGCATCGGAAAGGGCACGCGCCCAATCACGGTCTCGGCGCCCATCCACAGCACGGCCAACGCGTTGAGGGTGCTGGACGCCAAGAGCACACGGCGCTGCGCGGCGGGCGCGTAGTAGTCGCGCAGCACCGCCACCTGGATGCCGAACGCCAGCAGCAGGTTCGAGCCCGTGTCCGCCCAGCGCCAGCCGGGGTCGAGCGTGGCGTGCCAGCCCAGCGTCGGCACGCCGGTCACCACGATCAGGCCGTAGGCCACGCGCCACCGCAGAGGCTGGGGGCGACCGAGCCAGCACAGCAGCAACGTGACCACCCCCGCGCCGAGGGTCGCAAAGCTGGTCACCGAGTTGGCGAGGTCGGGGGCCGACAGCTCCATGGTGTGCGCGGTCTCGTCCCCCCTACGCGCGCACGGGCTCGTAGCTGGGCACGGGGCCCACGGCGAGCAGCGCGCGCACGTCCTCGAGGGGCTGCTCCAGCAGCGCGAGCCAGTCCGTGGTGGGCAGCCAGCGCGCGCGTAGACCGCGCACCAGGCCACCCACGATGACCTCGCGGTTCTCGAACACGCGTGGGTCCACGAGGCCCTTCGCGCCCGGCTTGCCTGCCACTGCGCTCATCAAGAGCCCGACCGCCACCAGGAAGCCCACGCCCAGGTTGCCCATCTGCGCGAAGCCGAAGGCCAGCAGGGCGAGCTCACCCACGATGTCCCCGCGGTAGCCCGTGAGCGTGTGCCACAGGTCGTGCGTGTCGCGCATGTACTCGCGCAAGAACGCGAGCTCGGGTGAGGTCACGTGCTCTGTGATGCGCCCCTGCCGCGACGCCTCGACGAGACCGTCGGCGGTGATGCCCTCCGCCTCGACGAAGGCCAAGTAGGCTCGCCCGAGGCTGCCCTCCGGCATGCGCCGGAGTCCGTCGCGGTCGGCCAAGGCCTGCACCACGGGCGGCCGCTTGGCGAACAAGGCGCGCCCCTCGTCGGACTCCAGGAAGTGCCCCACGTGCCGCACCTCCAGCGGCCCGATCATGGACTCGAACAGCGTGAAGACGTGACGCGTGTCGTTGGGGTCCTCGAGGATGCCCTTCAGCCCACCGGCGATGCGCGTGGGGTGGAACATGGGCATGCCCGCGCGCTGCATGAGTCGGGCGGTGCGGACGAAGAGGCTCGCTTCGTCGCGCAGCGACCGGAGCGGCAGCGGGGAGAGGGGCAAGGCCATGCCGCAGACTACCACACTGTCAGGGGCACGAATGCGCAGGGGATGGAGCCGCGGCGCACGCCGGGCGCTCACACAAAAAGCATTGACCGAAGAGGACACCAGCGGCCCGCATCGCGCTCACGGAGACAACTTTCAATAATCGGCAGCGCGTTCCACCACGAGTACGAATCGAATACAACATGCAAAATTTGCGCGAATTTTCGATATCGATCGTCACCAAAGGGGTTCACGCACCGCGTCATTTACCTGCGTCCAACCGCTTACCCTGTAGTAACAAGCAAAAATGTACAATTTGTACACAAAAATAGAATCATCACTTTTAAGTCGAAAACAACACGTTTGATAGGTACACATGGCGCACCTCGGAAGGAGACCGCCCATGACCCACACGTTCCAACCTCGACGCTCGCCGCTCTCTTGGTCCGCGGGCCCACCCCAGGCCAGCAAGCCGCTTCTGTCCACCGACCACGCGCGTTGGGCACCGACTGCCGCGCGCATGTTTCTCGTGCTGAGCGCGCTCGTCGCAGGCTGCGCTGGCGACGCACCGACAGCCGCCAACACCGAAGCGGTGATCCCCGCGGACTACCCCGGCGCCGCCGGGCCGACCCCCACGTCGGCTTGCTACGTCGCCATGCACGACCGCGGCGTCGACGCCGCATGTGCCAGCTGCCTCTGCGGGCGCTGCGAGACGCCGGCGCAGGCCTGCGCCGGGAACGCGCAGTGCGTCGCTGCCGCCAGCTGTGCGCTCGAGAACGGGTGCACGGGGCGCGACTGCTACTGCGGCGGTTCGCTGCTGTGCTCGGTGTTGCCCACGGGCCCGTGCCGAGACGAGTACCGCGCGGCCTCGGGCGTGACCGGGTGGACGCGCATCCAGCGCGTGCTCTCCGCAGGCGACCCCAACAACGCGCTCGTGCGCGCCGAGGCCGTGGCTGGCTGCAGCGGGCCCGCGGACTGCGGCACGCAGTGCAGTGACGAAGCCGCCGACACCTGCTTCTTCATGAACGACGAGGCCTGCCAAGACCGCTACTGCAGCGTGGACACCGCGCGTGAGCTCGCGCGCGCCGCTTCTGCCGCGGCGCCGGCGACACCCGTGATCACGCGCGTGCGCGTGAACGGTACCTCGCGCTGGACGTCGGGCAGCACCAGCCCCGTGGTGCTTGCCCCAGGCGACCGCGTGGTCCTCGAAGGCACCGGCTTCGGCGCGGGCCCCGACGTGGACTTCGCGAAGATCATGGTGGGCAACAGCCGCGTGCTGGAGACCGACCTCTCGATGTACGAGCAGCGCCTGAACATCCTCGACGGGCCGTCGGCGCCCGCCCAGGTGAACTACGAGCTGCCCGAGACGCACAGCACGTGGGACCGCGACGTGGTCTCGTGGACGCCGACACGCGTCACGTTCGAGGTGCCGGTGCACGTCGGCGCGGGAGGTCCCATCGTGCTCCAGGTGCAGAAGCGCATCGGCACCATGGAGTCGCTCACGCTGCCTGGTACGCCGCACAGCGTGGTGGACGCCCAGACGCTGCGCATCACGGACCGCGAGTTCGACTTCGCGTGCGACGTGGTGAGCGAGCTCGGCCCGGTGCGCACGTCCAACGCCATCCCCACCACCATCAACAACCCCATGTTCTCGGACTTGGTGGCGCGCGGCGAGGAGATCTTCTGGTCGTACGACTACAACATCGGCCTGGCCCACGCGTTCCGCGACCTGGACTGGACACGCATCCTCGACGGCACCGCCACCGACCCCGTGCGCGGTGGCCCAGCCGACCCGCGCGTGCTGTTCGGCGCCATCCCCACGGTGCGCGGCGAGGTGCCCGACGCCGCGATGGACGACGTGTACTTCGACCCCTACCCCATGGCCAACCCCATCCCCGGCTTCCTGGCCGTGCTCGGTCGCCAGAAGCTCGAGGGCAACACGCGCGACACGGGCTTCGTCGGCTACCGCTACGCCGAGTCACAGCACCCGTTCAACGGCAACGGCGAGTGGATCGGCTTCAACTGCGCCTCGTGCCACGGCTACCGCGTGAGCTACCAGCGCGGCAACGACCAGATCACGCGCGTCATCCCCGGGCTCCCGAACCCCAACTGGAGCATGAAGTGGACCGTGCTGGGCGAGTTCGAGGGCGTGGTGGGCAACGAGCCCGGCCCGCACTGGGCGCCCGGCGACGGCGACATCGACAAGACCTCCATCGCCTACCACATGCCCTACGGCGCGGGGGAGCACGACATGGTGCGCGGCTCGGACGAGGGCAGCTCGACCGACAACGACTACATGTTCTCGCCCATCGCGATCCCGAACGTGACGAACTACATGCCCATCCGGCGCTCGCTCTCGCACACCGAGTCGTACGTGGGCTTCGAGGGCTCGTACATCCACTCGGAGGAGCCCGACGGCGCGATGGGCTCCATGGACGCCGTGTCGCTGCAGGCGCTCACGGCCTACATGACCACGCTGCGCGAGCACGACGACGACCTGCGCAACGTGGGCCTCTCGCGCTGGCTGGCCCACGAGGGTGAGCGCGACGCGCTGGTAGGCGCAGGCGTGTCCGAGGGGCAGTTCGTGCAGCGCGGGTGGCAGGACTTCCCAGCGCTCAGCAACCGCGTCGCGGCCGGTCGCGCCACCTTCGAGACGCGCTGCGCCAGCTGTCACAGCGACGGCATGGGCGTGAACAGCAACGAGCGCATGATCCGCCTGGACGAGGTGGGGCGCTTCTTCACGCCCACCATCTACCAACGCCACACGCAGTCCATCCGCGCGACGTTCCTGCGGGACCTGTACTGGGTGCAGCACCGCGGCCTGTTGACGGACGGCCACGTGCGCAACCTGCCCGAGCTGGTGCACCCCGACCGCTGCACCAGCGGCACGCCGCTGTACGACCGCTACTACACGCTGCACGCGCCCACGCCGAACATGCCCAACGCGGGGCCCGACTTCCCGCCCGACGACCGGCCGGGCGCCAACCCGCGCGGCGACGTGTTCCGCATCCCCCGCTACGACGGGACCACGGCCGAGGGGCGCGCGCGCAACCTCTTCGTGGAACGCCACCGCTACTTCACCACCGTGCCGTGGGATCCGGCGCACTACTACTGGGACTACCAGGCCATGCGACGCGACTACGGCCCGGACGAGCTGGGCACCAACCAGCCCATCGGCATGCCCGACGCGCCGCACCCGTGGTGCGCCGGGAGCGCCGCCGAGGTGGACGACCTGGTGCTGTACCTGCTGACCCTCTGACGGCTCGATGAACCAGGTGGGGGCGGCCGACTGTCCCCATCTGGCTACTCATGGTCATGGGGTGTCGGGCGCAGAGGCACGGGTTCTATGTTCTCGAGCGTGATCAACCACCTCGAGACCCCCCGCGCCGCTCCGCTCCTCGTGGCCGCCGCCACCTTGGTGCTGAGCGGCTGCTTCGTGGAGGCATCGGCAGGCATCTACACGGTGGCCGCACGGGACACGCGGCCGGTGGCCGCCTCGTACGGCCTCGCGGCAGGCTTCTATCTGGACCCAGGCAAGGTGCGCGTCGCGGTGGGTGGGGGCGGGCAGCTGCTGGCCACCAGCCGCGCGCCCGGGCAGGGCACCGCGCGCTACTTTCCGGGCGGCGCGCACGTGCGCTTGGACGCGACGGTGGCCCGCCGCCGCATGCTGTACCGCCTCACCGCGATCGGTGAGTTCGTGGGGCCGGTCGGCTTCGAGGCGGAGGGGTCGGACGAAGGACTCTCCGTGCTGGACGGCGCGCGTGCCGGCGGGGGCTTCGTGGGCCTCACCTTCGCGGACTACCTGTCCGACAACCTCGGGCTGCACATCGCGGTGGGGCCTTCGTTCGTGGTCGCCCGCTCGGCAGACCTGGGCCCGCTCACGGCGTTCGGCGGGCAGCTGCGCGTGACCCTCAGCTTCAAGCTGGGCGGCATGGGCGCGCTCTTCCGCGCCGGATACGACTCCCGCGACGCACAGCTGCGCATGCGGCGCGCGGCCGAGGCCAACCAACGCGAGAACCAGCGCCTGGGCCAAGCCATTCGCGACGAAGAGCGGCGCTCGCGCGAGCAGCGGGAGCGTCAGGAGCGGCTGGGGCGCTGATGAGGCTCGCGACACGCGCGTGCCACGACATCTGACCACATGGAAGGGACAGCCAGGATGACGAACAAGATCAGGACCAACGAGGGGGCCGCGGCGCTCGCTCTCGCCCTCGTCATGGGCGCGCCGCTGCTGGCAGCCGACGCGGGGTGTGGCGGCGCGGCGACACTGCCGCAGCCAGGACGCACGGCGCTGGCCGCACGCGAGACGGGGGCCCGGAGCGCGGGCGTGTCGCTGTGCGACGAGGTGACCGCCGCCAACCTGAGCTTCGAGGCGCCCGTGCTGGGCGGGCGGGTCGGGCGCTCGGACTATGCGCAGGTGGACGGCTGGGAGGCTCCGACGGGGCGCGTGATCATCGGCCGCGTGGACCCTAGCCGCACGCCGCTGCAGACGTCGGCCTACGGCAGCCAACACGGGCTCCTCCACCCCTTGCTGCCGGTGACCAGCGGCCAGCCCGGCAACGAGCTCGAGACCACCATCACGGTGGAGCCGGGTGCGCGCTACGCGCTGGTGTTCTCGGTGGCGTCGCTGCGCTCGGGCAACCAGCTGCGACTCAGGCTGGAGGGCACGGACGCCGAGCCGCGCTCGCTGCCGGTTCCCGAGGGGGCGTGGCGCGAGGAGGTCGTGCTGTTCACCGCCACGGGCCCACGCGTGCGGCTCGAGGCGTTCGCGCCCACACCCACCGTGGACCACGGCGCGCTCGCCTACAACCGTGGCGAGGTGGACGTGCTGTTCGACATCGCGGGGGTGTTCCGCGTGTGCGACGCGCCCACCGAGAGCGCTGCGGATGCTCCCTGACCCAGGCCGCCACGCTCGCGGCGTTCGCCCTTCCCCGGCGCACACGGGCTCGGTAGATTCGCGTCGGCCCTACGTGTCGAGGCGCGCAGCGGCGGCTCGACACACTCGGACCACGACGCGCCGGCGACACCGTGGAACGCCGAGGCGACTCTCGTGAACGACGAAGCTCTCCGCATCCTGCTGGTCGAAGACCACCCCCGCTATCGCGAGGCCCTCGCGGACGCCCTCGTGAGCGTGGGCTTCGCGGTCACCGCCGTCGCCTCAGCCGAGGAGGCGCGTGGGACCCTCGATGACGCGTTCGCGCTTGCCGTGGTGGACCTGCACCTCGAGTCGGAGGTGGCCGGCACCGAGCTGATCGCGGAGGTGGTGCAGCGCGGAGGGCGCGCCCTGGCGCTGACGGCCGCCACGGACGAGCGCTCTGTGTTGGAGGCCCTCGACCGCGGCGCGTCGGGCTACGTGTCCAAGGCGGACCCCCTGTCGCGCGTGCTTGGGGCGATCGAGGACGCGCTCGCCGGGCACAGCCCGCTCTCGAGCGACGTCACGCGCCACGTCATTCGGCGGGCCGCCCTGCCCGAGGTGCGCCTGTCCCCGCGCGAACAGGACCTCCTGGTGGTGCTCGCCCGGGGGCTCACCTACGCCGAGGCGGCCGACGCGCTCGGGATCCGCATGGGCACCGTGCAGACGTATGTGCGCACGCTGTACCGGAAGCTGGGCGTGTCGAACAAGGCCGAGCTGTGCGCCTTCGCCTACGAGCATCAGCTGGTGCGCTGAGCGGCGAGCGACGGGCGCTCTTCGACACCGACCGGCACGCGCAGCACGCAGCGAATGCCGCGCTCGGGCGCGTCGCTCCATTGCACCTGGCCGCCCAGGGCCTCGGCCCGCGCGCGCACGTTGCCCATGCCGCGCGCGGGCGAGAGACCCGCCACACGGCCGCGCCCGTCGTCCGTGAGCGTCACCTGTAGGGTCGCCGACGTTCCTGGCCCGCTCAGCAGCTCGACCACCCCCGTGAGGCAGGTCGCGCGCCCGTGGACGAGCGCGTTGTGCGCGAACTCCTGTGCCACCCGCAGCACGTTGGACGTCACGCTGCCGGGAACGCGCGGCCCGAGCGGGGTCGCCACGCGAACGTCCACCTCGGCGCGCTCGCCAGCGATGGCGCGCAGCACGCGCCCCACCTCTTCACCCAGCTGGCGCGGGCTCGCCGCCTCGCGATCCACCGACGTGAGCACCGCGCGCAGCTCCGCCACCCCCGCGCGGACGCTCTCCTGCAGCTTGGCCGACGCGCTCGACCCCTCGATGCCCAGCGCCTCGGCGTGCAGCAGCGCCGCGCTCAGCTCGGCCCCGAGCCCGTCGTGTAGCTCCCGCGCGATGCGCGCCCGCTCGTGCTCCACCAACGCGCGCCCCGCCCGCTCGGCCAGCAGCTCGCCCCGCGCATTGACCTCCTCCGCGGCGCGACGGGAGCGGGCCGCAACGTTCATGATGAGCTGGATGCTCAACGCGATGACAGCCGCGAAGGCCGCGTCGGTCATGGCGCCACGCACGAGGAGGGCCACGACGGTGAGCGACGTCCCCACACCGATGATGTTGATGTAGCGCCGGAGCCGGACGATGGAGTGCGTGGCGATGACCCCCGCGTAGATGAAGTCGAGCCAGTACACCGTGCGCGCCGTCCCCGCGGCGCCGATGAGGAGCGCCGTCCCGAGCGCCAAGCACACCGCGCTCACCCACGTGCAGCGCGCGTAGGCGACGTTGGCTGGGTCACCGCGGTACGCGACGGACGCCGCGACGGACGCCGCGCCATACAGCCCAAAGACGAGCGCGCTGAGGTGCCAATGCACCCCCGTCAGCTCGAGCCCGCCTGGCAACGCAGGCAGTGCACCCAACGCGGCCACGCCCAGCAGCTTCAGCGCGGTGCCTGCCCTCCCCCGCCACTCGCTCGTTTCCCGCGCCAAGCGCGCGAGGGCGTTGCGCTCGGCCCGCGCTCGGATCTCCTCGGGCGTCGGGATGGCGATGGCGTCGGGCTGCGCGGGGGCCACGCACGAACGATACCGCGGCGCCGCGCCGGGTCCCCCCCGAATTGGGTCCCCAGCGCAGCGCCGCGAAAAGCCAAGCTCACCGTGAGAGCGCGTGCGTCAGTGCGCCATCACGGCCTGAGTCTGAAACTCCCTCGGGGTCACGCCCGTCCAGCGCTTGAACGCACGGTGGAACGCCGAGGGCTCCGCGAAGCCCAAGGTGTAGGCCACCTCCTTGATGGAGGAGTCCGGCCGCTGGAGCGCGTCGCAGGCCAGCTCCTGGCGCGCCTCGTCCACCAGGTCGCGGAAGGTGTAGCCCAGGCGCGCCAGCCGACGGCGCAGGGTGCGCGCGCTGAGCCCAAGGGCCGAAGCCACGGCCTCGTTGTCTGGGCGGCCCAGCTGCACCTGGTACTTGAACGAGTCCTTGACCCGCAGGCGCAGGCGCTCGGCGGTCTGCCGCTCGCCCAGCATGCGCTCCGCCTTGTCGCACATCAGCTGGCACACCCAGGCGTCGGCGTGGCGCTGGCTGACGTCCAGCGCGCTGCGGTCGAAGAGCAGCTCGTTGTGCTCGGCCCCCCACGTGAGTGGAATGCCCAACAGCTCCTCCACCTCGGCGGCGTTCCGGGGCCGCGGGCCGGTGAGGCGCAGCTCGCGGATGCGGGCATCGCCCCCGAAGAAGTGGGGGTTCATGCGCGCGGCGAGGTACCCCAGCAGGAGCTCCGTCGCGAAGCGCGCGGCGCCGACCCCGAGGTCCGGGTGTGCGCAGCGGAAGCACCCCTCGTCCCCGCGCTCCTCGAGCTCACACCCGACCCCCTCGACGACCAAGGGGGCGTAGCGCCGAAAGAGGGTCAGCGCGTCGCGCAGGGTGCGGCTGTTCACCAAGACGAAGCCCACCAGGTGCGCCGCCCCGGCAGGAGCGTGGTACCCAGCACGCAGACCCGCCGCCGGGTCGTCCAGCAGGTCCACCGCCGCCAGGATGAGCCGCTCGTAGTCCACGATGGTGAGCTCTCCCCGCGGGTCGTCGAAGCGCCAGGCGGGCAGGTCGGCTTGACGGAGGAGCTGGTCGACGGGCTTGCCGCGGCGTTCGACCTCGCTGACGACGGCTCGTGCGAGCGCGATGGACACGTACATGACGAAACTTCTCCCTGCGGTGTGGGGGCACGGGGCGCCGTTCCTGGCGCTCCCCCCATCGATGCCGCGTGCCCCCCGAACCGGCTCAAAAAAAAGTCGACGGAGGAAAATTGAGCCGTTCTCGGAGGGGGCGGTCATTAATCGGGTGTGAACCACCCCCTGCCACCCCTGCGCGTCGTGCCGTCGGCCCCCGAGGGGTCCGGCCCGGAGTCCGGCGCCAGCGCGGTGGCGAGCCGTGACCTGGGGGCCCTCTACGTGCGGTACGCGTCCTACGTGGGCGCCATCGCCCTGCGCCTCACGGGGCGCCCCGACGAGGTCGACGACTTGGTGCAGGACGTTTTCTTGGCCGCTCACCGGGGCCTCCAGCGACGCGAGAGCGAGGCGGAGATCAAGGGCTGGCTCGCCACCGTGACGGTACGCATGTCCCAGCGACGGCTGCGGCGCCTGCGCCTGCGCGGGTTCTTCGGGCAGGACGACGGCGCGCGCTTCGACGAACTGGCCGCGCCTGGGGCCAGCCCCGAACAGAAGGCGCTGGTGGCGCGCATCTACCGCGCGCTCGAGCGCGAGCCGGTGGCGCACCGCGTGGCGTGGATCCTGCGCCGCGTCGACGGACACACGGTCGCCGAGGTGGCGGCGCTGTGCGACTGCTCGCCGGCGACGGCCAAGCGACGCATCGCGGCCGCATCGGTGGCGATCGAGGAGGTGATTGGCCGTGGCTGAGCACGAGACGAAACTCGCCGAGGCGCTCCTCTGGGTGCGAGAGGACTGGAGTGAGGAGCGCGTCCGGCGCGGGCGGGTCGCGCTGGAGCGAGCCGCGGCGCGCCGACGACGCGCGCAGCGGGCGACGGTCGCGGGCGTGACGGGCCTGGCCCTGGCCGCGAGCTTCGTCGCTGCCTTCTGGCCGCGCGCGCCGCAAGAGGAGGCGTGGGCGGCCTTCTCCCCCATCGGGGTCACCGCGCCCGACCCGGCGGCGGGGCCCGACACCCCCGGCGCGCTGCGCTTCCAGGACGGCTCGGTGGCCATCCCGCTGGGCACCGACACCGCCATGGCGACGAGCCTGGACGAGCCCGAGCGCGCGGGCCTCGAGCTGATGGGGGGCTCGGCGCGTTTCGACGTGGTGCCGCGCCCCTCGCGCTCGTTCGAGGTGCGTGTGGGCAGCGTGGTGGTGAGCGTGCTGGGGACGCGCTTCGACGTGCGCCGTCAGCCCCGACACGTGCTGGTGCACGTGCAGCGCGGGCGCGTACGGGTGCAGTGGCTGGGCGGCGAGCGCATCCTCACGGCCTCACAGAGCGGGCTGTTCCCGCTCGAGCTCGATGGTGCCGGGACGGTCGAGGGCCCTCCAGGAGCCAGCGACGTTGCGTCCGTCTCCGCCCCGAACGGGACCGACGGAGGCGGCGTTTCGGCGCTCGACACGGCGCCCGACGCGTTCGACCTGGACTTCACCCTCGAGGAGCTCGAGCTCGAGGCGGCCGAGGCGAACGCGGCCGGCGCAGGCGCGAGTGACGCCGCCCGGGACGGGGCGCGCGGCGAGCATGGCGCCCAGGTCGGAGCGCACGACTGGCGCAGCATGGCGCGCGCAGGGCGCTACGACGACGCCTACGAGGCCGCGCGCGGGGTCACCGTCGGGAGCTCCATGGGCGACCTCATGCTGGCGGCGGACACGGCGCGGCTGACGGGGCACCTCGCGGAAGCCGTCACACACCTCGAGCGCGCCCTGCAGCTGCACCCGGGTGACCGCCGCGCACACCTGGCCGCCTTCACCCTGGGCCGCGTGCAGCTCCAACAAGGGCAACCGCAGCGCGCCGCCCGCGCCTTCGCCCGCGCCCAGCAGCTGGACCGCGCGGGGGTCATGACCGAAGCCGCGCTGGCCCGCGAGGTCCAGGCGCTGGCGAGGGCCGGCCAACGCGATGCCGCCAGCCGACGGGCGCGCGTGTACCTCCAACGATTTCCGAGCGGACGCCACGCCGGGAGTGTGAGAGCCTATGCCCACGCTCCGTGACGTGTTCCGCCGTGATGACAGGCAGGCGTGCGCCCTTGGCTGCGCTCGCGCTGCTGCTCGTGCTCATGACCACCGTGGACGTCTCTGCCCAGCGGGCGCGCTCGACACCTGACGAGTCCGTGGACCTCGAGCTGCAGCTCGAGCCGTGCGTCGCACACCTCGAAGAGCGGTTGCGCGAGATCATCGCCATCGAGCTGCGCACCAGCGCGCGGGTGGACGAACACGCCGCTCGTGAGAGCTTCGTCGCTCGCGTGCGCTGCGTCGACGATGGCGTCGTGCTCTCGGTACGCTCGGAGGGCGAGGAGGCGCAGACGGAACAGGCGCTGGGTGCCGCTGCGTTGCGAGGCCCCGACCCCGCGCGCACGTTGGCGCTCTCCATCGTGGAGCTGCTCGAGCCAGCCATCGCCGAAGCCGAGGCGCGCCACGCCGCGGAGGAAGCCGAGGACGAGGCGCGACGGACGCAAGAAGGAGACGCTGCGCCGGGAGGGGGCCCATGGGAGCTCGCGGCGGCCTTGGTGTGGCGGCCGCCCTTCACGAGTCACCCGAACATGGGCGGTGTTCGCGTGCGTGCGCTGCGCCGCTTGGGGCAGCGGCTGCGTGTGGAGTTCGGAGCGCACGTGGAGCGTGGTCGCCGAAAGGTGCCCCTCGGGCGCGTCTTCGCGACCTCGCTCGCGCTCGATGCGAGCCTGCTGGCCGCGTGGTTGGTGGGCAACGTGCGCTGGGCCACCGGAGCAGGGCTGCGTGTTGGCGAGACATTCTGGCGCGGGCGCTCGAACGACCCCGACGTGACCGGCTCGCGCTTCCGCTCGGCGCACCTGGACCTGTTCGTGCGTGGCCTCGTGGACTGGTATGTTGTGGAGCGATGGGCTGTGCGCGTCGATCTCGAGCTGGGTGGTGCCATGGCCGGTAGCCGCGCCGACGCGGTGGGTGGCGAAGACAGCACCAACACGTCGGTGACGGGGTTCCGCGCCGCCCTCGCCGTGGGGGTCGTGCATGCCTTCTGATGCGTACCCGATCGCGGCCCGCGCGGTGGCCCTCGCGCTCTGCGCGGCATGCACCGTGCAGCTGGGGTGCGTCGACGCGGGCGTGGTGCTCGAGCGCGTCGTCGTGGATGGGTCCATCACGCCCGACGCGGGCGTGGACGGCGACAGCGCGGTGGACGCGGGCGACGCCGCCGTGGACGCGGGCCCCGACGCCCAGCAGGACGCAGGCCCGACGGGCAACGTGACCATCTACCTGACGGGCTTCGACGCGTACGCCGGGATGACCATCTACGCGCGCTTGGGAGCGCTCTCCGGCGTGGTCGTGAGCGCCACCATCCAGCCGGACGGTACCGCGGTGATGGTGCTCAACCAGATCTTCACCATCCTCTCGTCGACGTACTTCGAGTCGTACGTGGACGTGGACGGGTCGGGCTCCTGCAGCAGCGGCATCGACCACCTGGCGGCGTCCAACGTGTTCCTGACGCGCAACGGCGACAACTACACCGTCACCCTCGACGAGTCCGACACGACCTCGCCGCTGCTGGGGTGCCTGGTGCTCAACTGAAGCGCCCTTGGGGCACCCCAGTCTCTGAAGTCTTGACACCCCCCGGTTTCGTCGACCGCGCGAGTGGCAATTTCACAGGCTCGGGGCGAGGGGGATGGAGCTACACGTGACCCTTGGCGCAAGGCGGAAGCGGACCGTGCGCACGCCATCCGTGAAGCGAGGTTGCAGTTCGTCCATGGACTCGAGGGCGTGTGCGATCCGGGCGTGCGGCGCGGGCGGGAGCGGCAGCTCGATGGTGACGACGACGTGGCGCTTCTCGAAGCGGAGCGTCCCGGGGGCCTGCAGGAGGGCCATCAGGGTTCGCGCCCGCGTCGAGGCTTCGTGCTCACGGTCGTTCGAAGAGAGCGCGTCCCCGAGGCGGTCGACGAGGTCGCGCACGGGTAACCGCTGCATAAACCCGCTCTCGTCGAGCGTGGAGGACCGCCTCACACTGGGCTCATGCTTCCGGCGACCAGCTCGACGCGCTCAGGCGCGGTCCTCCGCGGGCGACTCTTCGCCCGGGCGGCGCAGCGGAATCGGGTCGGGCACGGTGATCCATCCGACCTCGGCCGCGAGCTCGGCGGGATCCAGTCGGGCGCGCGTCTGGTTCCAGAAGAGCGGCGCGAGCTCGAGGTAGCGGTCCTCGGGCCAGCAGGGGAGGACGCGGATCAGGTCACGGATGTACTCGCGGGGGTTCAGGTGGTGGAGCTTGGCGGAGGCGATGAGCGTGAGGTGCGCCCCGGCGTTCTCGGCGTGCTTGGTGCTCCCGGCGAACAGGGCTGCGTCGCGGATGCGGACCACCTTCCGCAGCTCGCGTTCGCTCCAGTTGTTGTCGATGCGCAGCCGTCCGTCAGCGAGCACTGCACGGAGAGGACCCTCCTGACGGACGACGTACCCCAGCGCAGCGCGGGCGGGGCCGCGGCGCTTCTTCTCGCGCTCGTAGTGCTGCTTCGCGAAGTCGACGAACTCGTCGATCAAGGGCGCGAGGTGCTGCAGGCGCCGCGCCTTGACTGTGGACGGGGGAGGCTTGCCGGCACGGCAACGCCGCTCGACCTCGAAGATCTTGTGCAGGTACACAAGCCCCTCGCGCCCTATCGCCAGCTTTGCGAACGCGGCTTCGAAGAACTTTCTCCGCGCATGCGACCAACACCCCACCTCGGTGGGCAACTCGTCGTCGGGCGCGTCGGGATCCGCCGGGCGAAAGAGCGCGTTGTACACGCTACACGCGTCGGCCTGGATGTGACCGCCGTAGCCTTTGAACAGCGTGACGACGTCTTCGCTGCGCTGGCGCTCCGTGAAGTTGAACAGGATGTGGTCGCGGTCCGCGATGCGCACGAAGTAGTGGCCCTTGCGACAGGGCCGCCGTGGGCCGTCGTCGAGCTTGCCCGGCTGCACCGCGAAGCCCGTGGCGTCCGTGGCGATGCAGAAGGCGCTCTCCATCGCGTCCCGCTCCATGGCGGCGACGATGGTCTCGTTGAAGCGCGAGCCGAGCTGGTCGAGCCAGCGGCACATCGTGCCCCGGTCGATCGAGACGCTCTCGAAGAGCAGCTCTTGCTCCTGCCGGTAGAGCGGGAGGCCTTTGCTGAACTTGTCGGTGATGACCTCCGCCAGCATCGACGGCGCCGCGAGGCAGCGCGGCAGCAGCTCGGGCGGCATGTCCGCCGTGAACATCTCGGTGCGCCCGTTCTCGTCAGGGGACGTGGCGTAGGTCGTACGGAGGATCTCAACGTGGATGTACTCGGCAGGCTTGCGCCCAAGCTTGTGGCTGACCTCTGGCTCCGGCAGGCGACGGGCCAGCCCGGCCTCAACGAGCTTCTCCATGTGAGGATCCGTCAGCGACACAGTCTCCTTGCGCAGCCCCATCTCCTCTACCCGGCGACGCCCGGTCGACTTCGACCGGCGCTTCTTCTTCGCCTCCGGGTCGTTGCTGTCACCGCTCTCGTCGCTCGGGTCACCGTCGCTCTCGGACGGGTTGCCCATGACGCCCGCGAGCGCGTCCAGCTTCTGCGTCAGCGTCTCGAACTCGAGCTGCAGCTGCGTGGTGTCTGCACGCTCCGCGGACGCGATGAAGATCTTGCGCTTGAGTAGCTTCAGCTCCAGCTGCAGCTGCATGTACGCCTCGCGCAGCGCCTCATACTGCGCGGCCTGCTTGGCGATCTGCACCGCCGCGGCATCGAGCTTGGCCTCGCGCGCAGCAAGTGCCGCGTCGCGTGCGGCGAGTTCGGCGTTGCGCTCCGCGAGCGCGGCCACGAGCTTGTCCACGAGCTCGCCGCGCTCTCCGGTCAACGACTCGAGGTCTGCCTTCGTCGCCATCGCTGGGTCGACTCATAGGATCTAGGATCCCGCTTGTCCATAGCCAGATCCGAGATTCTTCACGCACGCGCACGCTATCGGATCAATGCACCGACGGAGTGGTGTTGCGCTTCGCACGCGCGCGCGGAGGAGGCAGCTCTATGCCGTCTAGCAGCACGTCCAGCTGGTCCTCGCTCAGCTCCACCACGCGTCCTTCGTCGATGGGCTCGGGGAGCTGGAAGCGTCCACGGTCGAGGCGCTTGTAGAAGATGCAAAGGCCCGTGCCGTCCGCGAAAATCGCCTTGAGGGCGGTGCGCCGACGGTTGAAGAAGATGAAGAGTCCACCGGTGCGCGGCGAGCGGCCGACGCGTTCCTGCACCTCGCCTGCAAGGGTGTCGAAGCTCTTGTGCAGGCTCACCGGGTCGAGCGCGACGAACACCTCGATATCGGCCGGGATCATCGCACCACCTCCGGGCGCTCGAGCACCGCGAGCACGCGCGACAGCGTCTCCTCGTCAAACCCGCGCTCCACCTCCACGCGCACCGCCCCAACCGACAGCCGCACCCCGGTGCCGCGCGTCACGGACGTGGCCGTCACCGTCGGCCGCGTCGGACGCACCAGAGCCATCCGAATCCCCGCGCCTGACTTCGCGATCTTTCGCGCCGCCTTCTTCTCGTCCTGCATCCGCGCCGACCACGACCAGAGCCTGTTCACGTTCAGGCCGTGCGCCGCGCAGTACGCACGCGCCGTGTCTCCGCTCGCTCGCCACGCACGCACGTGATCGGGCCATTCACCCTGGAGTCTCTTCATCCCCCGAGCGTGGGGCTCGCTCCGCATCTCGTGAAGAGCGGGTCCATGCAGCGGTTACGCGTGGGGCCCGCACCGAACCTCGTGAAGAGCGGGTTCATGCAGCGGTTACGGCTGGCGAGCGCGGTCTGAGCGCGCGCGAGGGCACCGGAGCGGACGTAGCTGGTGGATACGAGACCCGCGTGACGGATCTTGTGGAAGCCCATGGGCAAGGTGTGAAGGATCTGGTCTGCGGTCCTGCCTAGACAAATCTGGTCGTTCGCCGCCCTTCATTCGGCTCTCGAGTGTGGCCTCCTCAGCGGCTGAGCGTGTCTACCGGCTGGTGACGAGA
Organism: Sandaracinaceae bacterium; assembly: GCA_020633055.1. Taxonomy (NCBI): domain Bacteria; kingdom Pseudomonadati; phylum Myxococcota; order Polyangiales; family Sandaracinaceae; species Sandaracinaceae bacterium. The sequence continues at coordinate 629,340 of JACKEJ010000006.1, read as the reverse complement.
GGCGCGACATGAGCTGCCATGGCATCGATTGCGCGCGTCAGGAGCAGGCTTGCGCGCTGGTCAAGCTGCGCCGTTCCGTCCGAGCGGTACATGAAGCCACAGCCCGCCGCGTCGCGAAACGACGGCCCCGCTTCCACGGGCCGCGCGACCAGTTCGTACGATGCACGCTCCACGTCCAAACGGACCACCACCTGGCCGGTCGAGCGGATGACCTCGCCAACCCGGCAGTGTCCGTGAGTAGCGCGTGTCACGGCCGCGACGATGGCCGCATGCACGCCCGCCGCCGCCACCTCGCCCTGAGGCAGATGGGCCGGCACGCGACGGACGTTGGCCATGTGGTGGCCAAGTGGAGGCGGGGTTGCTGTGCGATCGAACGACCACCATGGGGGATCCACCAGCATCTCCACATAGTCCTCGAGCCTATCGCCGCGTCCCACTCGAGGTTGCTGCTGGTTCACGCCCTCGGCCCGAGTCTTTTCGTCCACCCATTCGCAGGTGTCGCGAAGCTCGGTCTCGCTCCACCCTGGTCCAGACTGGATCTCGAGGGTGATGGGGTGAAAGCGGAGCTCATCCGAGTTCTCGTAGCGGCTCATGAGGGCGTCCGGGAGGACGAGACAGTGGTAGACGCGCACGTTGCACGGAAGGTCCGTCAAGAACGCCATCGTTTCCTTGAACCCCGACGGGCTGTCGCCGGGTAGACCCACGATGACCTCCACGGTGACCCGCGCGACCCTTGCAAGGTCCTCGACGGCCTTGGCGAAATGGTGAGGCTTGAACGGGCGGTCGACGGCCTTCAGTACGTCGGGGTTGGCGCTCTGCAGCCCCAACCCGACGCTGGAACGGGCGTTTGCCAGGAATTCGAGGTGCTCCGGCTTCATCATATGGGGATACATCTCGGTGTCGAAGTACCGCCCCTTGAGGAATCCCGTCTGTGCTTCGGCCTCGGCCAGGTTCTTGAACGCCCGCGCGTTGAGGTTGAGCCCCGCATCGACCATCGAGACACCGAGAAGGTCGCTCTTGGACATGGCCTCGAATTCCTCGATCAGCGCATCGACGGAAAGGACGCCGGACGAGGGGTCGAGGTTTCCCCATTGGCAGAAGGCACACGACATGGGGCAACCACGATAGGTCTCCATGTACGCCGTCGCCCCTTTGGGAGACAGGCCCATCCGGTACGGAGAAGGCAGCCTGTCGATGGACAAGGGCTGGAGCGGCGAGGGCGTCTTTCTCCAGCCTAGAGGACTCTGCAGTGCCAACCCCGGGATCGCGGCAAAGCTTCCGACGCCGTGGCCGTGGTTCGCCGCGATGTCGGTGATGAGCTGTTCTCCCTCCCCGAGCGCGAGCACGTCGATGAACTGAGCTGCTTCCCTAAAGGGAGCCAGGGAGAGCATGGCGGGCCGCGCCGAGGGACCTCCGAACACTGTCAGGCAGTGCGGCGATGCCATCTTGATGGCGCGGGCCAACAACGCGAACGTCGGCAGCGACCAGAGATAGGCAGACGCCCCGAGTAGGTCTGGGTCGAACGCAACCAGCTCATCCACCCACGTGGAGAGTGACTCGGCGCCCATCTCGAATACCCGCACGTCGCTGTCTGCGAGGCGTGGATCGCTCATCAGTGACGCCTGTAGGCGCCGCACCGCCAGGTTGAACGACACATGACGCACCCCCACACGCCAGGGGCTGAGGGACACGAGCGCAATTCGACGCGCTGCCTTGCTCATGAGCGACCAGAGAACGGACCGAAGAGTGACACAACGCGCGAGCCAGGACTCGACATGTGAGTAGCCTAGCTCATCCACGCGTGACGACGCCATGTCCTCGGCACCATGGCCGAACACGTACGCTTCGGTGGCGCGGAGGAATCGTCGCTGCTGACCTTCGCTTCTATCACGGGGAGTGAACTAGACTAGCTGCCCGCCAGCTCCGCTGAGGGTTCGGCCACGGCCGGGTCCGCCAAGACTTCGAGCACATGCTGGCTCATTGCGTCGATCGCACGGCAGATCAGGAGCTCGTCACGAGGAGGGAGGGTCGTCTCGCTGGCGCTGTGATGCACGAACGCCAAGCCCGATGCAATCCGGAACGCCGGGATGCCCTCGGCGGCACGACGGACGCTGAACTCGTAGTTTCGCCCCTCGACGTCTAGACGAGGATTCACCTTGTCGGGCAGAATGCGCAGCGACTCCAGCCTACAGTATCCTTTGGTGGCGCGATGCACGGCGTGTTGAGCTGAGTGCAGCGCTTGCGCCTTTGCCATGACCCCCTCGTTGACATGAGGGGTTGGTGGGCGCTCCCGCCTCTTGGATACGGTTCCCTCACTAAGGCCCCACCACTTGGGATCGACGCGCCCCTCGACGTAGTCCTCGATGCGGTCCGATTTGACGCGGGCTTCGGGCGGAGTGCAATCTTCATCAAAGGCCGACAAGTCGCTCAACCACTCCCCAATCTCTGCGAGGTCACGGGGTGACCACCCTGGCCCCGACCGCAGCTCCAGGGTAATTGGGTCAAAGTCCAAGCCGTCTAACGCTCCCTGCTGCTTCATGAAGGCGTCCGGCAACACCAAGCAGTGATAGACGCGCACCGCGCACGGGAGGTCACGCAACAAGTGCAGAGTTTCGCGGAAACCCTGGATGGAGTCACCGGGCAATCCGACGATGACCTCGACTGTGACCACCTTGGACACGTTGGCCAGGTCAGTGATCACCTTCGCGAAGTGCTGACGCTTGAACTTCCGGTCAATTCGAGTGAGCACGGCCTCGTTGGCCGTCTGTAGCCCCACGCCGACGTTGGCGTCGCACTCGCTGAGAAACTCGATGTGCTCGGGCTTCACGAGCGTCGGGTACATCTCGGCATCGAAGTAGCGATTCTTCAGAAAGCCGGTGCGCCTCGCGGCCTCGTGCAGGTTGCGGAACGCACGCGAGTTGAGATTGAGCGCGGCGTCAGTGAGAGCGACTCCAAAGGGGCAAAGGGTCTCGAGAGCCTCGAACTCGGCCACGATGGCGTCCGTGGACAACACCCCGCCCGCGGGGTCGAGGTCGCCCCATTGGCAGAAGCTGCATGACATGGGGCAGCCTCTGTACGTCTCCAGGTAGGCCATTGCATTCGGCGGAACGAGGCCCATCCGGTAGGGCGAGGGCAGCTTGTCGATGGAGAGAGACATGGTCTGTGCAGGCGTCTTCCGCCAGCCGAGAGGGCTGTGCAACGCGAGTCCGGGGATGTTCTCGAAGCTCCGAACGCCCTCCCCATAGCGGGCTGCCATCTCGCAGATCACGTGTTCCCCTTCGCCGAGAGCAAGGACGTCGATGGACCTCGCCGCGTCGCGAAACGGTGCAAGATCGAGCATCGGTGGACGTGCAGACGGACCGCCCACGATCGTGATGCAGTGAGGCCAACGTCGTTTGACCTCACGAGCCAACACCGTGAACGTTGGGAGCGACCAGAGATAGGCCGAAGCGGCCAAGATGTCAGGCTCGAACTCCTCTAGCGCGGCCGTCCATTCACTCAAGGGAGATATCCCCCTCTCGAAGACGCGCACCTCGGTGGTGGACAGCCGTGGATCGGAGAGAATGGCGGCCTGGAGTCGCCGACACGCCAAGTTGAATGCTGCCGCCATGGATCCGGTCGACCAAGGGCTCATGGACAAGAGTGCAACTCGCTTCGCGGCGTGCGCCATTCAAGAACGATACCGCACGTCATTGGGATGCGAAAGTGCACGCAATTCCGGCCAGCGAGCGACGCCAACGCGTGTGCGTCACGTTCGTCGCTACCAACCGAACGCGAACTCCCTCATGTCGGTGGCCGGCAAGACGGTCTCTGAGCCCACGTGTGGCAGCGGAAATCGACGCACGTCGCCGTCGGACCAAAGCACGAAGAGATAGTCGTCTCCATCGAGCGCCCCCGCACCGCGGAAGTCCACCCGAGCGGGCCGTCCGGCTGCCGTGGTCTCCGAGACGGCGATGGTGCTTCCCAGCACGAGCACGGAGTGGCCGACCCGGAACACGTCGTCGGACGAACGTAGGCGCTGCATGAACCGGCTCTCGTCGGGCATGGAGGACCGGCTCACAGTGGGCTGATGCTTCCGCCGACCAGCTCGACGCGCTCAGGCGCGGTCCTCCGCGGGCGATTCTTCGCCCGGGCGGCGCAGCGGAATGGGGTCGGGCACGGTGAGCCAGCCGATCTCCGCCACGAGCTCGTCGGAGTCGAGGCGAGCGCGAGTCTGAGCCCAGAAGAGGGGCGAGAGCTCGAGGTAGCGGTCCTCGGGCCAGGAGGGGAGGACGCGGATCAGGTCGCGGGCGGCAGAAGGGTGATGACCTGGGAGCGCTTTGCGGCGCTACTGAAGCACCATCCCCTGCCACCGCCCCGCATCGTGCACTCCGCGCTTGGTCGCCCAGCAAATCCACACCGCTGAAGAGCCGGATGCAGTAGTCCTGCACGTCCGGATCTGTGGGAGCCCTGGGAGAGTGATCTCCCGGGGCCACCCGGCCCAAAATCGGGGGCAGCTAGCCCTTCACGACCACGGACGAGCCGTGGCCGAAGAGCCCTTGGTTCGCGGTGACGCCCACCTTGGCGCCCTCCACCTGACGGCCCTCGGCCTGTCCGCGGATCTGCCAGGTGAGTTCGCACACCTGCGCGATGGCCTGGGCAGGGACCGCCTCCCCGAAGCAGCTGAGCCCGCCGCTCGGGTTGACGGGCACGCGACCACCGATGGTGGTGTCGCCGTCGCGCAGCAGCTTCTCGGCCTCTCCCGGGGCGCACAGCCCGATGTTCTCGTACCAGTCCAGCTCGAGCGCGGAGGCCAGGTCGTAGACCTCGGCCACGTTGACGTCCTCGGGGCCGATGCCGGCCTGCTCGTAGGCCGCCTTCGCGATGGAGTCACGGAACCCCACGGGCGGAAGGGGCACGGTGGCGCCCGAGTCCGTCGACATGTTGGGCATCTCGATGACCGTGCTGGGGAACACCGGCGTCACCGTGGAGACGCCCGCGACCGAGACCCACTTGGTGGCGTGCTTGCGCGCGTAGGCCTCGCTGGTGAGCACGATGGCCGCGCCGCCGTCGCTGGTGGCGCAGATCTCGAGCAGGCGCAGCGGGTCGGCCACCACCTTGCTGGCGAGCACCTCCTCGATGGTGACCTCCTTGCGGAAGCGCGCGTTGGGGTTGTGCAGGCCGTGGCGCGAGTTCTTCACCTTCACCTGGGCGAAGTCGGCCGAGGTGGACCCGTAGAGGGCCATGCGGCGGCGCGCCCAGAACGCGAAGTAGGTGGGGTTGGTGGCGCCCATCAGGCGGAAGCGCAGCCAGTCCGGGTCATCCGGGCGGTCGCCGCCCACGGGCGCGAAGAAGCCCTTGGGGGCCGCGTCCGCCCCGACCACCAGCGCCACGTCGCAGAAGCCCGCGAGGATCTGCGCGCGCGCGATGTTGAGCGCCTGCGCCCCCGTCGCGCACGCCCCGTAGGAGCTGGCCACCTGCGCGCCGCTCCAGCCGAGCGCCTGCGCGAACGTGGAGCCCGCGATGAAGCCCGGGTAGCCGTTGCGGATGGTGTCGCCGCCGCTCACGAACTGCACGTCGCGCCAGTCGATGCCCGCGTCGTCGAGCGCTGCCTGGGCCGCGTGCACGCCGTACTCGGCGAAGTTGCGCCCCCACTTGCCCCACGGGTGCATGCCCACCCCGAGGATCGCTACATCGCCGCTCATTGCGCGCCTCCGCTCACCTGCTGGGTCGCGCCCGCACCGTCGGCGACGGGCGTCCACTTCCACACCACATACTCGTTCTGCTCGTCCTCGTAGAGCTTCTCGACGACGAGCTCCATCTCCATGCCCACCACCAGGCTCTCCGCCGGGACCGACGCCGGCACCTGGCCCAGCACCGTCATCTGCTCGGCCTCGAGCTCCACCACGGCGATGGAGTACGGCACGAACGGGTCGGGGGCGATGTAGGGCGGGGGCGGCTGATAGTGCGCCGTGGTGTAGGACCACAGCTTGCCGCGCCGGCTCAGCGCGTACTCGTCGAAGCTGGTGGAGCGACACGCGGGGTTGCGGCAGGCCACTGTCTCACGCGGGAAGAAGACGGTCTTGCACGCCGTGCAGCGCGTGCCGGTGAGCGTCGGAGGGTCGGACATCGTGAACCAGCCCTCGACGGCTGGGACACGCGGCTTCTCGGTCTTGGCTTCGCTCATCGGTGCTCCATCGACGCGCGGCGAGACGCTCGCCACAGCAGCACGTAGGTAGAACGTGTTTCAGTATTTCGCAAGGCGCGGGGGCGCTTCGGGCCTGTTGACATGGGTGGTAGTTGGGGGGCACCAGGCTGAAGCCTGGTGCCCCGAGGCAGCAGCGTGTCCTGCAAGTCCGCCCCACTGCGGGGGCGGACTACCGGCTCGTGGGCGAGGGAAAACCGCAGCGATGTAGTGCGTCCCGCATCGCGATCAGCACGGTTGGCGTTGGCCCTGAGGACCCTCGTGAGGTGCGGCCGCCACCGGCATGCACTCGGCAACGTCGAGCCCGCTGCACCCATCCGAAACCGATCTCGACGTAGTCCGCCCCCGCAGGGGCGCGGACTTTCGGTGAGCACTGTGGCTCCGGGGCACCTGGCTTCAGCCTGGTGCCCCCCATCTCTGCCCCAAGCCCGGGCCCCTCAGCCCACGTGCTCCCAGGCCTGCTCGTGCGCGCTGTCCGCGTCGTGCCCCTCTTCCTCGGCGAGCTCCTGCTTGGCCTGCGCCAAGAGCGCGTCGAGGTCCCCCTGCAGCGCCAGCAGCGCCTCCTGCACCTGCTCGATGCGCGACGGGGCGAGCCCCTCGATCTGACCCAGCGTCTTGGTCAGGCGGCGCACGGCGCTGTGGGCCTTGTCGATCACTTGGCTGCGCTCACGGGCGTCGGTCCGCGGATGAAGCAGCGGGTTGAACTGGCGGCGCAGCGCCTGCACGGGCTTGCCCTCCTCGAACACGGCCGCGCGCAGCTCGGCGATGACGTCGTCGCTGGGCTCCACGTAGGGCGTACCGTCGTTCGCGGGCTCACCGCGCAGCGCCTTGGCGAAGTAGTCCACCGCGTCACACGTGGGGATCTTCTCGCTCACGCCGTCGCGCTCCAGCACGTTGGGCGCGTGCCGCGCGAGCGCCACGTAGCTGCCGGTTAGCTTGTCCACGGTGGGCCGCCGCATCTGCAGCTCGGCCGCGCAGTAGGCGTAAAAGTCCTCGTAGCCCCAATCCAGGTAGTACGAGCGGTCGCGCACGAACACCAGGGCGTTGGCCATCTCGACCCACGAGCGCTTGAACAGACGCGCGCGCTGCACGAGGTCGAGGCGCACTCCATCGGCGCCCATGGCGGCCAGGGCGGAGGCCAGCTGATCGAGTCTCTGATGCGACATCCGGCCCGTATACCGCATCCGGGCCCAGCTGGCTCGGAGGGATGGCGCGGTGTGCTCCTTCAGGCGCGCGGCTGCACGATGCGGTCGAGCGCGGCCAGCACCGCCGCGTGGTCGCCCGACTTGACGAGGGCGCCATCGGCCCCCGAGCGTTCGGCCAGCTGGGCCAGAGCTTCGGGGTCACGGGCCGAGTGGAGGACGATCTTCGCGCCCGTCGAGACCCTCAAGAGCACGACGCGCTGACGCAGGGTCTCGGTGGAGGCGCCCGGCATGCCCACGTCGAGCAGCACCACGTCCGGGGCCCAGGCGCGCAGCTGCAGCTCGAGCCCCGCGAGCTCCGAGTGCGTGGCCACCTCCCAGCCTCCCTGGCTGAGGAGCACGCGCATCAGATCCAGCACCACGCGAGAGTCGTCGACGACCGCGCAGCGTCGAGGCCGGTCCATCACGGCCGCAGCGAAGCCGTGACGCGCTCGAGCTCCGCTACCTCGCGATCGATGCTCACCCCCGTGCGCTCGGCGACCATGCGCTCCAGCTTGGCGAAGGCCCCCTCGAGCGCTGCGCAGGCCTCCTGCGTGTGAGGGGCATCGACGAGCACATTGGCCAGCTTGTCCGCGGCCTCCATCAGCGTGGCGCAGGAGCGCAAGCGCAGCAGCTGCGCCTCCCCCTTGATGCCGTGCACCACGTCCTTGAGCGCGAACACGTCGGCAGGGTGTCCCGCGCGCATCTGTGCCACGGCGGCGCGGCCGACCGGGATGCGCTCGTCCGTCAGCGCCCAGAAGCGTTCGATGATGTCTGCTAGGTCGTTCATCGGACCCCCCCAAGGGCCGGTGCAGAGGAGCGGGGCAAGGAAAACGGAACTGGAAACACGAACGTCAGCTGGCGAGCGCGAAAGGCCGCGAGGAGCCCCCGCGAGCGCTCAGGACGAGATGGGTCCGAGCGGGCACGCCCCTGGGTCGGCCTTCGCGGGGTTCACCGGTGCGCACACCGCCGCCACGGCCTCGAGGGGCTCGCGGTACAGGATGGACGGGGACTCGTAGGGCTCGCGCTCGGTGCGGTCGGTGTCGGCGCGGTGGTCGGTCGTGTTGGTCATGGTCGCCCTCATAGTACAGGAAGGAAGTAGCGCTTGGCTACCGCCAGGCGTTCGGTGGCGGGAGCGTACAACGCGAGCGGGTCACCAGAGTAGGTGTGCGCCGCGCCCGGGCAGAAGTTCATCAATTGCCCTGCGGCTCCGTGCTCGTCAACCATGCGCTTGACGGCGCGGGTGGTCTCGCGCACCCCGTCGAGGGCCCCGCTGCGACCGAAGACACGCTCGATTCCGTCACGGACGTTGCCCACCGTCACGCGCCACTGCACACACGGCAGGATGCCGCCCATCGGGTCGATCGCGACGTGGGCCGAGCCGGCCGCGCAGTGCTTGTCCGACGCCTTTACCGACTCCCGCCGGGTCTCGGCCGCGGCCCGCAGCGCCTGGCGCGCGGCTTCTTCCGTGGGGTCCTCCTTGACCGAACGCCTCAGCTGGAGGTCCTTCAGGCGCTGCCGACCCGCGTCGCTGGCCGTCAGGTCCACCGGGGTGCGGTCGCCGTCGTCGCGGGGCTTCACCTCGGGGTCCACCTGCAGCTGCGCGCCCAGCTCGTCGCAGATGCGGAACATGTCCGGAAGCTCGTGCTCGTTGTAGCGGGTGAGCGTGCTGTTCACCTTCAACCGGATGCCGAGACCCCGCAGCTCGGCCAGGTTGGCCAGCAGCCTGTCGAAGCTGCCCGGTACCCGCGTCTGCCGGTCGTGCACCTCGGCCGAGGCGCCGTGCAGGCTGACCTCCACGATGTAGGGGTCCACCTCTTCGCGTAGCCGTCGTGCGACGGTGCCGCGCAGCGCGTGGCCGTTGGACTTGATGCGCGTGACGAAGCCCAGCTCGCGCGCGCGCCCCGCGATGGCGAAGAAGTCTTTGTGCGCGAGCGGCTCACCCCCGCTGAACGTGAGGTTGAGGACCCCCATGTCGGCCAGCTCGGCGAGCGCCGCGTGGTACTCGGCAAGCGTCAATGGAGAGCCGGCCAAGCCGAGGTCGTTGTAGCAGAACTCGCAGTCGAGGTTGCAGGCGTAGGTGAGCTCGAACAGCACCGACGTCAGCCGGTGCGTGGTCCACGCCCGCTGGTTGAAGTCGGTCCAGCTCACGTGGGGCCCTCCGCAGGCTGGGCGACCAACGCACCCGCAGCCACGAGGTCGCGCAGCAATGCGCTGACGTCTTGCTCTGCCTGCTCGGAGCTCACCTCGAAGCGCGCGACGAGCCCAGACACCAATTCGGCGCGAGAGGCCCCCTCGCGCACGCCGCTCACCAGAGCGGCCGCCACCCGATTCACCACCAGCACCTCGCCCTGCTCCTGCAGCACGAAGACGCCCTCGCCGTCGATGACGCGAAAGCGGGCATGGGGATGCAGGGAGAAACGCTCAGGCTGCGACATGGGACTCGCTGTCGGCCACGACGACCGACCAGAAAGAAGGGTCTTTGGGGAAGTACAGCTTCCGCAAGGAGACGGCGGCGAGCAAGCGCTCGGCCCGCTCGAACACTGAGTCGCTCTCGAACGGGTCGGCATTCACGAACGGACAGGCAGCGACCACGCGCGCCAGGGCCTCGGACGGCGCGCACGCGCCCACGCGGGCCTCCGGGGCCTGCACCAGAGCGTAAATGCGCCGCAGCGGAACGGGCACGGAGCTGAGCGTATCGTGCCCGAAGTCCCCCGCGAACGGCATGGGCTGGAGCAGCGCACCCGGGGCGATGGCGCGCAGGTCGACGGCGTTCAGCTCGTCGGAGAGGATGGCGTGGCCGGTACCGCGGGCGGTGAGCAGCTCGCAGCTGGTGGTCTTGCCAGCCCCCGAGCGCCCGAACAGGATGTAGCCCCGTCCCCCCTCGGCCACCCCGGCGCTGTGGATCACCAGCGTGTCGCGCTTCGCCAGGTGGTAGACCGAGACGATTCGGAAGAGGTTCTCGAACACACCGAGGAAGAAGCGGTCCTCGAGGCAGGTGCGGGCCTCGACACGCGACGTCTGGCGGGTCAGTCGCGCCCAGAACGAGGGGCCCGCGACGTCCACCTCGTCGGCGTGGAAGTCGAGCGCCATGTCGTACTCCCAACACGTGGGCGGCGTGGGGGTGAACGCGTCTGCGGCCGCGGGCGCGAAGTCCACGCCGGGCCGTGCGAGGGGACCCTCGGTGGTGGCGTCGGTCGGGAGCTTCACCACGAGGCTCGCGAAGCGCTCGAGCACCACGTCGCGCTGCGCGGGCGAGAGCCCCCGGAAGACGAAGTCCGCGTCCGCGAAGCGCAGGGCGACCGCGCAAACGCCCCAGGCGGTGTCCGTCGCGGCCGGGACCCCCCGCACCAGGTACTCGCTGCTCGGCTTCATCTCGGGGTCGAGGGTGACACGGGACGGGGCGAACGCCTAGGGCGGGGCCAGAGGGCACACGCCCATCGACCCACGGCACGCAGCCGCACGGGGAGAGGAACCGACACCTGCGCGACCCCCGCCAGCCGAGCTGGTTGGAACGCCGGATCGGCGTGCGGCTCGTTGTCGGCCTGAGTGACGAGGAGTAGCCCACGACGCCCGACCCGCACCCCGAGAAACCGATGCACCGCCAGGCCGGGGTCCTCGCGGCCTCGCCGAAACGCAACGATATCGCCCGGCAGGGGCCACGCCGAGCGCGTGACGCGCACCACCTGGCCGTCCAGCAGCGCAGGCGTCATGCAGTGGCCACGCACGGTCACGCGAAACGCCGCGGAGTCGGAGCCGGGCTCGCTCAGCAGCTCCGCGACCGCCGCGCGGTGGGCCGCGCCGAACGCGGACGACGGAGGCGCAGCCACCACGGTCTACCGCGCGCCCTCGTCGAGGCGGCGCATGCCCTCGAGCAGCAAGCTCTCGGTAGGCTGGTTGATGGCGTTGCGCAGCGGCAGAAAGCTCGGGTCCAGAGCGAACTCTCCGTCGCGCAGGGAGAGCAGCGCGTACACGGCATCCGCCCCGCCCAGCTCTCCGAAGCGGGCGTCGCAGATGGCGCCCGCGCCGAAGTGGAGCTCGCCGCTGCCCGCGGTGGACGTGAGCGTGAGCTTGCCGGACTTGCGGCCGTTCGAGAGGATCTGGACGACGTCGGGCAGCGACATCTCCCGCAGAGAACCGCTGACACCGTGGCTCTGGGTGCGACGCGACTGCGACAGCACCTGACCCACCTTCATCGCGACCACCTCGGGCGAGGCGGGCTTGACCATGTAGTCCGCCGCAGAGAGCTCCACGCCTCGCTGCACACTCTCGCGGTCACCGCGGCGGGTGAGGAAGATGACCGGCGTGTCCGGCTGGCTGCCGGCGCGGCAGCGCTCGACGAAGCGGAATCCGTCCTGTGCGGGGAGATCGACCTCGGTGAGCAGGAGGTCCACCTCGTTCTCCGCGAGGATGTTGAGCGCCTGGTCGAACGAGCGCGCGATGAGCACGCGATGTCCGTGTTCCATCAGGCGCATCTCGAGCACGGTCGTGGACTCGACGTCGGGGTCGAGGAGCAGCACCGTGCGGGCGTCGTCCAGCAGCTGCTGCCGGACCTCGTCGCCCACCGCCAAGCGCTGCAGGAGCTGCACGATGGTGGGGTCGAAGACGGTGCCCACCAGCCCCTGGATGGCCTCGCAGGCCTCGCGCGGGGACAGCCGGCGTCGGTAGGGGTTCTTGCTGCTGGCCGTGATGTCCGCGTAGGTCTCGACCACCGCGAGGATGCGACTCCCGAGCGGGATGTCGCGCTCCTGGAGGCGGTCCGGGAAGCCGTTCCCGTCGAAGCGCTCGTACAGGTGGTTGAGCGACTTGGCGGTGCGGTCGCTCAAGCCAGCGCTCTCGAACAGGCGCATGGGCGCGGCGTAGGACTTCTGCGCCTGCACGCGGTGCCCCTCGTACTGGGCGACGTTGAGGGGCGTGAGGTGGTAGTTGCCCGTCTTGCCGAGGTCGTGGAGGTAGGCCGCGACCACGACATCGAAGGCGTGATCCTTGGGCATGTCGACCATCTCGCACAGCTTGCGCGTCAGGCGCGCCACCAGGGACGTGTGACCGCGGAGCTCGGCCCGCTCCTGCTCCACCAGCGTCACCATGACGTTGAGGGTCTCGAGGAACATGCGCGGCGACACGTTCAGCGCGTGCGCGGCGGGCTCGGGCTCGGGCGCAGCAACCTTGACGCCGGGGGACGCTGTGTGCGCAACGGTCGAGGCGACGGTCACGGAAGCGCTGGGGCTCTGATTGAGCGCGGCCATGAGCGACGCATCGGCGATCTCGACCATGGCAGGAGCCGCCGGCGCCGGCGGTGGCTCTGGTGCCCTCCGCGCAGGAGGGGCGACGCGCGGGCTGCGCTGAGGCGCCGAGGGTCGTCCGCCGTAGTCGTCCGTCCCGAAGTCCACGTCGATGTAGTCGCCGCGGGTCACGGCGGGGGTGCCCAGGGCCTGGGTGCGACGCTGCCGACGAGGCTGCAGGAGCTGGTCGAACGAGTCCACCTCGCCGTAGTAATACTTGCGGATGGCTGCCCGCACCGCCCCAGGGCGCGCGACGTAGGTCGTCACCGCGCGCGCCTCCGTGGCGACGCGGAGCTGCCGCGCCACCTCGACGACTTGGAGGTCGTACGTGACCACGGAGAGCGTCAACGTCTTGCGGTCGAACAGGATCGGGAAGGCGCCCAGGCGCTCGGCCAGCCGGCGCGGCACCATCTCGATCAGGGTGCGGCTCACCTGCGCCTTGGCGAGCTTCTCAGTAGAGACGAACTGTGTGCGCACGAGCTCCGCGACGGTGCGCAGCAGCTCGGGCTCCGTGATCAGCTCCAGCTCCAGGAGCGCCTCTTCGACGCGCACGGCGTGGCGCTCGGCGTGGTGCAGGGCGCGGTCGTAGTCGAAGGGCTCGATCAGGCCGTCAGCGGCCAGCTTGTCGATCACCTCGATACCGTCGGGAGAGACTCCGGTCATGCACTGGGCACTATAGCGCGTCGCCCGCGAGCGCTCGCCGGAACTTTCAGACCGGACTGAACTGCGTGTCTTCCCGTCGTGGAACGGCGGGTCGTCCCGCGTTCCAGTAGAGCGCCTCATGTGGCCGTCAGGGAGCGCGTCTCACGCAAGGACCGAACCCCGTGTCCCGCGGCCGGACGCTGCTACACTCCCGCCGTGCGCACGCTCGTCTCCCCTCGCTCTCTCTGGGCCCGACCCCTGGGCCGGCCCTCGCGTCCGACGGGAGGGCTCCTTCGCCATGGCGTTCTCCTGTGCCTGGGAGCGGCGCTGTTCGTGCCGGCCTGCTCGTCGTCGGGGACGTACCGCGAGGGGAGCTACACGGGCGGCGAGGCCGACTTCCACGTGGGCGAGCTGGACGGGGACTGGACACGCATCCAGGTGCGCGACCAGAACGACCTGGCGTTCATCCACGGGCCCACCTCGGGGGTCATTCAGGCCAACGCGTCGTGCCAGGCGGGGCTCGACATCCCGCTGGAGGCGCTGCGCAATCACCTGCTGATCGGGTTCACCGAGCGTGAGACGGTGGAAGAACGCCGCATCGAGCTGGACGGGCGCGAGGCCCTCGACGTGCACCTGACGGCAAAGCTGGACGGCGTGCCCGTGGAGATGCGGCTCACGGTGTTGAAGAAGAACGAGTGCGTGTTCGACATGGCGCTGCTCACGGCCCCGGCGGACTTCGCGCGCCTCGAGCCCCACTACGACGCGTTCCTGCGCGGCTTCCACTCGGAGGGGCAGGCCGCCCCGCTGGCGGTGCGGTGACCGAGGCCCTGGAAGCCCGGGCTGGCGCCGCAGCCAGCTTCGCCCTCGCGCGTGTGCGGGCGTTCATCGAGCACATCGGTGGCGCCACACAGCTGGCCATCCGCGCGGGGCGGACGCTGGCCACCACGCGCTTCGAGCCCAACACATTCATCTACCAGATGGAGCAGCTGGGCGTGCGCAGCCTCGCCATCGCCGCGGTCACGGCCATCTTCGTGGGCCTCGTGATGGCCATTCAGTTCGCGTTCTCGCTGGAGAAGTTCGGGGCACGGGACACGCTCGGGCGCATCATCGTCCTGTCCGAGGCGCGCGAGCTCGCGCCCACGCTCACCGCGCTGGTCGTCGGGAGCCGCATCGGCGCGGGCATGGCCGCCGAGATCGGGTCGATGGCGGTGACGGAACAGATCGACGCCATCCGCGCGCTGGGCGCGGACCCCATCCGCAAGCTGGTGGTGCCACGCCTGCTGGCCGGGGTGCTCATCATGCCGATGATGACCAGCATCGCCTTCGTGCTCGGCATGTTGAGCGCCATGCTGGTGGCGCGCCTGTCGTTCGGCATCCCGATGGACTTCTTCGTCAGCTCGGCGCTGGACTCGCTGGACATCCGTGACCTGGCGGCGGGCATGGCCAAGACGCCGTTCTTCGGCTTCCTCATCACGCTGCTCGGGTGCTACTTCGGGCTCGAGACCCGGGGCGGCACGGAGGGCGTCGGGCGTTCCACCACACGGTCCGTCGTGGTGGTGTCCATCACCGTGTTGGTCGCCGACGCGCTGCTGACGCAGATCTTCGTGAGCCTCTGAGGGTGGCCGCCGAACCGCCACGGTCAAGCCCTCGTCCATACGCCACGCGCTGGCCCGCGTGGGCGCTGTTGGCGTCGCTTTCGCTCGTGGCCATGTGCGCCCTGGACGCCGTGCGCCGCACCGCCGCGCGGACCGAGGCGCACCACGCGGAGACCCAGGAGACGCTCACCCGGTGGCTGGGCACGGCCGACCTCGCGCTCTCGTCGAGCTCGCGCTGGCTGCGTCACTCCTCGCAGGTGGAGCCGGCGGCGGCGGCGGCAGACGCACCAGCGAGCTTGGACACGGACCCGGCGGGCGCGTGGCTGCCGCCCCGGCGCGCGTGGCTCGGCCAGTCGGCGCGAGACCTGCGGCGCGGCCAGGGCTCGAGCCCTGAAGAGGGGGCCCCGTGAACGCCCAGCTCGCCAAGCTGCGCTTCGCGATTGGCGCCTGCGCGCGACGCGGGCGGCGCACCGCAGCGATGATGGTCGGCCTGGCGTTCATCACGGCGCTGTTCGCGTCCGTGGTGTTCTTGACGGACGCACTGCGGCACGAGGCGCGCCTCGGGGTCTCGACCCTGCCCGACCTGATGGTGCAGCGCACGGTGGCGGGGCGCCCTGCCCTGGTGGACCCGAGCCATGTGGAGGCGCTGCGCGCCATGCGCGGGGTGCGACGCGTGACGCCACGGGTGTGGGGCTACTTGTACGTCCCCTCGCTGGAGGCAAACCTCACCATCGTCGCGCTGCATGGCGACGGCGCCGCAGCGGAGGCCCCCCGCGCGAGGTCCGACGGGCGCGCGGACAATGGGGACGCCGTGGTGGAGGGGAGGCTTCCGACTGACGCTGAGGAGGTCACCGTAGGCGCGACGCTGGCCGAGCGCCTCGGCCTGCGTGTGGGAGACGAAGTGGCGCTGCCCGCCCCCGAGCGGTACCAGCTGGTGCGCGTCGTGGGCCTGTTCCGAGCGGCCTCGGCGCTACGCACGGCCGACGTGGTGCTCGCGCAGGAGCCGCTGGCCCGCACGCTCCTGGGGATGCCCGAGGGGCAGTACACGGACCTGGCCGTGGACCTGACCGTGGCGGACGAAGCCGGGGTCGTGGCCAACCGCGCGGCGATGCTCTTCCCGGGCGCACGGGTGTTGCAGCGCAGCCTGCTGGAGCGCACCCACGCGCTCACGTTCGACGCCCGCGGCGGTTCGCTCGCGGTGCTCTTGCTGCCCGCGCTGGCCGCGCTCTTGCTGCTGGCCTGGGACCGGCTGACAGGCCTCGGCGAGGTGGAGCGCCGCGAGATCGGCGTGCTCAAGGCGGTGGGCTGGCAGACCTCGGAGGTGCTGCAGGTGCGCGTCTACGAGCAGCTGGTCGTCGCGCTCACCGGCGCGTGTGCGGGGGTGGCAGTGGCCTACGTCTACGTGTTCGCGCTGGGCGCGCCCGGGCTGTCGGGCGCGCTGTTCGGGTGGAGCGCGCTGTACCCGGAGCTGCGGCTCGCGCCGAGCATGGACGCCAGCGTGCCGCTCACCATCCTCGCGGCCGTCGTGCTGCCGTACGTGGCGGTGGGCTTGGTGCCAGCGTTCCGCGCGGCGGTGATGGACCCCCTCGACGCCCAGCGAGGTCGCTCGTGAGCGTCGAGCTCGAGGAGGTGCACAAGCGCTACCGCGACGGGCGGCGCACGCACGAGGCCGTGGCCGGGGTGTCGCTCACGTTGGCGCCCGGGACGTTCAGCGTGTTGGTCGGCCCGAGCGGCAGCGGCAAGTCCACGCTGCTCTCGCTGTGCGGGGGCATGACCACGCCCACGTCGGGTGACGTGCGCCTGTTCGGGCGCTCCATCGTCGCCCTGCGCGACCACCACCGCGCGCAGCTGCGGCGCGAGCGGGTGGGCTTCGTGTTCCAAGACCTCGGCTTGATCGACTCGCTCTCCTTGCTCGAGAACGTGCTGCTCCCGCTGGTGCCCACCGGCGGCGCGGACACGGCAGCGCAGCGGCGGGCCGAGGAGTGGCTCACCCGGCTGGGGATCGCGCCGCTCGCGCACAGCCGCGCCAGCGCCCTCTCCGGCGGCGAGCGGCAGCGGGGCGCCCTGGCGCGCGCGCTGGTCACGGGTCCGGCGCTGCTGTTGCTCGACGAACCCACCGCCCACGTGGACCGCGAGAGCGCGGACGAAATCGTGAAGGTGCTGGGCGCCCTGCGCGACGAGGGCACCATCATCCTCGCGTCCACGCACGACCCTCGCCTGGCCGAGCGCCCCGAGGTGGACCGCGTGATCACCCTGCGTGAAGGGAAGCTGGTCGACCGCTAGCCCAGGCGCGGACGAGATCCCCTTCGCGCTGGTGACGGAGGTCCTCGTCTACGCCGGCGGCAGGCTACATCGACGGGGACGATCCGAGGCCGTGAGCCGGCAAGGGGGAGCGGGGGCCACACGTCGTAGTCGTAGCGCGCCGTGACCGCGCCCGTCGTCGTGTTCACCAGCATGCGCAGCGAGCCCAGGTGGTCGGCCACCACGCGGTAGACGTCGCCGCTTGCCGCCACGATGTAGTCCGGCACGTTCGCCCGCGTCACGTACACGTACGTCGCCTGCACCGCGCCCGTCGCGTCCACCTGCGCGATGGGGTTCAGGCTGTCCTTGTACAGCCAGCCCCGCTCGAACACCCCGTTCACCACACGCCCCACGCGCCGGCCCAGCGCGTCGTGCACGTAGTCCACCTTCGTGCTCCCGATGGCCACCTGATGGAGGCGACCGGCGCCGTCGTACGTGTAGACCGTCTCGTCCAGCGGGTCGCTCGCGTTCACGCGCGTCTCGAGCCGCCCGTTCGCGTCGTAGGCGTAGTCGTACTCCCCGTGCCGGCACAGCTCGTCGCGGTCGTTCGCGCCGCGCCCGAGCGGCACGCCCCCGCTGTCCGCGCAGCCCAGGTTCACGCCCAGTTCGAGCACCCGGTCCGCCTCCACCACGTTCGTGCGGTTCCCGTTCAGGTCATAGGCGTAGTCCGCCACCGGCGCGTCCAGCCCGTCCCGCACACTCACCAGCCGCCCCGCGTCGTCGTACTCGAAGCGCTGCACTCGGCTCACGCCCTCCACCGTCTCAGCCCACTCCGTGATGCGCCCAAGCCCGTCGTGCTGGTAGGCCGACGCGTACACCTCGGCCTCGCTCACACGCCGCGCTGTACGTCGCCAATCTGGACGTCAACATGCAGGCGGCTCCAAGCACACGGCGACCTCACCACCGGATATTCGACGGTGGGCGGGAACATCTTTCCGCACACTCCTCGAAACGGTGTGCCTCGGATAGGTCGTCTGTCACAGTAACCTCGTGAATGCTCCACCTTGTGACGTAGTCCTCGTAGCTTACCAGAGTCCATCTCGACGTCCCGCACTGGCGAAAACTGACCCACACGCCTCCTCCCCCATAGGTTCCCAACGTATTCGCCGCATCCCCCGTTTCAAGGCGTCCGATCCCAGGAAAGTGATCGAAATCACCTCCTGTAACAACATCACACAAGTCAGACGAAGACTCGTTCTTCACACGGACTACTACGTTGAAGGTGCCGCCCATCCAGGACACACAGCACAGGCATCCAAGCCACAGCGGGGACGTCGCGATCGCCGCACGCAGTAGTCGCCTCGCGCTCTGCCAAGTCATTGCCAGTACTCATTCGTCCAGAAGGGGTGCGTCGGCAACCGAGGTGTCCCCCATGGGCGTATGTGTTCAAGCGGGGCACCCTCGCATGCATCCGCACAAGAACCCGCTGAGCCTGAGGCGTCGATGCCACAGTCGTTGTTGTGGAAGTCCATCTCTCGCTTCTCATCATCCCCGAACAACTCGAGCTCATGAACCGCGCCAGCGAGTCGCGCGCCGCCCGTACTCCCCCTGCGGGTCATTTCACACATCCAGACACAGTGCCGATATGCATCCTGCTCTGTATCCTCGTTCGGGTGGGGCGTGTCGGGATGCGCGGCATCGCCAAAGCGCGAATGTCCTCGCGCCGCATCACGAGCGGCATCAGCCGAATCGTACGCGTTCCGCACCCAGTGATACACGGCCGTGCCTGCCGCGCCGATGACAACGCCCAGTGCGAAAACGGCGAGGGGTGCGATCCGACCCGTCGGATCGAAATAGTTCACCGGATCCCCGTTGGCATACCGGTACCAGTTCGTCTCCGCCGCAAACCCCAGCGGCTCCGGCGCGGTCCACCGGCCCGTGTCCGCGTCGTAGTCGCGCACCCCGAACCGCACGAGCCCGGTGTCCGCGTCGTAGAGCCCACCCGCGTACCCGAACGGGTGCAAGCCGTGGTCGCCCGACCCGTGCGTCACCCGGCCCCACACGTCGTAGTCGTAGCGCGCCGTGACCGCGCCGGTCGTCGTGTTCACCAGCATGCGCAGCGAGCCCAGGTGGTCGGCTACCACGCGGTACACGTCGCCGCTTGCGGCCACGATGTAGTCCGGCACGTTCGCGCGCGTCGCGTACACGTACGTCGCCTGCACCGCGCCCGTCGCGTCCACCTGCGCGATGGGGTTCAGGCTGTCCTTGTACAGCCAGCCCCGCTCGAACACGCCGTTCACCACGCGCCCCACGCGTCGGCCCAGCGCGTCGTGCACGTAGTCCACCGTCGTGCTCCCGATGGCCACCCGGTGCAGGCGGCCGGCCCCGTCGTACGTGTAGACCGTCTCGTCCAGCGGGTCGCTCGCGTTCACGCGCGTCTCGAGCCGACCGTTCGCGTCGTAGGCGTAGTCGTACTCCCCGTGCCGGCACAGCTCGTCGCGGTCGTTCGCGCCGCGCCCGAGCGGCACGCCCCCGCTGTCCGCGCAGCCCAGGTTCACACCCAGCTCCAGCACCCGGTCCGGCTCCACCACGTTCGTGCGGTTCCCGTTCAGGTCATAGGCGTAGTCCGCCACCGGCGCGTCCAGCCCGTCCCGCACACTCACCAGCCGCCCCGCGTCGTCGTACTCGAAGCGCTGCACCCGGCTCACGCCCTCCACCGTCTCCGCCCACTCCGTGATGCGCCCAAGCCCGTCGTGCTGGTAGGCCGACGCATACACCTCGGCCCCGTTCGCACGCACCGTGCTCCCCTGGTAGTCGCCAAAGCCGGGCGTCGCTGCGCTCACGTCCACAGCGTACTCCGTCTGCACCACCCCCAGCACGTCTTGCTCCACGTGCCCGTCCAGCACAGACCGCGTCAGCGTCATCCCCGCCGTCGAAGGACCGCTCACCCGCGACGTCCCCACCACGAGGCCGTCCAGGTCGTAGCTGTATGCGACGCCGTGCCCGCCCGTGACCTCCAGCTGCGCGGTCTCGAGGAAGTTGTTGTACGTCACGTCCACCCGTCCAGGCACTGGGCCCGTCGCGATCGAAGGGGTGACACCCCCAAGGGCAGCCGGAGCACCAGTTCGACTACGACGCGAGGTCAGCCCGCTCATGTATCCGCGTGCGTCGTAGGTATAGTCCGCGCGCCGGACGGTCCCGTCCCCGCGCCGCGTGGCCGTGAGGTAGCCCTGGGCGTCGTAGTCCACGACCACCGGCCGCTGACCCGGCGGCCGGTGCTCGATGGTGCGCCCGTCCGTGTCGATCACCCGCTGCGCCACACACCCCTCCGGCGACGTGCTCGTGAACGTGCGCGTCGCCGCGTTGTACGCCGTGGTGCTCGTCCGCGTGCCGTTCACGGTGGTCAACGCCGCGCAGGGCGTCGAAGCGTCATACTGACCTAAGCCAAGCCCAGACCCATGCCACCAGGACGCCCGCCACCGGCAGCGCGAAGCGCCGCTGCCGACGCCGAAACTGCTCCAGCAAGTGCGCGTTCCATCCCGTCGGCTTCTTGATACGTGGCTCTTGCCCACTCGCGAGTGAGTAGAGAGCAGCCATGGTGGCTCCAATCGCGGCCATCACAGCGTAGTAGGTGCCGAGTGCAGCCCAGACAACCGCTAACTCGACTCGCCCGAACGCCACCCACATGGACCATGCCATCGCGAGCGTTCGAGGTAGAGGCCGAAGAAGAGCCACCACTGGCCCGAACTCGTCCATTGCCACGCCAATCGGCAACCCCTCGCGGCGCCACGCCCCGATGGCGCTTCTGGCCAGCAGGACGCCTCCGACGATGAACGCGAGTCCTTCGATCACGGGGCGCCGTACCTGCCCATGTAGAACGCAATTCCGGCAGCTCGGCCCGCGCCGTACGCAATTCGTGCAGCGACCCCGCCGGTCGGCCCCGGACCGGCCAGCCCATTCGCGGCGGATCCGAAGCCCGTGATCGTGTTCGCAACCACCTCTGTCGCGCCTTGACCTCCTCCCAGCGCCGAGATCATTCGTATCGCGGCCGGGGAGTTGGGTACGAGGACGAGTTCACCAGAGACAGCAGCGTCCACGGCCGCTCCGACCTCGGCTTCGAAGGTTGGCGCGGCCGTGCGGTAGGCGCCACCCGCCATGGAAGGTCCCGTCACGGGAGCAGCACCTCCGGCACCAACGCCTGTGAACAGCGTCAAGATCCCAAGGGTCCATTGACCAACTCCCCTCCCGAGCCGGTACTCCTCGGCACACTCGTTGACTTCGCTTTCAAGACCGAGCGAGTGACGTACCCATCTGCCAATCCCGAATGACAGTCCGTCGCCGTACGCTGCAAACGTGTTGGACACCTGTCGCAAGGGACCATCGTGCGAAGTGTCCACGTGGTCCAGTAGTTTACGTACCCATTCAGGGAGGGACCCCGTAGGGTCCACGAGGTTTACGGGGTCCCCACCTGCATACCGGTACCAGTTGGTCTCCGCCGCAAACCCCAACGGCTCCGGCGCGGTCCACCTGCCGGTGTCCGCGTCGTAATCGCGCACCCCGAACCGCACGAGCCCGGTGTCCGCGTCGTAGAGCCCGCCCGCGTACCCGAACGGGTGCAGGCTGTGGTCGCCCGACGCGTGCGTCACCCGGCCCCACACGTCGTAGTCGTAGCGCGCCGTGACCGCGCCGGTCGTCGTGTTCACCAGCATGCGCAGCGAGCCCAGGTGGTCGGCCACCACGCGGTAGACGTCGCCGTTGGCCGCCACGATGTAGTCCGGCACGTTCGCGCGCGTCACGTACACGTACGTCGCTTGCACCGCGCCCGTCGCGTCCACCTGCGCGATGGGGTTCAGGCTGTCCTTGTACAGCCAGCCTCGCTCGAACACCCCGTTCACCACGCGCCCCACGCGCCGGCCCAGCGCGTCGTGCACGTAGTCCACCGTCGTGCTCCCGATGGCCACTCGGTGCAGGCGGCCGGCCCCGTCGTACGTGTAGACCGTCTCGTCCAGCGGGTCGCTCGCGTTCACGCGCGTCTCGAGCCGCCCGTTCGCGTCGTAGGCGTAGTCGTACTCCCCGTGCCGGCACAGCTCGTCGCGGTCATTCGCGCCGCGCGCAAGCGGCACGCCCCCGCTGTCCGCACAGCCCAGGTTCACACCCAGCTCCAGCACACGGTCCGGCTCCACCACGTTCGTGCGGTTCCCGTTCAGGTCATAGGCGTAGTCCGCCACCGGCGCGTCCAACCCGTCCCGCACGCTCACCAAGCGCCCCGCGTCGTCGTACTCGAAGCGCTGCACCCGGCTCACGCCCTCCACCGTCTCCGCCCACTCCGTGATGCGCCCGAGCCCGTCGTGCTGGTAGGCCGACGCATACACCTCCGCCCCGTTCGCACGCACCGTGCTCCCCTGGTAGTCACCAAAGCCGGGCGTCGTCGCGCTCACGTCCACAGCGTACTCCGTCTGCACCACCCCCAGCACGTCTTGCTCCACGTGCCCGTCCAGCGCAGACCGCGTCAGCGTCATCCCCGCCGTCGACGGTCCGCTCGCGCGTGACGTCCCCACCACGAGGCCGTCCAGGTCGTAGCTGTACGCGACACCGTGCCCGCCCGTGACCTCGAGCCGCGCCGTCTCCAGGAAGTTGTTGTACGTCACGTCCACACGCCCGGGCACCGGGCCCGTCGCGATCGTCGCCACCGTCGACCGACCGCACGACGGCGAGATGGACACAGAGAGCGTCTCGAAGACGCTCTCCGTTCAGGCGCTGCGGCTGGACGCGTAGGACTGGCGCGCCCATGGTGAGCGCGTGATCGAGAACCTGCTCCACCCCACGCTGCTGGCCCGCGTGCTCTCCGGGCTGGCGGCGCTGGGCGCGACCGTCGTGGCCACGGCGGTAGGCGTGCAGGTGCTGCGCGCCCGCGGGCAAGCCGCCCGGGGCAGCGAAGAGGGCATCGCGCTCGAGCGACGCTCCGAGCTGGCGGCGATGTTGGTGCAAGCGGCCATGGTGTTCCAGCTCGTCAACGCCGTGCTCAGCGTGGTGGCCGCCGACAGGCTGAGCCCCAGCGTGCAGGGCGCCATGTGCGCCTACGGCGTGCTGGACCTGGGCGCGTCGGGCTTCGTCATGCTGGGCGTCACGCTGGCGTCCGCGCTCGCGTGCGCGCTGTGGCTGGCGCTGCACCGCTACGACCTACGCCTGCCGACGGCGACGCTCAGCCCGGTCGCGTGGAGGGCGCTCCTGGGGGTGGCGCCGCTGATGGCGCTCGACTTCGCGCTGACGTTGCGCTTCGCGCTCTCGCTGGACCTCTCGGTGGTTGCGTCGTGCTGTGCATCGCAGCTGGACCCGGAGGTCGCGGCCACCATGGGCGCACAGGTCGGGCTCCCGCGCATCGCGTTCGGCGTCGCCTTGGCGGTCTGCGCCGCGTGCGTGGCGGTGGCCGTGGCCATCCAGCGGCGCGACCACGGCGCGCTCGTGGGCACGCTCGGGGTCCTGAGCACCCTCGCCTGCTGCGCGTCAGTGCCTTCCATCATGGGGTTCGTGGCGCCACACGCCTACGGCTCCCCGGTGCACACCTGCCCGTTCTGCTTGCTGCACGCCGACGTGTGGGGCATCGGCTGGCCGCTCTTCTCCGCGCTCTTCGCCGGGCTCACGCTGGGGCTCACGCCCAGCCTCGTGCGGGGGCTGTCGCGGGTCGCGGGGGAGCGCGAGCAGGCGCGCGCGCTGGAGCGGGACGCCGCGCGCTTCGCGGGCTATGCCTTCGCCGTGTTGTTGGTCTTTCAGCTGGTCCCCGTCGTGCGCTACCTCGCCGCGAGCGGCGGCGCCTCGGTCTTCGGGGGCGCGTTGTGAGCCGTCCGAGACGGCGTCCGCTCACCGCCGCGAGCGCTGCGGTCCGTCGGTTCACCGCAGGTTGCAGCCCACCTGCTGGCATCCCGCGTCTCGCCCTCCTCGCCCTGCTCGTCCCGCTCGCTCTGTTCGGCGGCGCCCTCGGCGCCCTCGGGTGCGGTGACCCTGACGCGCGGGCCCGCTGTGCGCAGTGCGGCATGTACGCCGACGCTGCGCCGCAGTGGACTGCACACGCCACGAGCAGCGGGGGAGCTGCGCTGGCGTTCGATGGGCCCAAGTGTCTCTTTCGGTACGCGGCGGCGCACGCGCCGGACGGTCTGCGCGCCCTGCGCGTGACCGAGTACTACACGCAGGAGGCACGCCCCGCGGACGCGTTGCTCTACGTGCGCGGGAGTGACCTGCGGAGCCCGATGGGGGCCGACCTGGTGCCGGTCGAAGGGGAAGCTGCGGCGGCCGAGTTCGCGCGCGACCACGGAGGGGACGTCCTCCGCTACGCGGAGATCACGCCCGAAGTCTTGGCGGCGCTGGAGTAGCCCGCCGCGTCGAGGCGCACGGCGAAGCGACGCGGACCCGAGAGACGCGGACGCCACGCCCGCGGACCCGAGAGACGCGGACGCCGAGCGGCGCGGACCCGAGCGACACGTGTCGGGCTCGACGACACCCTGCCCTCGAGACGCTCAAGGGAAGATGCCGCGCTCCGCGTAGGCTTGCCCCAGGCGCTCCAGCGCGAGGCAGTAGGCCGCCATGCGCAGCGACACGCCGCGCTGCTCGGCGTAGTACCGAACCTGGCCGTACGCCCCCTTCATCCGCCGCTCCAGCTTGGCGTCGACCGTACCCAGGTCCCACTTCTCGGAGTTGCGGTTCTGCACCCACTCGAAGTAGCTGACGGTGACGCCGCCCGAGTTGGCGAGCACGTCGGGGATGACGGCGATGTTGCGACTCTCGAGGATCTTCTCGCCGTCCGGGTGCGTGGGGCCGTTTGCGCCCTCGACGACCAACCGCACGCGCAGCGCCTCGGCCTCGGCTGCGCCGATCTGGTTCTCGAGCGCCGCTGGCACGAACAGGTCCGCCTCCAGCCCGAAGAACTCGGCGCGCTCGATGGGCTGACCGTGCTCGTAGCCCGCGATGCTGCCATGGCGTCGCACGTGATCCTGCAGCTTGTGGACGTTGAACCCCTCGCCGCTGTGCAGATAGCCCGTGTGGTCGCCCACACCGACGACGGAGACCCCGAGCTTCGCGAGCAACACCCCCGCGTGACCCCCCACGTTGCCGTACCCCTGGATGATGGCGGTCTTGCCCTCGAGGTCGAAGCGCTGCTCGCGCGCCCACTCGGTGATGCAGTGCAGCACGCCCTGCGCCGTGGCCTTCTCGCGCCCCTCGGAGCCACCACACGTGAGCGTTTTTCCGGTGACCACGGCCCGCTGCGCGTTCTTGTCGGCAAACGACAGCGTGTTCATGTAGGTGTCCATCATCCACACCATGGTCTGCGAGTTGGTCCCGACGTCGGGCGCCGGGATGTCGTACGACGGCCCGATGTTGTTGCCGAGCGCGTGCGTGAAGCGCCGAGTGATGCGCATCACCTCGTCGCGGCTGTGACCTCGCGGGTCGAACTTGACGCCTCCCTTGCCCCCGCCGAAGGGGATGTTCATGAGGGCGGACTTCCACGTCATCATGGCGGCCAGCGCCTTGAGATCGTCGAGGCTGACCGTCTCGTGGTAGCGGATGCCGCCCTTGTAGGGGCCCAGCAGGTTGTTGTGCTGGATACGGTAGCCCTTGAACACCTTCATCGTCCCGTCATCCATCGCGACGGGGAAGTGCACGATGATCTCGTTCTTGGGCTGCGCCAGGATGGCGCGTACGTGATCGGGCAGCTCGACCACCGCTGCGGCTTCGTCGAGGTACCCCTGGATGACTTGGAAGAACTCGTATGTCGGAGACATGGTGCCCCACGTCCTACCACGCTTTGCGGGGCCCTGCGGCTGGGATACGCTGCGCCCGTGAGCTCACTCCCCATCGTCTCCAGCGAGGCCTCGACGGACGCTCCGTCCGCGCGCGGCGAAGACCACGACCGGACCAAGGGGCTGCTGCGCCTGACCATGGCGTGCAACGAGCGCTGCCTCTTCTGCAACGTGCCCGTGGAGGACTTCCGACCGGTCACGCCCAGCCTCGCGGCGCTGGACGAGCAGCTGCAAGACTTCATCGCCTCCGGCGCGCAGACGCTGACGATCTCGGGCGGTGAGCCGACACTGCTGCGTGAGCGCCTCGTCGCGGCCGTACGCAAGGCCCGCGAAGGAGGCGTGCCTTTCGTGGAGCTGCAGACCAACGCGGTGCTCATCGACGACGACTACGCGGCAGAGCTCGCGAGCGCTGGGGTCACCTCTGCGTTCGTCTCCTTCCTGTCTCACGTGCCGGCGTTGCACGACGAGCTGGCGGGACTCCCCGGCGCCTACGACGACTGCCTGCGCGGCATGGACGCGCTCGTCGCGAACGGGATCACGGTCACGCTGAACCCCGTCACCGCGTACGCCACCCAGGGGCTCGTCGCGGACTACGTGAGCTTCGTGGCGGAGCGTCTGCCGGCCATCCGTTCCATCTCGCTCTCCGCCGTGCAGCCACACGGCAGAGCGCGGCAGGACGTCCAACTCCTGCCCGACTACGGCGTGTTGCGCGAGCAGGTCATCGAGGCCCAGGCCCGCGCGGCCAAGCATGACATCCGCCTGCTGAACCCGTACTGCGGACTGCCCCTGTGCGTCGGTTGGGACGCCGCCGCCGACCGCAGCGTCGAGGCGATCGAGGCGCTGGAGGTCGACGAGCAGACCCCCTTTGGCGTCGACAACCACCACGACAAGCGGCACGGCCGACCGTGTCGGGGATGTGCGCTCCGCACGCGTTGCGGCGGTGCCTGGAACGCGTACTGGGACGTGCGCCGAGGTCGGGGCCTGCACGCGCCGCTGGAGCGCATCGAGCCTTGGTTTCCAGAGGCCAAGGCCGCGCCCGGGCAGCTCGTCGTCGCGACGCAGTACACCCCCGATGCGCGCGTCGACGGCGACGCATCCATCCCGACGCGCTGGTGCATGGTCACCACCCTGCGGGCCGGAGACGGCGCGCGGCTGCGAGCTCTCGGGTACACGGACGTCGGCATCCTCACCACGCTCACCTCCTTGCGCGACGACATCTCGCTGCAGCAGGAGCTCTCCGCCATCGGCGAGGACAACGCCGCTCGCGACCCTCAGCGCCGCCTGCGCGTCGCGCTCGGACTGCGCGCGCTCGGCCCCCTTCGCGAAACGGCGGAGACCATCATCGGCGCCGTGGTGGCCTGCGTCGACACAGTGGACATCCTCCTCGCGCGGACGCCCACACTGAGCCGTTTCGTCGCGGGGCTGCGCGCAGAGCTGCCGCCTGACACCGTGCTGCGTGTCGGGGGGCGGTCGTAGCGCGCAGCGACACGTGATCGCGCGCTGCAGTCAACGCGCGATCACGAACGGCTGGTTGACGTCCGTCACGGTCTCCGCCGTCGGGAAGCGGATGGCGCGCATCGCCTCGAGGAAGCAGGCCCGCTCCTCCTCGCCGAGGGAGTCCCCACCCAGCGTGGCCTCGGATACCGCCCCGGAAGGTTGAACGCGCAACGTCGCCTGCAGATTGGTGGCGCTCTCGTTCGCGTGCAGGCACTGCCGCAGCGGCCAGAAGTGCCGCCGGATCACGCGCCGCACCACGGGCTCTTCGAGGGCACCCGTGACCGTCGCCCGGCCCGCGCGCAGGGTCACCCGGTCGAGCGGCGTCAGATCGACGCGGGCGACGAACACCCGCCGGACCTCACGGGGTGCCGGCGCGGCTTCGAGCGGCAGCAGCGCATCGACGCTGGCCGGCGGGACGACGTACAGCACGGCGTCCTGCACCGACCCCAGCACGTGCTGCGGCGTTGGAGGCCCTCCGCCAATCCGCCCGATGGTGGTGAAAGGCCGCCCGGGTCTGCCCGACGCGGACACGCCACGGGCCGCCCCGGGACCATTGGCAGCACCGCCGAGCGCCCCCGATCCGATGATCCCGCCCTCCAGGCCGGCGCCCTCTCCATGTGCCCCCGCAGGCGGGCCAGCGGCCGCCGCACCCGACTCTCGACCGAAGAGCGCGTCGCTCCAGGCAGCCATGAACGCGTCGCGCTCGGCGTCCGTCAGACCGGCCTCGGCCAGCGCCTGACCGAGCGTGATGCGCGCCTGATCTCCCGGGACGACGCCGTCGCCCTGCGCCTGGGCCAGCACGAGGCTCTCCTGTCCCACCCCCTCGAGCGAGGCGACGCGCACCATGGTCGTGCTCCGGTCGGCTCCGCGCTGGATGCGCATGATCCAGCCTCGCATGGGCGGCGCCCCGTCGCGGGGTCGGACGCGCACCGCGCCTGCGTCCCCGCGCTCGACGAGGAGAGGCAGCTCGGCCTCGGCGGAGCCCGTCCGATAGAACAGCAGCCCAGCGGCGGTCTCACCCACGTGCACGCAGTCGCTGTCGTCCGTCTCGTAGCGCGCCAGCTCCGACTGCTCACACAGACCGTCCTCTGTTTGGCAGCGCGTGTCCGCGAGGGCGGGGTACGCGCCATGACATGCGCCGCGCGTCACCCGTACCTCGCCCCAGCGGAGCGACGTCCGATCGGCGGGCATGGTCGCGTCCGGGAACACCTCGAGCACGCGCGCGCCTCCGGCGGGGCGCACCGCGACGTCGAGCGTCAGCGCGTCCGTGCCATCGTCCATGTGGACGTACAGCACGGGCTTGCCCACGCCCCGCAGCCCCTCTCCAACGCTCCCCAAGGTGCCGCCCAGCCCACCCACACCGAGGGACCCGAACGCGGACGTGCCCGTCGGTCCCGAAACCATCCGCGCCGTGGCGTTCCCGTAGGTCGCGGCGACGAGGCCCCACTCGTGGAGCGTGTAGGGACCGGGCACTTCAGGCGCCTCAACCGTCACGTGCCGTTCGGAGGGTGCGCTCGTACCCTCGCGGGCGTCGCTCGCGGATGAGCACGCCAAGACGCACGAGGACACACAGGAGAGGAGGAGGGTCCTGGTCGAAGGAGTGGGCATCGCCCGAGGGTCGCACCGCCTTCGCGTCCAGCGCAACGCACGCCCTCCAGGTGCCGATGGGGCGTGCTTGCATCCGACGAGCCCGTGGCCCGCCTCGCCGTGCGGGAGGCCTCACGGCGTCTCCGCACGTGTGGATGCCAGCTCCCAGAACGCCGCCATCGCCCGACGCTCGAGGGTGCGTGGCTTCGCGCACAGCGCCACCGTGTAGCCCGCTGGGGGGCTCGGGACGGGCACGGCCCGGATGGCGTCGCGCAGGGGGCTACCCTGGCGCACCAGCTCCGGCACGAGGCCCACCCCGCACCCGAGCGATACCATCGC